>NZ_OY762653.1:339500-679000 GCF_963666195.1 Trichococcus shcherbakoviae
TGTCCGATAACCCGAGTGAATCAGACAACTGAATCCTAGCCGCATCTAAATCTTCGCAAAACAAAGAGTGGACTGTCTCATCCCGAGACGGTCCACTCTTTGTTTGTACATTATTCTTCTAAATTAACGGATGGCAGCTCCGCATTCGGTTTCCAGAGCCGCAACCAATTTGGCGAAAGCTTTGTTGATGTCTTCATCGACAAGCGTCGCTTCAGGGTTCAGGAACGACATGGAATAAGCAACCGACTTCTTGCCGTCCTCGATGCCTTTGCCTTGATAGATGTCGAACAGATGGACATCCTTCAGGAATTTCCCGCCATTTTCCTTGATGGTCTTGACGATCTGTTGGTGTGTGACGGTTTCATCCACCAGTAAAGCCACATCGCGGGTCACGCCAGGGAATTTAGGGATCGGCTGTTGCGTAATCACTTCCTTCGGTGCAGCGATGATCGCTTCGAAATCGATTTCGAAAGCATACGTTTCCTTCAGGTCATAGGCATTTGCCGTTGCCGGATGGACTTGGCCGACATAACCGATATAGGCATCGCCCAGGTAAACGGCAGCCGTTCTGCCTGGATGCATCCATTTTAGGTCTTTAGCAGCTTCAAAACGGATCTGATCGCTCAGGCCCATTGTCTCGAAATACCCATCCAATACCCCTTTGGCATGGTAAAAGTTGACGGGTTCAGCAGCCATTTGCCAATCTTTTTGGTAGGCCATTCCTGTCATCACGCCAGCCAAACGCTCCGCTTCGATCGGTAAAACGCGATCAGCTGATGGGAAGAAGACGCGACCTATTTCATAAAATTGGATATCCGTGTTCTTGCGGGCAACGTTGTAAGCGGCATTGTCCAGCAGCGTGCTCAACAAGTTCATCCGCAGTGTGCTGCGATCTTCGCTCATCGGCCAAGCCAAACGGATGCCTTCCTTGTCTTCGACTGCGTATTCCCGCGCTTTTTCGGCGGTAGTCAAGACATAACTTATATTCTGGGTCAGTCCCGCGCCTTCCATGAATCTTCTGGTGATGCGCATCGTGTGTTGTTTAGGCGTCAATGCAGTAGGCAAAGCCGGTGTGACCGGCAATGTCTCCGGAAGGTTGTCGTATCCGTAGATGCGTGCGACTTCTTCCAGGATATCCGCATAGATGGAGATATCCCATCTTCTCGGTGGTACAGCAACAGTGAAGGTTTCGCCGTCAAACGTCGAGGCAAAGCCCAACTGGTTGAAGATGGCGGTCACTTCGTCGCTGGAAATGTCAGTCCCTAACGAACGGTTGATTTTTTCCAAAGTGATGACCACTTCCGTATCCTTCACTTCCACAGTATCGACGGAAGCTGTACCGGCAACGACAGTGCCTCCAGCCAACTCATGCATCAGTTCAGCCGCATGTTGTCCGGCTGTGCGGATTGTCGCGACGTTGATGCCTTTTTCGAAACGGGAACTGGATTCGCTGCGCAAGTTGAATTTACCTGCGGTTTTACGGATCAAAACCGGATTGAACAAAGCCGCTTCCAATGCGACAGTCACGGTTTCATCGGTGATTTCTGAATCCAGACCGCCCATGACACCCGCCAATGCAATCGGTGCAGTGCCGTTCGTGATGACGATGTTATCTGTGTCGAGCGTTCTTTCGACCCCATCAAGCGTCGTCATTGTTTCATTCTCTTTGGCACGGCGGACGATGATTTCCTTGGAACCGATTTGATCATAATCGAAAGCATGCAATGGCTGGCCGTATTCCAACAGGATATAGTTCGTGATGTCGACTACGTTGTTGATTGGACGGATACCGCCGTTCATCAGTTTATTCTGCAACCAAAGCGGACTTTCCGCGATTTTTACGTCTTTGATCACTTGGATATGGTAGGCAGGAGCATCGTTCGTGTCCTCAACGGCAACTTTGATGTAATCCGCAACAGAACCCGTTTTTTCGGATACCGGAGCCTCCGGGAATTTCAATGCTTTGTTGTAGATGGCTGCGACTTCATAGGCGGATCCGCGCATGCTTAAAGCATCGGCACGGTTCGGTGTGATGTCAATGTCCAGGATCGCATCATCCAGTTCCAACAAGTCAACGACTTCCGTTCCGGGAACAGCATCAGCAGGCAGGACAAAAATCCCGTCCGCATATTTTTTTGAAACAACACTTTCAGAGTAGCCCAATTCAGCCAACGAACAGATCATTCCGTTCGATTCTTGGCCACGCATCTTGCCCTTTTTGATTTTTGCGTTGCCGGTGATGCGTGCGCCATGCAAAGCCACGATGACTTTTTGGCCGCCAGCCACATTCGGCGCCCCGCAGACGATCTGAATCGGTTCCTCAGCCCCGATATTCACTTGGCAGACATGCAGATGGTCCGAATCAGGATGGTCAACCACGGACAACGTTTCGCCGACAACGATTTTGGACAAGCCTTTGCCAGGGTAAATGACGTCGTCCACCTCGATACCCGTGCGGGACATTTTTTCAGCTAATTCTGCAGGTGTTACATCGGATAGATCTAAATACTCTTTTAACCATTTATAGGAAACTTTCATTTCATTACTCCTTTACATCAAATTGACTTAAGAATCGGATGTCGTTCTGATAGAAGTGACGGATATCATCCACTCCATATTTCAACATCGCTACACGCTCTTGCCCAAGCCCGAAAGCAAAACCGGAATATTTCGTGGAATCGATCCCCGACATTTCCAGAACGTTCGGGTGCACAATGCCGGATCCCAGGATTTCGATCCAACCGGTCTGTTTGCAGACATTGCAGCCGGAACCGCCGCATTTGAAGCAACTGACATCGACTTCGACAGAAGGTTCAGTGAATGGGAAGTAGCTTGGACGCAAACGGATTTCACGTTCTTCTCCGAACAATTTTTTGGCGAAGACGGCAAGCGTGCCTTTCAGATCAGCCAAAGTGATGTTCTCGCCGATGACCAATCCTTCAATCTGGTGGAATTGGTGTGAATGGGTCGCGTCATCACTGTCGCGGCGGTAGACTTTCCCCGGGCTGATCATCTTCAATGGTCCTTTGGAAAAGTCATGTTTTTCCATCGTGCGCGCTTGGACAGGCGATGTATGCGTGCGCAGCAAGGTCTCATCCGTGATGTAGAAAGTGTCCTGCATATCGCGGGCTGGATGATCTTTCGGCAAGTTCATCTTTTCGAAGTTGTAGCTGTCTTCTTCGACTTCCGGTCCGTCGACGATTTTGTATCCCATTCCGAGGAACAGGTCTTCGATTTCTTCATTGATTTGCGTCAGGACGTGTGTCGTGCCTTGGGCGATTTTTTTGCCCGGCAAGGTGACATCAATCGTTTCAGCCGCGATTTCGGCTTCCATTTTTTTGATTTCAAGCGCATCTTTTTTGGCTTGGATTGCGGCTTCGATGTCGTCGCGCAGTTCATTCGCCAACGTTCCGATGACGGGACGCTCTTCAGGGCTTAAATCCTTCATCCCTCTCAAAGCCTCTGTGATTGGTCCTTTTTTCCCCAAGTAAGAAATGCGGACTTGATTCAATGCTTGCAGATCCTCTGCAGATTCTACTTGCTGTAAGGCATCTATACGTAATGTTTGTAATTTTGCTTTCAATTCCATGTTCTGTCCCCTTTTCTTAAAAAATGCAAAAAAATCCCATCCCTGGTAAGGGACGAGATTTTCGTGGTACCACCCTTGTTTCGCTGCAAGCAACGACACTTCATTTGTTTAACGGTAATAAACCGGAACTTTATTCATTGCACGGGGCAAATCCCAAAGTCAGCTCGGGGAGTGAAAAATCACAATCGGCTTCTATAAAGGCTCGCAGTCAATGGCCATTATTCCCTGAAAAAAGCTGCAGATCGTGAAGGTTCCCTTCAACGCTTTTCATATTCATTTTACTTACTTTGCCAGTTTAACCGGAAATGCCGTATCCGTCAAGTTCGGATTAGACCCAAGCATCCGACCAAGATTGGATTTCCAGCATCACATTGTTCAAAGCTTTCCCTTTTTCGGACAATCCATACATCACTTTGATTGCCGCCGCAGGATTTTCGGTTCTTACGACAATTTTTTCATCTTCCAGCTCTTTTAAGCGTTCCACTAATACTCGATCACTGACATTAGGTATCTGCACGGCCAATTCCTTGAATCGTTTATCTCCGTCCATCAAGACTTCGATGATTAAGCCGGTCCATTTTTTCCCTAAAATAGAGAATGTTTTTTCAAACTTTGGACAAATACATTTTTTTACTTCCAGCATTTCATTCACAGCCTTCACCTCTTTGACCTATTATAAACACCCTCATTTCCCCTGTCAAAGGGAATGTGCCTTTTGTCACAAAATGTTTACAAAAAATAAGCATCCCGCTCCACAATCTGCACTACCTGAAGTACTTCCTCAGAAAAATGCTTGTGGCCGCCGCTTCCTTCCATCCGAAAAGGAAAAGAATCACGAATGATGTTGGTTAGGAATTCGGCAGCCCGCTTGCTCGCATACAAAAGTTCATGTCTGTTTTCTATAATAGGATAGGAATTTCACAAAGGCAATACTTTTTCACGTTTAATTGAAAAAATAGCGTTTTTTTCATGCATTTCTTCAGCCGACGAAGTGATAAAGCAGAATGCCTGCCGCGACTGCGACATTCAGAGACTCCGCTTCGCCGAAGATCGGGATATACAGATTCTGATCCGTTAATGCCAATATTTTTCCTGAAACGCCATTCCCTTCGTTACCGAGCACCAACGCTACCGCATCGGTCGGGAAAACGGTCCGGTAATCGACAGCCGCTTCGTTCAGTTCGGTTCCGTAGACCGGGATACCATTCTTCTTAAATTCAGGTATCATCTCTTGCAGATCACCACGATATACAGGCAGATGGAAGTGGCTCCCTTGCATGGAACGCAGCACTTTATCATTGTAAAGATCCACCGATCCCTCCCCTAAAATCACCCCGGCATACCCGGCAGCATCCGCCGTCCGGATGATGGTGCCGACATTCCCTGGATCCTGGACCTGGTCCAAAAGGATATATTTGCCCTTGTAATCCAAAATCGGAGCCGCTTCAGGAAACTGAACAATCGCGACGACTCCTTGCGGCGTTTCTGTCTGGGCCAGGCTGGCCAGGATTTCCTGGGAAACGATGATGATGTCCCTCTCACCAAGCGGCAGATCCGACTGTTGGTGAAAAGCTTCAGTCATCAAAACTTCCTGGATGCTTGCGTTTGCTTTGATGGCCTCTTTCAAAAGATGCGTCCCCTCGATCAGATAAGCGCCCGCCTCTTTCCGGCCTTTGGTGGTCTGCAGTTTTTTCCATTGTTTTACTTTTTGATTTTTCATCGATGCTATCTTTTCCATTTTGTAACTCCTCAGTTCAACATATCCCCTATTATAACGCATTATTACCCTTTTCGTTGCAAAAAAAAGAGAAGGGGTCAGAAAATCCTGATCGCTTCTCTATATTTTTATATGTCTTTTCGGATTCTTATCCGCCGATGTAGTTTACAGGGTTTACCACTGCGCCATTTTCTTGTACTTCAAAGTGCAAGTGGACGCCGGTCGAACTTCCTGTCGTACCCATCACGCCAACTTGTTGTCCTTGGCTGACAGTTTGACCTGGAGCCACCAACAAGCCCGGTTGCATGTGGGCATATAAAGTTTTAACGTTTACGCCATTGATTGTGCCGTGGTTGATGACAACATAATAGCCGTAACTTGCATGATAAGTAGCTGTCTCAACTGTTCCTGATTGCGCTGCAGAGATCGCTCCGCTGCCTGCGATATCAACGCCGCGATGGAATTCGATCGAGCCGCCGAATGGAGAAACGCGATTTCCGAAAGGAGAAGAGATGTAGCCGCTTGCCGGTCTCAAGAACCCGCTGGAATTCACTGAATAACTTGGTGTTGTCGTCGTTGTTGAGACAGATGCCGTCAGGTTATTTGCTGCAGCTGCTGCAGCTGCTTCCGCCGCTGCGATGGCTGCCGCTTCTGCCTCGGCAGCTGCGATGGCTTCAGCCGTGATACGGGCTTGTTCAGCCGCCATATCATTGCTGATTGTTTCTGTTTGTGCAGCTAAGTCAGCTCTGGTTGATTCCAAGCCATTTTTCTCGGCTTCAGTCAACTCGTAGTTCTCGATGACTTGCGCGATTTGGACGTCGATTTCAGCTTTTTGGGCTACGACATTATTTTTTGAAATCAGAATGTCTTGTCTCAATGCTTCAGCAGCAAGTTTTTCTTCTTCAACAGCCACTTTGCTGTCTTCGACTTTTTGCTGATCCGCTTCCTGTTGTTCCACGATGTCCTTGTTGGCAGTCACAATCTTTGAAACGACCGTGATTTTTCCGACTAAGTCAGAAAAATTCTCTGAAGACAACAGCATTGAAGCTATATCCGTAACACCCGCATCCGTTTGGATATAACGAGCCTGTGTATTTAATTTTTCGGTTCTCTGGTCGATGACCACTTGTAATGCTTCAATTTCAGCTTGCAATTCCAGAATTTTTGATTCGATATCAGCTAATTTTTGCTCTTGAGTCGCTAACCGATTCATCAATTCATCCAATTGCGATTGAAGTTCATTCACTTTTGTTTCCAAGTTTGCTTTTTCGGATTCCAAAGTATTCAATGAATTTGATTTTTCTTCAATCTGCGATTGAATCGTATTCGTTTCTAATTGCAAAGCATCTTTTTGTTGTTGTAATTCTTCCAATGTAGCCGCTTGAGCAGTAAATCCACCTGCAATCGGACTAAGCAATAAGATTGATGCGAACAACGCGATATGTTTTTTTCCCAATTATACTTCTCCTCCTGTTTCTTCTACGAGATGAAGTATATCAAAATTAAAATACTATTACATGATAGAAATATGACAATTGTGTTTCAATTTGTTACGGCAGCCGAAAATCCTGAAATGTTGTTCAAACTTGCACAATGCCTTCCGAAGGCAGCCATCATTTGATTGTTTGCGCTTGCAGCGATATACTTAACCTGTACCAAGCAGTGCCTCCGCCATCGCTCTTCAGGAAAGAAAGGAGCAAAAAGCATGAAAATCGATCAAAAAGATTTACACAAACCGGGTACGGATAATCTTCCTCCTGGCGTCTACAAAGAAGTTGGCCCTAGAGGGGGCAAAATCACCGGCAGCAAAGAAGTCCACATTGTCGAAGGGCACAGACTTCCGCCTACAAACAAAGCCGGAAACAAATGGATCAAAAAAGACTGATTATTCGCCTATCACTGATCACTTGAACAATTCAGGGCGGAGGAACCTTGGATTTCACTTCAGAAAAGGACCGTGCAGCTCGAGCCGCGCAGTCCTTTTCTTGTCTGCCGCATTATTTTGCCAACAGTTCTTTGATGATTTTGGAGACGAGTGCTTTGTCGGCTTTTCCGTCCAGCACTTGCATCGAAAATTTCATTGCATCCTTCAACGACATTTCGGCTACACCGTTTTCGGCCAAAAAGAAGCGGACTTCTCTTTCATCCATCATTTTGGGGACATATGCCTCCAAAATGGCCAATTTCTTTTGGTTCTCTTCAATCAGATCCGTGCGGTCGACTTGTTTCGCATAGTCAATGGCTTCGTTGTTTTTCTTTATGTCCTTCAGAAAAACATGGATTTCCTCCGCTTCGGTCATTTCGCGTTTGTTGTCGATCAAGAAAGAATCGTACTCGGTTTTGATGAGACGCAGGACATCTGCCTTCAATGTGTCTTTGTCTTTTCTTGCTTGGATGAAATCCTTGTTCACTTTTTCTTTCAATGTCATGATTACAGTTCTCCCTTCGATTCTTAGATATGACTGCCGCCTAATCAGCGATTCGCAGAAACGGCCAGTGTTCACCCTTCATTCTAAGGAAAAGCAGCGGGATTGGCAAATCTCTGCTACCCGTTCCGGATATTGGCTGGGAACACCCGGCTACTTGATTGCGGTCCTTGGATCCATTTTCATCGTCTGGACCATCTTTTATGCACCATGGGAAATTTCCAGAAGACGAACTATTTCGGGATAACGAATCGGACTTAGATGGATATATTCAAAAACAGGAATGCTGATCGAACAGCATTCCTGTTTTTTAGGCTAGGCAGCTATACAACTGCTTGTTTATTTCAGCAATTCGTACATGGCATCCGCGTAGATGGCTGTCGCGCGGAATAGATCATCCAGAGCCATGAATTCGTTCGCCTGGTGCATCGTATCGATGCTGTCCGGGAACATCGCGCCATAGGCAACGCCGCGTTCCAACAGTCGTCCGTAGGTTCCGCCGCCGATGGATTGTTCATGCCCTTTCAGGCCTGTATGTTTTTCGTAGACAGCCAACAACGTTTTGACCAATGGATCGTCAGCAGGGACGTAATGCGGCAATTTGCCGTGTCCGCCTTTTGCGATCGTCACGCCATAGGAAGCCAATGCCGCTTCCAACTTAATTTCAATGCCTTCTTCGGAAACGCCTTGCGGGTAACGGAAGTTCAAAGCCACTTCTCCGCCGGTTGTCGGTGTGAAGGTGAAAATGCCGGCATTCATAGTCAATTCGCCCATGACCGAATCCGTGTAAGCCAAGTTCAATTTCTTTGCATCATGCTGCAGGTGGATGCGGTCTGCGATCAATTCGAGGAACGTAGCCGCTTGTCCGCCAAAGTTGAATTTGTTCAGGAATGTGGCAAGATAAGTGCCCGCGTTCACGCCGGCAGCCGGATTCATGCCGTGAGCGGCTTTTCCGATCAATTCGACCGTTACTTGTTCGCCCTCCACAGAAATCGTTCCTTTGACCGGATTGTTTTCAAGGAAAGCAGCGAATGCCTGCTCGATTCTGTCGGCCTCTGGGCTGATGAATACGGCAGTCGCATCCTGAGGGACCATGTTTTCCCGCAGGCCTGCATCAAAACTCAATAGCTCGTTCTTGCCGCCTTTGTTATCGCCTCTGAATTGGACCATGAATGTCTGCATGCCTTTTTCACCATTGATGATCGGGAACTCAGCATCCGGAGAAAAACCGAAATCCGGAATCCGTTCGTTCTCAAGATAGTGATCCATGCATTTCCAGCCGCTCTCTTCATCCGTGCCGATGATGACACGGACCTTTTTGGTGATCGGCAGTTTCAGGTCGCGGATGATCTTCAATGCATAATAGGCAGCCATCGTAGGCCCCTTGTCATCGCTGGATCCACGGGCATAGATGCGGTCATCGATGATGACAGGCACGAAAGGATCTGTATCCCAGCCGGTTCCGGTAGGCACAACATCGACGTGGCCGAATACGCCCATCAATTCTTCGCCTTCGCCGAATTCGATATGTCCAGCCAGATTGCCGACATTTTTCGTGATGAAACCGTCGCGTTCGCCGATAGCCAAGAAGGCTTCCAGAGCTTCTTTAGGGCCTGGTCCGACCGGGGCATCTGGGGTTATTTTCGAATCGTCCCGCACACTGTCGATCCGCAATAAAGTGAATAAATCCTCCAGCAGTTCCGTTTTTCTGACTTCCACTTCTTTTTTCCAATTGATTTCCATACGCACACATCCTAACTTAAAATATCATGCTATCATCATATCATTTTTGGCAAAATAACCAAATAAAAGCTTGGTATTTAGGCCCAACAGCCCACAATTTCTTAGCCTTTTTTAATCGACTCCGGTAAATGTTCCCGCAATGCCGCAAGTTCCTCATCGCGCAATGGACGATAGTCCCCTTTTTCCAATTGCTTGTCCAAATGCAAGGATCCCATCGTCAGTCGTTTCAGGAAGGTGACCTCTTTTCCGCAGGCAAGCACCATCCGTTTCACTTGATGGAACTTCCCTTCTTTGATCGTGATCTCTACCTCTGAGCAATCCTTTACTTCATCATAGCGTAGGATCTCCAGTTTTGCCGGCAGGCAACGATAGCCATCTTCCAGAATGAGTCCTTCAGTAAAGGCTTTTTGGTCCTCTTCCGTCATCCGGCCGGCCACTTCCGCGAAGTAGATCTTATCCACATGCCGTTTAGGCGATAACAGGAAATGCGCCAATTGGCCATCGTTCGTCAACAGCAGCAGCCCCTCCGTATCTTTGTCCAGTCGGCCGACTGGAAAGAGTTCCTGCTGATGCAGTTCGAAAGCCAGCAGATCGATGACCGTCTTTTGGTGATTGTCCTCCGTCGCACTGAGGACGCCCTGCGGTTTGTTCATCATCAGGTAAATGTATTCCTGGTAGCTGACAGGTTCGCCATAAACAAGAATAGCGTCCTTTTCGCTGTCTACTTTGGCTTCGGCTTTCGTTTCAATTTTCCCATTGACCGTCACCAGTTTCTTTTTCAATAATACTTTGACTTCTTTTCTCGATCCGAATCCGGAATTCGACAGCAGTTTATCCAAACGCATATTTTTTCTCCCTTATAAACCAAAAAGCACCCACTAAGGCTGCTTTTCGATTTTGAATATTTTATTTGATGCGCATTTTTCTGCGCAGACCGTTCGCTTTTGCGCCCAAAATGTCATCAGTGATGCGCAATTTCAGGGTCAGGAACAAGTAGACGAAGCCTCCGACTGCCGCTACGATGGCGACTACCACAAGTGCCGTCAACTTGCGATCGATCGGAATGACCAGCATGCTGGCTTTCAAGGCGATGAACGCGCAGGCCGTCATGACCAAGGCGACGGCCAAAATTTTCCCGGTTTTCCGCAACGTGTCAACCAGCCCGAAATGGGTCAGGTGATAGATTTTCCAACCGCTCAACAGCACCGTCACGATGAATCCGATCGTCGTCGCAACCAATGCGCCTGCCGTATCGAACAAAGCCAACATCGGATACTGCATGACCACTTTAACCGCTAGTCCAACCAACAGATAGGAGATCATTGTCTTATGTCGGCTCAAAGACTGCAAAATCGATCCGAGAACCGTGAACAGTCCCAAAACGATGCTCATCAGAGCCGATACCGCCAATAGCGTAGGACCTACCGGATGAAGCGGATAGAACACGTTGTAGATCGGTTCTGAAACAATCATCATCCCCAATGATGCCGGAAGCATGATGAAAGCGAAAAGTTGGATGATCTCCCTCACCTGGCTCTGCAGCACACGGAAGTTTCCTTTCGTGAACTCGGCGGCAATCAGAGGCACAGCTGCTGTGGCCATCCCGACCGCCAAGGAAACGATGATCATGATCAGCTTGTCGGCGTTGAAACTGAACAGTCCGAAAAGATCCTCGATTTCTTTGCCGGAGTAGCTCGTCAGGTTCTCCATCATTGGTTTGAACGTCACTTGGTCAATCAGCTTGGCGAAAGTGATGCCTGAGCCGATCAGGATGAACGGGATCGATTCCTGCAGCATGCTCTTGATGGCCGCAGTGGTCTGGATGTTGCTGGAAGGTTCACTGTTGGCGATCAATGGCTGATATTCGGCCATTTTATTTTTGTAATAAAAAAGCAGGATGATGGTTGCAACGATTGCGCCCACAAACGCCGCAAAAGTGGAATGCGCAACAGCTGTGGCGATGCTGCCATCCAGAAGTTGCATCACAATGTAGGTGGCTCCCAAAAGGTACACTACCCTGCCGATTTGTTCGAACACTTGCGAAATGGCTGAAGGCACCATATCCTGATACCCCTGGAAAAAACCGCGCATCAAGCTCATGCCTGGTACCAGTAATAATGCTGGTGCCAGCGCCCGAATCACCAATGCTCCGTCTTCAGGTGAAGCGGCCGGGCTGTTCTCAGCGATCATTGGTGCCAACCCGTACATCAATGCGGCACTGACGGCGCCCGTCAAAATCATAAAGAACATACTCTTCTTGAAGATGTCGATCCCGGTGCGGTATTGATTTTTTGCATTGTATTGGGCCACCTGCTTGGACATCGCTGCTGGGAAGCCTGCTATCCCGATCGAAAGGAACAGCTGATAAGGTGTGTAGCCTATCGAATAAAGGGCATTGGCCGTATTGGCCGCATCCGTCGATCCCATCAAGGCATTCCATGGGATGATGTAAAGAGCGCCGATCAAACGGGAAAAAATGCTCCCGAAAGTCATCCAAAAAGTCCCCTGCACCATCTTATTGTTGGTTGTTTCGTTTTCTTCGTTGATTTTTCTATCTGTTGACATTTGCAACCTGCTTTCTTCCCGATGAATGAAAGATAATAATACCATCACTCAAGTATTTTACCAAAAATCCGGGCTTTTTCAATCTATAGCAGTCTTATTTTGCAAAATCCTAACAATTTCAGAATATTCCCTGACATTTCCAGGCTAAACGCCCTATTCCTTTGCATGCGTTTTCATACCATCACCTAAACGTTTATGGTAAAATGTAAGTGTGGAAAAAAACTGAGCCAATCCATTTTTTTGCCAAAATCACAATTCACAGGCACTTGGATTTCAACGCTGCCACGTCAACCGTGTCGCACAGGCTGCAATAGAAAAGAGGAATAAAAATGAACACCTCAAGAAAGGGGTTCAGACATTTATTCGGAGTCATCCTTTCGCTCCTGCTTTTCTTCACCTTTTCGGCAACGCCCGCTTTGGCTGCTACCTCGCAGATTATTTACCAAGGTTCTACATCCAATAAGGTTGTTGCCTTAACGTTTGATGATGGATCGGACGGATATTATATCCAATCAATTCTGAACACATTATCAGCCAATAATGTAAAAGCCACTTTCTTCCTCACTGGTCAAGGTGCTGAAAATCATCCACAGGCAATCAAGAACATTGTCGCAGCTGGCCATGACATCGGAAACCACTCCTATAATCATCCGGATTTCACAACCGTATCGACGACCGAGATGTCAAACCAACTCAACCGAACCGAAACAATCATCGCAAACCTCACCGGCAAGAGCACAAAACCATTCTTCCGCGCTCCTTTCGGATCCTATAACAGTACCGTCCTGCAAACTGTCGGAAACGCCGGCTATACTTACACATTCCAGTGGACTATCGACTCGCTCGACTGGACAGGCAATTCCGCCACTGACATCTACAACCGCGTCATCAACAACGTCGTGCCGGGAGCCATCGTATTGCTTCATGCCGGTTACGGCGCCAACGGGACGACTGCCGCATTGCCGAACATCATCAATCAGCTGCGTGCGATGGGCTACTCGTTCGTGACCCTTTCTCAGCTTATGAACACCACAAGCACGCCGGGAACAGGAACGAGCTACACAGTCCAAGCTGGTGACACGCTTTATGCGATCGCCTTGCGTTATGGCGTGACGGTCCAAGCGATCGTTAATGCAAATGGCATCACCAACGCCAACCTGATCCGGGTCGGACAAATTTTAACGATTCCAGGGACAGGCACACCGACTACTCCTACGACTCCTACAACGCCCACAACCGGCACGTCTTATACAGTCAAAGCTGGGGATACCCTGTATGCCATCGCCTTGCGGTATGGTGTGACGGTCCAAGCAATCGTTAATGCAAATGGCATCACCAACGCCAACCTTATCCGCGTCGGACAAGTGTTGACGATTCCGGGAACAAGCACGCCGACAACACCTACGACTCCTACAACGCCGACGACCGGAACAACTTACACAGTCAAAGCTGGGGATACCCTGTATGCCATCGCCTTGCGGTATGGCGTGACGGTCCAACAGATCGTTACCGCCAATAACATCGCAAACGCGAATCTGATCAGTATCGGCCAAGTATTGACGATACCTGGCACCGGAACGCCGACGACTCCTACGACTCCTACAACCGGAACGTCCTATACAGTCAAAGCCGGGGACACTTTATATGCGATTGCGCTTCGCTATGGCGTAAGCATCACGCAACTCGTGAACGCCAACGGCATTGCCAATCCAAACCTCATCCGTGTCGGGCAAGTGTTGATCATCCCTTAAGTATATCCGCAGAAGCCTATTTAAAAGAACACACATAATAAAGAGAACGCACACCCCGTCAGAGTTGGGGTGTGCGTTCTCTTTATTATTTCAGATTAATTCGCTACAATATTGACCAATCTACCTGGGATGGCGATGGTTTTTCTGACGGTTTTGCCTTCGATGCCTTCTTTGATGACACTGTTTTCCAATGCCAATGCGATCATGTCATCATTGGAAATATCAGAGGGAACCATTTCTTTGGTTTTTACTTTACCGTTGATTTGGAAAACGACTTCGATTTCGTCTTCGACAAGGAAAGATTCATCATAAGTTGGCCATGCAACGTAGGAAATGCCTTCCGGTTTGCCCAGTTTCACCCAAAGCTCTTCACCAAAGTGAGGCGCGACCGGCGCAAGCAATTGAACAAATCCAGTGACGTATTCGAACGGCAATGCATCCACTTTGTAGGCTTCATTGATGAAGATCATCATTTGCGAGATTGCTGTATTGAAATGCAGATTATCGTAATCCTCGGTTACCTTCTTGACTGTCTGATGGTAAACCTTGTCCAATTCATGCGTGTTGATGGTTGTGATGCGGTCCCGCATCTTATCATTTTCATCCAAAAGCAGACGCCAAATGCGATCCAAGAACTTACGGCTGCCTTCGATGCCGCCTTCACTCCATGTCGATGATGCATCCAACGGTCCCATGAACATTTCGTACATGCGGAGTGTATCTGCGCCATATCTTTCCACGATGTCATCCGGGTTGACGACATTCCCTTTGGATTTGGACATTTTTTCATTGTTTTCGCCCAAGATCATGCCTTGGTTGTACAATTTTTGGAACGGCTCTTTCGTCGGAACGATGCCAATATCGTAAAGGAATTTATGCCAGAAGCGCGCATACAGCAGATGAAGCACCGCATGTTCAGCACCCCCGATATAAAGATCGACGTTCTGCCAATAGTCCAGTCTTTCTTTTGAAGCAAGGTCGTTGCGGTTATGCGGATCCATGAAGCGCAGGAAGTACCATGAGCTGCCTGCCCATTGTGGCATTGTGTTGGTTTCGCGTCTGCCTTTCATGCCGGTAACAGGATCGACAACATTGACCCACTCAGCGATGACGGCAAGCGGGGATTCCCCAGTGCCGCTCGGTTTCACCTGATCGGTCTTCGGCAACAGCAACGGCAGTTCATTCTCAGGAACCGTTGTCGATGTGCCATCTTCCCAGTGGATGACTGGAATCGGTTCGCCCCAATATCTCTGTCTCGAGAACAACCAATCGCGCAGACGATAGGAAATAACTTTTTCGCCCAGTCCGTTTTCGGACAGCCATTCGTTCATTTTCGCGATCCCTGTCGCTTTATCCAAACCGTTCAGGAAATCGGAGTTGATGTGCAAGCCATCTTCCGTATAGGCTTCCACTTCGACGTTTCCGCCTTCAAGGACTGGGATGATTTCCAATTCGAATTTTTTGGCAAATTCATAGTCGCGGGTATCATGGGCAGGAACAGCCATGATGGCGCCGGTTCCGTATGTCGCCAAAACATAATCGGCGATCCAGATCGGGATTTCTTTGCCGTTCACCGGATTGATCGCATAAGCGCCAGTGAATACGCCGGACTTCTCTTTTGCAAGCTCCGTACGGTCAAGATCGCTCTTCAGTGAAATGGAATCGATGTAAGCTTCAACAGCTTCAGCTTGTTGCCCGGACATGATTTCCTTCACCAATGGCAATTCAGGCGCCATAACCGCATAGGTAGCACCGTACAACGTGTCCGGTCTGGTCGTGAAGACCGTGAAGTCTTTATCCGTATCTTTGATCTTGAAAGTGACGTTCGAACCTTCCGAACGTCCGATCCAGTTGCGTTGCATCTCTTTGATGCTTTCAGGCCAGTCCACCAATTCAAGATCATCCAGCAGGCGTTCTGCATAAGCAGTGATTTTCAGCATCCATTGTCTCATCGGTTTACGGTAGACCGGATGGCCGCCACGTTCACTGACGCCGTCGACGACTTCTTCATTGGCAAGTACGGTGCCAAGCGCCGGACACCAGTTGACGGAAACTTCCGCCTCATAGGCCAAACCTTGTTCGTACAATTTCGTGAAGATCCATTGCGTCCATTTGTAGTAGCTTGGATCCGTCGTATTGATTTCGCGGCTCCAGTCATAGCTGAATCCCAATGATTGGATCTGACGCTTGAAAGTTTTGATGTTAAGTTCGGTAAAATCAGCCGGATCGTTACCGGTATCCAATGCATATTGCTCAGCCGGCAATCCGAAAGCATCCCAACCCATCGGATGCAATACGTTAAAACCTTGTGCGCGTTTTGCGCGGGCAACGATATCCGTCGCCGTGTAGCCTTCCGGATGGCCTACATGCAAGCCTTGGCCGGATGGGTAAGGGAACATATCCAATACATAATATTTCGGCTTCCCGCCTTCTTCGGTCGTTTTGAAGGTGCGGTTGTCTGCCCAATATTTTTGCCATTTTTTCTCGATCGTTTTATGCGTATAACCCATTTCCAGCAACATCCTTTTCTTTTCATTCATCCAAACAGGCGATTGGCCATAAAAAAAGTCCTATAGGCAGCGCCCATCACTGGTTCTGCCTATAGGACGAGTTTTTCGTGGTACCACCTATATTGAATGTCTTTGCATTCCTTATCATGCCTGTAACGCAGCGATGCGGTCCCGCTTACTGATGCTTTCGGCGGAACAACTCAAAGGCGAGTTCAAAAGGCTCTTTGTGCATTTCCACCACCCATGCACTCTCTTCAAAAAAGCTGCTCTCTACTATTCCTTCTCTATGTCTGTTTCAGTTATGAATTGACTCATCTGCTATTTTAACAAATAAAACTCATTTCATCAAGACTTGATGCCTTCAATAGTCATTCGGCTGATGACTTAGAAAGTGATGACTTGGCCGACATAAATGACGTTGGACGTAATATCATTCGCTTCGATCAAAGCCGCTAAGCTAACGCCATTCTTCTTGGCAATGCTGTACAAAGTGTCGCCTTTTACGACGGTATACGAATTGGCTGATGCTGCAGGCGCACTAGTTGTTGGTGCCGTTGCCTGTGCAGAAGTTGTCGTTGCAGCCACTTTCAGCGATTGGCTCACAAAAATGATATCCGTGCTCAGACTGTTCCAAGTCTTCAAATCGGCAACCGAAACGCCATTTGCGGAGGCAATCTTATAGAGCGTATCCCCTTTTTGGACCGTGTACACTTTGTTCGTGGCAGTCGGAACAGAAGGTGTTGTTACAGCCGGCGTCGTTACGACTGTAGAAGTATTCCCGGTCGTTACCGCGGCCTTCACTTTCAACGATTGACCCGGATAAATATAATCGGAACTCAGGTTGTTCAATGCCTTCAATTCAGTTACCGCCAGGCCGTTTGCATTCGCGATTTTCCAGAGCGTATCGCCGGTCGCCACGGTGATCGTGCTCGTCGTGGTGGACGTTGTCGGCGCTGTTGTCGTCGGCTGGGTTACGGTTGGTGCAGTGACTGTCGTGCTCTTGAGCGTTAATACTTGCCCTGGCACAATGACATCAGAAGTCAGACTGTTCAGTGCTTTCAGTGCCGTTACGCTCAAACCGTTGGCGTTCGCGATTTTCCAAAGCGTATCGCCTGACGCTACCTTGATCGTACTTGCTGTCGACGGCGTAGTTGGTGTTGCTGGAGTAGTCGGTTGCGTCACACTCGGCGTTGTCGTAGTTTGTTTAAGCAACAACGTTTGGCCTGGAACGATGACGTCGCTCGTCAGCTTGTTCAGCGCCTTCAGTTCAGCTACACTCAATCCATTGGCGTTAGCGATTTTCCAAAGCGTGTCTCCCGATGCTACCGTTACGTTTCCGGTTGTTGTTCCCGGCGTCACCGTCGGGGTTGTCGGTGTGGTTGGCGTTACCGTAGCCGCACTCTTCAAGAGCAGTGTTTGCCCCGTCATAATTGCATCACTAGTCAGGTTGTTCAGCGTTTTTAATTCTGATACAGTCAAACCATTTGCGGTCGCAATCTTCCACAAAGTATCTCCGGACACAACGACGACACTGCTGCCAGTGGATGGAGTAGTTGTTGGTGTTGTCACGCCAGGCGTCACACTAGCGGTGCCATTGTCAGGCAGCACCAGACGGTCACCCACATAGATCATATTGGAATTCAATTTATTCAACGTCAACAAATCGACTAACGAAATACCATATTTTTTTGCGACAGCGTATAGCGTGTCACCGGATTGGACAACATGGACAGCATCCCCCGCTTGAACCGGAGTTTCTGGCGTTTCTGGCGTTGTCGGTGTTTCAGCTTCTTCGGTATCCTCTGTAGGTTCAGCGGGTGTCTCTTGTTCTGCAGTATCTTCGTCTGTATTCTCTGGAAGGTCCACAGTCGGCAGCTCAGGCGTTTCAGCCGGTGTTTCGAAATCGATATCGCCTGCATCCGGTTCTTCAACCTCTTCTTCAACGACGGGTTGATAGTTATCATATTGATCCAAGCCATACTGCGCAATGATCCTGTTCAGTTTGGTGCTGTAAGCCGTGTCCGTCGCATAGCGGCCGGTCAGGTAAGCCGTGGCGTCCTGATAAGTAGCTGCATTGCTCTTCCAAGCACCAGCATAATAAGTCGGATTCCAGCTGGTCCCGTTTGCCAGAAGAGCAGCATAATCCTGCAAAGATTCAGCGTAGGAAGGATATTTTCTGAATTCGGCGTTGATGGGATAGTAATTCTGTCCACCGCTGTCTTCCAAGGTTTCCATATTGATGGACTCCCCGTTGTATTCCCCTTTAATGCCGAACAGGTTGTAGTTGGGAGCCTTCGATAAAGTGCTTGTGCCCCAGCCACTTTCCAGAATGGCTTGGGCCATCATTACGGAGGCGTAAAGATCATTTTGCGCAGCGATCACTGTCGCTGACGGGATGATCTGATTCAAAAAGGGATTAGTGGAATATACTTGGGTATCCGTTGTTCTAAGCGTAGTCGACTCTGCTGCCAAAACCAGTTGGACTGGCTTCACGACAGTTGTCATAAAGAATGATGTACTCAAGACCGCTACGCTGCGTTTCAGTCTTTTATTCGTGGTGATAAAAGAATTGATCAGTTGTTCTTTTTTCTTTTGGTTGATGCGTTCATTTCTGGATAACACCAAAATATACCACTCCCTGTATCAAAAATACTGCCTATCTGGCAGTGAAAAACGTCTGAATTTATAAAAATAATGGAAGATAATTTAAATTTTTTTTAAGAAAATTATCCAACATGTCTATTATATGTTTCTTTCCCAAATTTTTGAATGGCTTTCATAACCATATTTAATATTTAACAATTGAAATAATTCTGTAACAATCCTTTCCATCACTTAAAAGTAAGCCCTTTCCATCTTTGGATTAACTTTAAAAATATAACACAAGCCGTCAAATAGTCTACTGACTGGACAAAAATCATGATAAAATGGTTGTTGAGGTGAAAGTATTGACAAATCAATTTTTATACAGTGACACAAATAAACGTTACCATACATGGAATTATCATCTGCAACAACACTTTGGTGAAAAGATATTCAAAGTCGCCATCGACGGCGGTTTTGATTGCCCGAATCGCGACGGCACCGTCGCACACGGCGGCTGCACCTTCTGCACCGTATCAGGATCCGGTGATTTCGCTCAAGACCGAGTCGATCCACTGCCTGTCCAATTACGCAAAGGCATCGACATGATGCACAAAAAATGGCCGAATGTGAAAAGCTATATCGCCTACTTCCAGAACTTCACCAATACGCACGCCCCGGTGGATATCCTGCGCCATCGCTATGAACAGGTCGTCAACGAAGACGGTGTGGTTGGCATCATGATCGCGACGCGTCCGGATTGCCTGCCACCAGAAACGATCGCGTATTTGGCGGAACTGAACAAACGCTATTATATTTGGGTGGAATTGGGACTTCAGACCATCCATGAGGAAACAAGCAAAATCATCAACCGCGCTCATTCTTATGATACCTACCTTAAAGCAGTCGAAGAACTGCGTGCGCATAATATACCGGTATGTACCCACCTGATCAATGGGCTTCCGGGAGAAACCCATGAAATGATGATGGAGAGCGTCAACCGCGTCATCCTGGATTCGGATATTCAAGGCATCAAGATCCATTTGCTCCATTTGATGAAAAACACCAAAATGCTTCGGGACTATCATCAAGGCAGGCTACGGTTGCTGGAGAAAGACGAATATGTTGAACTTGTCTGCGATCAGCTCGAAGTCATTCCGCAAGAAATCGTCATCCACCGCATCACGGGAGATGCTCCGCGTGACACCCTTGTCGGACCGATGTGGAGCCTCAAAAAGTGGGAAGTGCTGAACGCAATCGATCATGAGTTGGAACGACGCAATACTTATCAAGGGATCCACAGCATCAGGAATATGGTTGAGGAACATGTTGTTGCACCCAGTGGATTCCAGTCATAAATTTCTGAAGGAAAGCGTTCCGAAAATACAAATATAATGGATATAAGCACAAAAAAACTGCAAACAAGTTGCAGTTTTTTTGTGCTTACTATTATTTGTCAGCTTGGACATATGCTAGCAAAGCTTCTGTTTTATCCGTCTTCTCCCAAGTGAAGTCAGCATCTTCACGCCCAAAATGTCCGTAAGCCGCTGTCTTTTTAAAGATCGGGCGACGCAGATCCAACATTTTAATGATGCCTGCTGGTGTCAAGTTGAAGTTTTTGCGTACCGCTTCTATCAAAGTGGCTTCTGGATATTCGCCTGTACCGAACGTGTCGATCGCAATCGATACAGGTTCAGCCACGCCGATCGCATATGCCAATTGGATTTCGCATTTTGTCGCTAACCCAGCGGCAACAATGTTCTTCGCGATGTAACGGGCCGCATAACTTGCAGAACGGTCAACTTTTGTAGCATCCTTACCTGAGAAAGCACCGCCACCATGACGCGCATACCCACCATAAGTGTCAACGATGATTTTTCTTCCTGTCAGACCGGAATCACCTTTAGGTCCGCCGATAACGAAGCGTCCTGTAGGATTGATGAAGTATTTTGTGTCAGCATCCAATAATGAGTCGTCGATGACCGCATGGATGACATGCTCCAAAATATCTTTTTTCAATTGTTCCAACGTGACATTCTCATCATGTTGCGTGCTCAAAACGATTGTGTCCACACGTTTCGGTTTGCCGTTCTCATCGTATTCCACGGTAACTTGCGTTTTCCCGTCCGGTCTTAAGTATTCCAAAGTACCGTCTTTACGGACTTCAGATAGACGTTTCGCTAACTTATGACTAAGTGAAATAGGCAAAGGCATCAGTTCGTCCGTTTCGTTGATCGCAAAACCGAACATCAAACCTTGATCCCCTGCACCGATTTCATTGTAATCAGTAGTCACCAGCTCTCTACGTTCCAATGATTCGTTGACGCCGATTGCGATATCGTCGGATTGTTCATCCAATGATACCATCACAGCTAAATTATCCGCATCAAAACCAAATTTACCACGTGTATAACCAATTTCAGTTACAGTATCGCGGACAATCTGTTGGATGTTTACGTATGCGCTTGTCGTGATCTCACCAAAGACAACTACCAGTCCTGTAGTGACAATCGTTTCGCAAGCAACACGCGCATTTGGATCAGCAGCCAACAGTGTATCCAAAATTGCATCGCTGATCTGATCAGCAATTTTATCCGGATGACCTTCCGTTACTGACTCTGAAGTAAATAATCTTTTTTCTACCATTTTTCATTCCCCCATTTTTTGGTTACAAGGCGTCTTCACATATTGTGAATCCTATCGGGATATTGCAATTAGCCTCTGAAAAGCAACATACCTAATATACGCTATCATCGTCGAAAAAGCAACAAAAAATAAAAGAATTTCATCTTTGTGTCACGGATTATGCCCACAAAAATACGAATCGAGACTTTTACGGTTCGCTTTTGCCCCGTCAGCAGCTTGACATCGCAATGACGTTAACCTATGATGAATTTGCGCAATATGTATGAGTTGACACACTAATTGTACCCATTAATGAAGAAGGAAGAGATTATGCTGACAATCAAGAAACAATTCCTGCACCTGATGACCCACACCTTTTTGGCGATGCTGACAGCCCCTTTGACGCTGCTTCTTTTCGGAGCATGGAGAGGAATGACATTCAACGGACCCAACTTTCTGCTGCTTTTCATGCTTTATCTATTTCTGATGTTTACCCATGCCCTCGAAAGGCTCCTTTCAAAGAGTGAACAATCCGGCTCCAAACTTCCCTATAAAATGATTTTATTTTTCGGGATTCTCTCGATCGGAACATTGACCATCATTTTCTCTTTATCGAACCTGATCTTGGTTGCCATTCTTTTGCTGTACTTTGTTTATTCGATCTTACAATTTTATCCGTACAGTATGTCAAATACTTTTTACGAAATACTGCTGAGACCTTTCTTTAAGACACTGATTCTTTCATCTGTATCCTTCTTTTCTCAGGCAAACTTTATCCCACTTCAGCTGCAATACGAATTGCTTCCATTGGCCCTATTCCATATCTTTGGTTTGATACAAATTCAGGTCAAGAATACTGCGGGCAGCGATCGCCCAATGACTTATTATCAACAACTGCTTATGAAACACTCAAAATCTTTGAAGATGACTTCCTTCCTGCTTGCCTATGCGACAGCAATCTTTCAAATATTGAATCTCAGCAGCTCGCTATGGGCCATCAGCGTATTCGGATTGTCCGCTCTACTGGTCTTTCCTTTATTCAAAAGAAGATTTCATGGCACACTCAGAATTGAACAATATCTGGCCAACTACAGTTTTCTTTTCACGCTGGGCTATTCCTTACTATTTTTGGTCTAACAGAAACAGGCAGCTGCACCCGTCGAATTGACCGGTGCAACTGCCTGTTTACGTATAAGAAAAAAGCACTCAAAAGAGTGCTTTGCAGTGATGATCCGTACGGGAATCGAACCCGTGTTACCGCCGTGAAAGGGCGGTGTCTTAACCGCTTGACCAACGGACCATAGAAATAGTACAAATGGGCCTAAATGGACTCGAACCATCGACCTCACGCTTATCAGGCGTGCGCTCTAACCAGCTGAGCTATAGGCCCTTCAAAAGCGCATGATGCGAATTGGATTCGCAATAGCAGATCCTCATTCAACTGAAATCAGAATCAATTGCGGGGACAGGACTTGAACCTGTGACCTCCGGGTTATGAGCCCGGCGAGCTGCCAACTGCTCCACCCCGCGATAATTTTATTATGACCTAAGGGTCATGACAATGATCCGTACGGGAATCGAACCCGTGTTACCGCCGTGAAAGGGCGGTGTCTTAACCGCTGACCATGCTTTTATTCTTTTGATAAAGCTACGGAGAAGGAGGGATTTGAACCCTGCGCTCTAACCAGCTGAGCTATAGGCTCTAACCAGCTGAGCTATAGGCCCTTCTTAAAAAAAGCGGGTGAGGAGAATCGAACTCCCGACATCAGCTTGGAAGGCTGGGGTTTTACCACTAAACTACACCCGCATGGCGGCTCCGACGGGATTTGAACCCGCGATCTCCTGCGTGACAGGCAGGCATGTTGACCCCTACACCACGGAACCATGCGTTAAAAAGAAAAAAATTGCGGGGACAGGACTTGAACCTGTGACCTCCGGGTTATGAGCCCGGCGAGCTGCCAACTGCTCCACCCCGCGATAATAATAAGGAAAGACTGTGAGCTTACGCTCAAGTGTATCATGTCTGTACTGTCGCTAAAGCGCCAACACCCATGACAAAGGAGGATAAGGGATTCGAACCCTTGCGCGCTTTTACACGCCTGACGGTTTTCAAGACCGTTCCCTTCAGCCGGACTTGGGTAATCCTCCATAAGCTGATAATTTTTTTCATGGACCTTGCAGGACTCGAACCTGCGACCGGACGGTTATGAGCCGTCTGCTCTAACCAACTGAGCTAAAGGTCCGAAGCAAGGCATAATAGCGGCGAAGGGGGTCGAACCCATGACCTTCCGGGTATGAACCGGATGCTCTAGCCATCTGAGCTACACCGCCAAAAAAAAAAATGGAGCCTAGCGGGATCGAACCGCTGACCTCCTGCGTGCAAGGCAGGCGCTCTCCCAGCTGAGCTAAGGCCCCATAATTTCAGTGATCGGGAAGACAGGATTCGAACCTGCGACCCCTTGGTCCCAAACCAAGTGCTCTACCAAGCTGAGCTACTTCCCGTTGTATTTTATTAATGCACCCAACAGGAGTCGAACCTGTAACCGCTTGATTCGTAGTCAAGTACTCTATCCAATTGAGCTATGGGTGCCTAAATGCCGAGAATCGGAATCGAACCGATACGGTGATCACTCACCGCAGGATTTTAAGTCCTGTGCGTCTGCCAGTTCCGCCACCCCGGCATGTTACTGTTTGTTGCAATCATAAGGTCTGGCATAGTCCTTATGAAAGCGGAAGACGGGGTTCGAACCCGCGACCCCCACCTTGGCAAGGTGATGTTCTACCACTGAACTACTTCCGCGAATGGTGCCGGCTAAAGGATTCGAACCCTCGACCCTCTGATTACAAATCAGATGCTCTACCAACTGAGCTAAGCCGGCGTATTAAATTATGCGGGTGAAGGGACTTGAACCCCCACGCCTTGCGGCGCTAGATCCTAAATCTAGTGCGTCTGCCAATTCCGCCACACCCGCAAATGAGTTATGCAGGGCTCGAACCTGCGACCCTCTGATTAAAAGTCAGATGCTCTACCAACTGAGCTAATAACTCGTAAATGGAGGTTGACGGGATCGAACCGCCGACATTCTGCTTGTAAGGCAGACGCTCTCCCAGCTGAGCTAAACCTCCATGATATAAATGCGCGGCAACGTCCTACTCTCACAAAGGGAAACCCTTCACTACAATCGGCGCTAAGAAGCTTAACTTCTGTGTTCGAGATGGGAACAGGTGTGACCTTCTTGCCATCGTCACCGCACATTTTTCAAGAGAACGTTGTTCTCTCAAAACTGAATCTACAAAATTAAAGGGAACCCGAAAACACCGCTTGAGTTTTCTTCTTTTTAAAAATTGGTTAAGTCCTCGACCGATTAGTATTGGTCCGCTCCATACATCGCTGTACTTCCACTCCCAACCTATCTACCTGATCATCTCTCAGGGGTCTTACTCACTTAAAGTGATGGGAAATCTCATCTTGAGGGGGGCTTCACGCTTAGATGCTTTCAGCGTTTATCCCGTCCACACATAGCTACCCAGCGATGCTCTTGGCAGAACAACTGGTACACCAGCGGTGTGTCCATCCCGGTCCTCTCGTACTAAGGACAGCTCCTCTCAAATTTCCAACGCCCGCGACGGATAGGGACCGAACTGTCTCACGACGTTCTGAACCCAGCTCGCGTACCGCTTTAATGGGCGAACAGCCCAACCCTTGGGACCGACTACAGCCCCAGGATGCGATGAGCCGACATCGAGGTGCCAAACCTCCCCGTCGATGTGAACTCTTGGGGGAGATAAGCCTGTTATCCCCAGGGTAGCTTTTATCCGTTGAGCGATGGCCCTTCCATGCGGAACCACCGGATCACTAAGCCCGACTTTCGTCCCTGCTCGACTTGTAGGTCTCGCAGTCAAGCTCCCTTCTGCCTTTACACTCTACGAATGATTTCCAACCATTCTGAGGGAACCTTTGGGCGCCTCCGTTACATTTTTGGAGGCGACCGCCCCAGTCAAACTGCCCGTCTGACACTGTCTCCCTGCTCGCTAAGAGCAGCGGGTTAGAGTGGTCATATCACAAGGGTAGTATCCCACCGTTGCCTCCTCCGAGACTGGCGTCCCGGTATCATTGGCTCCTACCTATCCTGTACATGTGATACAAACACGCAATATCAAACTGCAGTAAAGCTCCATGGGGTCTTTCCGTCCTGTCGCGGGTAACCAGCATCTTCACTGGTACTATAATTTCACCGAGTCTCTCGTTGAGACAGTGCCCAAATCGTTACGCCTTTCGTGCGGGTCGGAACTTACCCGACAAGGAATTTCGCTACCTTAGGACCGTTATAGTTACGGCCGCCGTTTACTGGGGCTTCAATTCAAAGCTTCGCTTGCGCTAACCTCTCCTCTTAACCTTCCAGCACCGGGCAGGCGTCAGCCCCTATACGTCATCTTTCGATTTTGCAGAGACCTGTGTTTTTGATAAACAGTCGCTTGGGCCTATTCACTGCGGCTGACCTTGCGGTCAGCACCCCTTCTCCCGAAGTTACGGGGTCATTTTGCCGAGTTCCTTAACGAGAGTTCTCTCGCACACCTTAGGATTCTCTCCTCAACTACCTGTGTCGGTTTGCGGTACGGGCAGTTACTTTCTCACTAGAAGCTTTTCTTGGCAGTGTGACATCAGGAACTTCGCTACTAAATTTCGCTCCCCATCACAACTTGTCCTTGAGAGAAAAAGCATTTCACTCGTTCTCAGACTTGTTGCTTGGACACACATTTCCGATCGTGTGCATTCCTTAGCCTCCTGCGTCCCTCCATCGCTCAAACAAAAGCAACTGGTACAGGAATATCAACCTGTTGTCCATCGCCTACGCCTATCGGCCTCAGCTTAGGTCCCGACTAACCCTGGGAGGACGAGCCTTCCCCAGGAAACCTTAGTTATTCGGTGGACGGGATTCTCACCCGTCTTGCGCTACTCATACCGGCATTCTCACTTCTAAGCGCTCCACCAGTCCTCACGATCTGGCTTCGATGCCCTTAGAACGCTCTCCTACCACGGAACCCGAAGGTTCCATCCACAGCTTCGGTGATCTGTTTAGCCCCGGTAAATTTTCGGCGCAGGGTCACTCGACTAGTGAGCTATTACGCACTCTTTAAATGATGGCTGCTTCTGAGCCAACATCCTAGTTGTCTGTGCAACCCCACATCCTTTTCCACTTAACAGATACTTTGGGACCTTAGCTGGTGGTCTGGGCTGTTTCCCTTTTGACTACGGATCTTATCACTCGCAGTCTGACTCCCGGATCTAAATCAATGGCATTCGGAGTTTATCTGAATTCGGTAACCCGAGAAGGGCCCCTAGTCCAAACAGTGCTCTACCTCCATGATTCGCATATCCGAGGCTAGCCCTAAAGCTATTTCGGAGAGAACCAGCTATCTCCAAGTTCGATTGGAATTTCTCCGCTACCCACACCTCATCCCCGCACTTTTCAACGTGCGTGGGTTCGGTCCTCCAGTGCGTATTACCGCACCTTCAACCTGGACATGGGTAGGTCACTTGGTTTCGGGTCTACGACCTCATACTTATTCGCCCTATTCAGACTCGCTTTCGCTGCGGCTCCGTCTTTTCAACTTAACCTCGCATGAAATCGTAACTCGCCGGTCCATTCTACAAAAGGTACGCCATCACCCATTAACGGGCTTTGACTACTTGTAGGCACACGGTTTCAGGTACTGTTTCACTCCCCTTCCGGGGTGCTTTTCACCTTTCCCTCACGGTACTGGTTCACTATCGGTCACTAGGGAGTATTTAGCCTTGGGAGATGGTCCTCCCGGATTCCGACGGAATTTCTCGTGTTCCGCCGTACTCAGGATACTGGTAGAGCTGATTTGGATTTCGCATACGGGGCTATTACCCTATGTTGCGCAACTTTCCAGTTGGCTTCTGCTATCCATTGCAGTCTCATGTCCCAGTCCTACAACCCCAAAGAGCAAGCTCTTTGGTTTGGGCTTTTCCCGTTTCGCTCGCCGCTACTAAGGGAATCGAATTTTCTTTCTCTTCCTGCAGGTAATGAGATGTTTCAGTTCCCTGCGTGTTCCTCGATACACCTATGTATTCAGTGTAACGTAATATCCTATCAAAGATATTGGGTTGCCCCATTCGGAAATCTCCGGATCAAAGCTTACTTACAGCTCCCCGGAGCATATCGGTGTTAGTCCCGTCCTTCATCGGCTCCTAGTGCCTAGGCATCCACCGTGCGCCCTTATTCACTTAACCTATGGTTAAGCTCGCCATTGCTGGCTTGCTAACTTATTTCGTTAAAAACTCATTTAAGTTAACTTAAAACGCGGTAAAATGTTTAGGTTTCTTACTTTATTTTTGTAGTATTCAGTTTTCAAAGAACAAATTTTCTTGCTTGAGAGATTGATCTCTCAAAACTGAACAAAGAATGATTGAACCAAGCAAGGATTCCATTATATTCCTTAGAAAGGAGGTGATCCAGCCGCACCTTCCGATACGGCTACCTTGTTACGACTTCACCCCAATCATCTGTCCCACCTTAGGCGGCTGGCTCCAAAAAGGTTACCTCACCGACTTCGGGTGTTACAAACTCTCGTGGTGTGACGGGCGGTGTGTACAAGACCCGGGAACGTATTCACCGCGGCGTGCTGATCCGCGATTACTAGCGATTCCGGCTTCATGCAGGCGAGTTGCAGCCTGCAATCCGAACTGAGAATGGCTTTAAGAGATTCGCTTGACCTCGCGGTCTTGCTGCTCGTTGTACCATCCATTGTAGCACGTGTGTAGCCCAGGTCATAAGGGGCATGATGATTTGACGTCATCCCCACCTTCCTCCGGTTTGTCACCGGCAGTCTCATTAGAGTGCCCAACTGAATGCTGGCAACTAACAATAGGGGTTGCGCTCGTTGCGGGACTTAACCCAACATCTCACGACACGAGCTGACGACAACCATGCACCACCTGTCACTTTGTCCCCGAAGGGAAAGTCCTATCTCTAGGATTGTCAAAGGATGTCAAGACCTGGTAAGGTTCTTCGCGTTGCTTCGAATTAAACCACATGCTCCACCGCTTGTGCGGGTCCCCGTCAATTCCTTTGAGTTTCAGCCTTGCGGCCGTACTCCCCAGGCGGAGTGCTTAATGCGTTAGCTGCAGCACTGAAGGGTGGAAACCCTCCAACACTTAGCACTCATCGTTTACGGCGTGGACTACCAGGGTATCTAATCCTGTTTGCTCCCCACGCTTTCGAGCCTCAGCGTCAGTTACAGACCAGAGAGTCGCCTTCGCCACTGGTGTTCCTCCATATATCTACGCATTTCACCGCTACACATGGAATTCCACTCTCCTCTTCTGCACTCAAGTTCCCCAGTTTCCAATGACCTTCCACGGTTGAGCCGTGGGCTTTCACATCAGACTTAAGGAACCGCCTGCGCTCGCTTTACGCCCAATAAATCCGGACAACGCTTGCCACCTACGTATTACCGCGGCTGCTGGCACGTAGTTAGCCGTGGCTTTCTGGTCAGATACCGTCAAGGCTGGAGCAGTTACTCTCCAACTTGTTCTTCTCTGACAACAGAGTTTTACGATCCGAAAACCTTCTTCACTCACGCGGCGTTGCTCCGTCAGACTTTCGTCCATTGCGGAAGATTCCCTACTGCTGCCTCCCGTAGGAGTTTGGGCCGTGTCTCAGTCCCAATGTGGCCGATCACCCTCTCAGGTCGGCTACGTATCATCGTCTTGGTGAGCCATTACCTCACCAACTAACTAATACGCCGCGGGTCCATCCATAAGCGACAGCACAAAGGCCGTCTTTCCTTTCTCGATCATGCGATCAAGAAAACTATGCGGTATTAGCACCCGTTTCCGGATGTTATCCCCCTCTTATGGGCAGGTTACCCACGTGTTACTCACCCGTCCGCCACTATCTTCTCAGTGGAAGCAAGCTTCCATAGAAAAGACCGTTCGACTTGCATGTATTAGGCACGCCGCCAGCGTTCGTCCTGAGCCAGGATCAAACTCTCATGTAAATGTGGACTCTTGTACAGAAATCCTACATGTAAAAGCTGATAGCTCTTAATTTCTTGCTGACTTTATGTTTGCGATACTAAGTATCGTCTTCGTTTGCTTCGACCGAAGTCTAAGCTCCTTGCACATTTGGTTCGTTCATTCTTTATTCAGTTTTCAAAGGTCAATCGCGCATCACGTGTTACGTGATTGCTTATTTATATTATCACGGTCACCGCATCTTGTCAACAGTTTTTAAAATTATTTATTTAACTGTCGGCTGGATGAATCAGCAACTTTCATATGATAACATCGTTTTATCTTGCTGTCAACAATGATTTCCATTTTGCCGTCGCCTTACAAAAGACAACTTCATAATACTATCATCATTTCAAACCTGTGTCAAACAGATTTCAGAATAAAACGCGTCGGATTACCGAGGAACTAAACTTTACCACAAAAATGTAAGCCTTGTCAACAGCATTGCATGAGCATTATTACGGATCTTCTATTTTTATTCGATGTTCCATTTTAAAAACTAAATCCAGCGGACTACTTAGCTCCAGTAAAGATATCCTCGTCGGGAACCCAAGTCCAATCCACTATTCCTCCTTCGGAAAACCGCCACTCTGGAGTGCAATTTCAACTTTTTCGGCACAAAAAAAGCGGACAACGAATCGTCCGCTTCAAGCTATTTGTAGCTTATAGTCTGTCGTTTAATTCTTTAGCTAATTCTTCAAATCCAGGTTTGCCAAGAAGCGCAAACATATTTTTCTTGTAAGCTTCTACACCTGGTTGGTCGAATGGATTCACGCCATTCAAGTAACCAGAGATACCTACAGCGATTTCGAAGAAGTATACAAGATAACCTAAAGAATAAGCATCCATTTCAGGCATAGTTACCAACAAGTTTGGAACGCCGCCGTCTGTATGAGCCAACAATGTGCCTTGGTAAGCTTTTGTATTTACGAAATCAACATCTTTGCCTTCAAGATAGCCTAAACCATCCAAGTCTTCAGCACTTAAAGGAATGTCGATCGTTTTGCGTGGTTTTGAAACTTTAACGACTGTTTCAAAGATATTTCTTTGTCCATCTTGGATGGACTGGCCGATTGAATGCAAATCAGTCGAGAAGTTCGCGCTGGTTGGATAAATACCTTTTTGGTCTTTACCTTCAGATTCGCCGAACAGTTGTTTCCACCATTCTGACAGGTATTGCATGCCTGGCTCATAGTTAGCCAAAATCTCAGTCACTTTGCCTTTACGGTAAAGGATGTTGCGGATAGCTGCGTATTGGTAGGCTACGTTAGTTGTCAAATCAGGATTCATGTATGCTTCACGGGCATCAGCAGCACCTTGCATCAACGCATCGATATCAGCTCCGCTGACAGCGATTGGAAGAAGGCCAACTGGTGTCAATACAGTGAAACGTCCACCAACATCATCAGGAATTACGAAAGTTTCGTATCCTTCCATGTCCGCTTCATGCTTCGCTGCGCCTCTTGCTTTGTCTGTGGTAGAGTAAATGCGTTTTACTGCTTCTTCTTTACCATATTTTTTGATCAACAATTCTTTGAAGACGCGGAAAGCGATCGCCGGTTCAGTTGTTGTACCTGATTTTGAAATCATGTTCACTGAGAAATCACGATCCCCGATCACTTCGATCAAGTCAGCTAAATAAGTTGAGCTGATGCTGTTTCCTGCAAAGAAAATTTGTGGTGTTTTGCGGTCTGCAGTTGTCTGAACGTTATAGAAAGTGTTGTTCAGGAAATCAATTGCAGCACGGGCGCCCAAATAAGAACCGCCGATGCCGATAACAACCAAAACTTCTGAATCGGATTGGATTTTTTTCGCTGCCGCTTTGATGCGCGCAAATTCTTCTTTGTCATAATCTTTAGGCAGATCAATCCAGCCAGTGAAGTCGCTCCCTGGGCCTGTACCTTCACGAAGCGCTTTGTCAGCGGCTGTTACTTGGTACTGGATGTAGTCCAATTCGTGTTGTGCAAAAAATTCCAAAGCTTTAGAGTAATCAAATTGAATGTGTGACATTTAATATCCTCCTAATTTGTTTTTATAAAATGATTACTGATGTGAAATAAGGCACCTTAATGGTAGATAGGTACGCTGTCCAATTCCAAGTCAGTAAGTATTTCCGAGATTTCCGAAGATTTTTTCCATGCGAACTTGCCTGGTTCGTTCAGTAAGCTGTCCAAATCGGAAGGTTTTTCTAATGAATCGAAAACAAATAGAGGCATGTTTTTGCCATTTCCTCTCATGTTCGTCAAGTCAAGCAACCGCAATGACTCAGATTCAATGCCAACATGCGCCAGCAAGACTTCCATTATAGATCCTAAGGGGGATTTTCCGCTTTCGGATAAGTTTACACTAGGCAGGCTGTAGGTTCCGTTTTCTGTATTGACCAGAAAGTAAGTCTCCTCTGCCTCATTAGTGACCATAATAGTCCCTGCTACTATGTTTTCTTTTATCATCATGAATGTCCCCTTTCACCGGAAGGCGTATAGACAGGATTATTCCCTGTCGATTTCCTAACTTTCTCGTCTTCTTTGGCCTCTTCGATCCAGGTCGGCATCATTTCTTTCAAGGTCTCAAAACCGATCTGCGGTAAGTATCTTCTTTTTCTTTTCTTTCTTTTTGCCGGGTAACTCGGAGTTGCCAACTTTTCCATAGCCCTGAGAGACAGGCTTATTTTCCCTGTGTACTCATCGATGTCTATGATTTTCGCTTCTACTTCATCGTCGATTTGAATGAATTCCTCAAGGTTGGTCACATACCCATGCCTGCATTCGGATATATGGATCAGGCCTTGCGTATTCTTGTCTAATGAAATAAAAACACCATATGATTGGATACCTGTTACATTGCCTTCAATTATGTCTCCGATTTTATATTCCATTTTCATTCATAATTCCCCTCACAGTACCAGATAATTATACCACGTGCCTAGATGAAAGGATAGAATTTCTGATGCAACTTTGATCAGAAGCAACTCTTAGGCGGCGTCATAGCGATTACTACCTTGAAAACACTCCAGTAGTGTTAGGAGTGACAGAAACAAGATAATCTTATCCATAAAGAAAAAGGGGCATTTTTCGTGCCCCTCATACTATTATAAAATCGTGATGCTCTCGATGACAACGTCTTCGACAGGTTTGTCTTGAGCGCCTTTTTTCACGCCTTCGATAGCGTAGACTGTGTCCATGCCGGCTTCCACTTGTCCGAATACGGTATGTTTTTGATCCAACCAAGGTGTTCCGCCGTTTGCAGCGTATGCATCGATGATTTCTTTCGGCCATCCGCCAGCTTCCAATTGAGCTAGCATTGTCATTGGCACTTCTTTAGCGGTAACGATGAAAAATTGGCTGCCGTTTGTGTTCGGGCCAGCATTCGCCATCGACAACGCACCATTCAGGTTGAAAAGACTCGTTGAGAATTCATCTTCAAAAGAATCGCCCCAAACACTTGAACCGCCCATACCTGTTCCTGTAGGATCGCCGCCTTGGATCATGAAGTCATTGATGACACGGTGGAAAATGATGCCGTCATAATAGCCGCTTTCAGCTAAACCCAAGAAGTTTTCGACTGTTTTTGGCGCCAAATCAGGGAACAAACGGATTGTGATATCCCCTTTATTTGTTTTCATAATGACTTTCTTATCGTTATCTGTTGCTTGTAATTGTGGAAATAAACTCATTATTCATCCTCCTTTTTTTTACATTTTACCACAATATGCAAAAGATTAATCCCCCGATTTTTCAAAAATGAAAATTCAGCCCGTTTTTTCTTTTTCATTAGGATGTAAGTATCGATTCATGTTATCATAAATGAAAAGCAGATATTTAAGTGAAGGATGAAAAATAATGATGATCTTCGAGAATTTCCCCTTAATTTGTTCCCTGGCAGCTATCATGTTCACCCAAGCTTTAAAATATCCGATTGCAATTTTTTCAAAAGACAAGAAAACTTCCTTGTCGATCGTTACAACTACAGGCGGAATGCCCAGTTCCCACTCGGCGGCCGTCAGTTCGTTGATAACGGCACTCATTCTGCAATACGGCATCGGATCCGGTTATGTAGCCATCGCTACGACTTTTGGCGTCATCGTCATGTTCGATTCGATGGGCGTACGTCGTCAGAGCGGTGAGCAAGGAATCGTCCTCGTCGACGCTATCAAAGAACTGACCCGCTTGTCACTCAAGTTCCCGAAGAACGCTCAGGAACTGATTGCCGAAGAAGAGGAAGAGAAGATTTACCCTGAAGAAATGGCCGTAAAAAAATACCTTGGGCACAAACCTTCGGAAGTTTTTGTCGGACTGTTGACGGGCATCTTTGTGACATTCATCGTCAGAATGTTCTATGAGCAAATCTGATACCTCTCCGGGCGATGCATTCGCCCGGAACAGAAACAACGGAGGAAGACAATTGAAAGATATAGAAATATACGACATCACCATCATCGGCGGTGGCCCTGTCGGCATGTTCACGGCGTTCTACGCCGGACTGCGGCAAGCCAAAGTCAAAATCATAGAAGCCCTACCCCAGCTCGGCGGCCAACCTGGCATGCTTTATGCTGAAAAAAATATATATGACATCGCAGGTTACCCAGCCATTTCCGGAGGCGACCTCGTCACCAACCTGAAAGAACAGATGGACCGCTTCAACACGAAGTTGGTGTTCGGAGAGGAAGCATTTGAACTAGAAAAAAATGCTGAAGGCATCTTCGAAATCCAAACGACCAAAAATCGCCATTACTCAAAAGCAGTGATCATCTCTGCAGGAAACGGAGCTTTTCGGCCAAGGAAACTGGAAATAGAACACGCAGATAAGTACGAAAATACTAATCTCCACTATTTCGTGAACAACATCGAGAGTTTTCGCGATAAGACGGTCGCCATCTGCGGCGGCGGTGACTCAGCAGTGGATTGGGCGCTGGCATTGGAACCAATCGCCAAAAAGGTCTATCTCATCCATCGTCGCCCGCAATTCCGTGCCCAAGAGCACAGCGTCCATTTGTTGCATGAATCGTCCGTTGAGGTCATGACGCCTTTCGTTCCTGTCAGTGTCAATGGAAACGATGAGTTCTTGACGAGCGTAACCCTTCAGGAAGCCCGCAAGGATAATACGTTGGAGTTGGATATAGATGACTTTTTGATCAATTACGGCTTTTCATCTTCCATCGGAGGCATGAAGAAATGGGGCTTTGAAGTCCAAGGAAATGCCATAGTCGTGAACTCGAAAATGGAGACCACCATCCCTGGGGTCTACGCCATTGGAGATATCGGAACCTATTCCGGCAAAGTCAAACTGATCGCCACGGGATTCGGCGAAGCGCCAGTAGCCGTCAACAATGCGATGGCGTACATCAATCCCGACACCCGCGTACAACCGATGCACAGTACGAGCTTATTTTAAATTTTATGGAGGGCTGTCTCTTTCAGAGATGGCCTTTTTTCGTTTATCCCTAAATTGCTGGGTTGGAACTCCATCAAATCCAATCACTGATGCGAATAATGAATCAAGAATGCCTCTTCTTTTGTTTTCCAAACCTGTTCCTCTATAATAAAAGTATCAAATACGAATCCAGGAGGTATTTATATGGTCAAATCAGACAGCGAGTTGCATGCACGAGCGGTAGCTTTGATGAAGGAACGCGGTGTGAGCGTCGAAGATATCGCCGACCTCGTTTTGCATCTCCAAAAATCCTATGTAGAAAATCTGACTATGGAGGAATGCATCGAGAACGTTACTGCTGTGTTCCTGAAACGGGAGGTTCAAAATGCAATCATTACCGGAATCGAAATAGATAAGCTCGCCGAATCGGGGCAGCTCTCTCAACCGCTGGCGGATATTATCCTGAACGACGAAGGGCTCTACGGCATCGATGAGATCCTTGCCCTTTCAATCGTCAACGTATATGGCTCCATCGGCTTCACGAACTACGGATACATCGATAAAGTAAAACCCGGCATCCTTCAGAAACTGAACGACAAATCCGACTCAGAGTGCCACACTTTCCTTGATGACATCGTTGGCGCCATCGCAGCCGCAGCCGCCAGCCGCATCGCCCACGACAACCCAAACAAAAGCGACATAATGAAATAGAGTGTGATGAATCCCGGGGAGAAATCGAGCACCCAGTCAAAACAAAAACCAGCGTGATTTGCCATCTAACAAGATGGCAGCTCAAGCTGGTTTATTTTATGTTGTTTTGACTTTCCTGCGTACCCAGAAGTACAGCAGCACAAGCAACAATTCAAGCATCACAAAGACCAGAACAAAACAGTGCATGAAAAAGTCCTGCGGCAACGCCAGAATGATCGGGTCTGTCCGGGCATCAAAAATCCAGGCATCATTATTGAAGAAGACACCGTGGAATGCCACAAACAAACGGTCGAAGTTCATGAATATCACAGTTAAAGCCACTAAAGGTGAAGCGACCATCAGGCGCAAAGGATTCAGCATACGCCAATACCCCTGCTCTTTTTTCACCATCCGCAAAAATAATATGCTTGCAACGGCCGACACTCCCAATATGGCGTAATCCAGCAAAAACAGTCTTTTCACCTCATGAAAATGGAACAGTCCGCTTTCGGATGCCGGGAAATCAGACATCTTCAAATCCGCGATCCACGGCAAATTCAGATACTGCATCAGGACGCGGTAATTATCCAGAATGACGTCTTTCGAAAACCCGGCCATCTGTTCAATGTTCAGGTAATCGATATCAAAGCTGTAGAGCGGTGTGAAGTTGATCGTGAAGGCGATGCTTGCACTCAACACAAGCAAAAAGATTGCTGTGTATCCGAAGAAATATTTCAGTTTCTGTGCCATCGCTACACTTCCCACTCGGACAGATCATTGACGATGTAGGTAGGTTGCTCATCTTTGCCTTCGATGTCCACCAGTTGGGAGAATCCTGTCAGGACCATCAACGTGTCCACACCATAACGGACGCCCGCTAGGATATCCGTATTGTAGTTGTCCCCGACCATGACGACATCTGCCTTCTTCAGTTGCATCCTTTTGATGGCCCCGGCCATGATTGTGGGATACGGTTTGCCGATGATCAACGGTTCTTTCTGAGTGCAAGCCTTCAGAAATGCGGTCAAAGCACCAGCTCCCGGAATAAAGCCCCTTTCGGTCGGCAGGTTAGTATCGGGATTGGTGGCAACGAACTTGGCCCCCTTTTGGATGGCCAAACAAGCAGCCTCCAATTGCTGGTACGTAACCCCGCGGTCCAACGCCTGCAGGACAAAATCAGGATCTTTATCGACCATCTCGAACCCGGCAGCTTGCACTTCCTGCTTCAAGGAGGGTTCACCGACGACCAGCACCTTTTTGCCGATGTTCAATTCTTTCAGGTGATCCAATGCCGCCATCGCGCTGGTGTAGATGTGGTCTTCCGTTACATCAATCTGGAAGTTGTGCAGCAGATTCTCTTTGACTTCTGTAGCGGTCTTGGTGGCATTGTTCGTGACGAACAGGAACGGAATGTTTTTATCCTGAAGTTCTTTGACGAATATTTCCGCAGTCGGGATGCGCTCGGCACCTTTGTACACGGTTCCGTCCAGATCGATTAAATAACCTTTATACTTTTTGATGATGTTCTCCTCCTGATCATTGCTCTATCTTTTTGATTTGGAAACTTTTCTTCTCGCCCTTAGCAGATCTAGTTGTTGTCGTTTTAGGTTGGTCCTTTGGCTGGGAGTCCTTCGTATTCACGTCTTTGATCACGAATCCTTTTTTCTTCCCTTGGCTTTTCGGTCTTTCGACATTTTTCGTTACTTTATTTTTGTTTGGTTTAGCCTGTGTGGGAATCGGAGTCGTCTGGGCAGCTGGTTGGACAGTTGCATCAGCAGGCAATTCATCTCTGTTCGCTTCACGGTTTTTGCGTTTACGGTTGCGCTTTGTTTTTGTGATTTTTTCTTTTTCGGCGCGCGTTTTTTCGATAACGAAATAGGCACAGCCAAAATTGCAGTATTCGTAGAGATAATCCTCCAGGAAACTGATTTTTTTATCTTGGGAGACTTTGCTGTTGTTGTTCCTGTAAAAACCTTTCAGGCGCAATTGTTCATATCCCCAATCCCCGACGATGTAATCGTACTTGCTCAGAATCGACGTATATCTTCCAGCCAGCGCTTCAGCATCAAAGCCTTCACGGTAATCGATGCTCAATTCGTATTCTTGGGTACCTACCAAAAGACGCTTGTCGTCCAATAACTTTACAATTTCTTCCTCTTCGTTACGGTCGCTTGTTTCCGATTCACTATCATCCGCAATATTTTCCAGCAAGGAGTCCACTTGCGTTTTCAATGATTCATCCAGTAATTCCTTTTTATCCACGATAGCACCTCACTTTTCTCTCATTATGGGAAATTTTTTCTCTAAATGCAGACCGAACACCTCCCTTAAGAAATACGGGAACAACAGACGGCTGCGGCCTTCGTTTTCGATTGTGGGGAAATAAGTGATGTAGCGGAAATGGTCCACCGTTACAAAGGTGATGTCCTCCTCATCGGAAAGCTCTCGGCCATCCACGGTCACGCGGTTCGTTACCGGATCGACTTCGAACCCCCGGTAGCAGAGCTCTCCGAAAATTCTTCCCCGGAAACCCATGCCGGTTATTTCCTTCGTCATCAGTTCTTCGCGCTGCGATTCCATTTCGTCGATCATGACTTTGAAATCCCGCCCCGTCAGCGTGCATTCCAGCAAACGCATCGGATGCGGCAGGATTTGATGCAGATGGTTTTTGGTGATGATTCCTTCCGGCAAATCCTCCAGGAACAGTCCGGAGTTCAGAATGCCGAATGGCGTATCGGCATATTCAGTCACAGCGTCCAATCCCAACAGCAACAAATCATTGGTGTGGCCTTCATCCGCTTTGAGGCAAGCCGGGTTGTCCGCAACTAGGATGGCAGACAACAGTTCTTCACCGCGTTGCTGCAGTTCCTCGACTTCCGCTAAATCTCCAGGTTTTTCCGGAAGATCCCCGGCTTCGATCAATTCGGCTTTGCGATCCAAAATCCGGTCGGAATCATAGCTGACCGTCACATGCCCGATGTATTGTCCGAACTTGCCCGCCCCCAGCAACAGGGACTCCTCCACATGTTTGCCTTCCGGCAGCACATGATGCGTATGCGCTCCGATGATGATCGGAATGGAACGGTACATTTCGCCGATATGGATATCCTCGATGATGCCGACGTGCGACAAAAGGATGATTAGATCGACGGACGGCGCTACTTTCAACAAAATTTTCGGCAGGACTTCATCCGATTCCTTCGGGTCCCAGCCGTTCGGGACATAGCTGAGATAGAGCGGTGCCGTCAAGCCGATGATCCCGACCTTTAGGCCGCTGGACAAGGTCTTGAGCAGATACGGCTGCGCCCAGGTCGGCAAAGCATCCGTTTCCGGATCATAGAGATTCGCCAGCACGACGGGAAATTCGGCATCATCATAGAGTTCGTCCAATTGGCGTTTGTCGTTACCGATCCCTTCATTGTTGCCGATCGTCACTGCGTCGAACGGAACCTGATTCAACAATTCGATGTTAGCCTTGCCGTTGGTGGCTTCCGTCAAAGGATGCACCCTGTCGCAGGCATCGCCGATGTCGAAGAGCAGAACCTCTTCTCCGTTCTTTTCATGAAAGGCCTTCTTCTCCAACAAAAAACGCCGGATCTTCGGCCAATTGTCAAAATGTGAATGCAGATCATTGATATGGTAGATGTGCAATTTTTTCATGATACGTTCTCCTTTTCCGTTGACAAAGAGGAACGTGCTTCATTCATCTTTCTCTTGTGTAATCTCTTCAATTTTAGCGTGCACTGCAGACATCAGATCGGCGGGACTGAGCTCGATCTGCGTGCCGCGTTTGCCGCCGGACACCAGCACGCTCTTTTCATCAAGGATATGATGGGACAAATAGGTAGGGAACGCTTTTTTCATCCCGATTGGCGAACAGCCGCCCCGGATATACCCAGTGGTTGCTTCCAGATCCTTCAAAGGCAGCATTTCAATCCGCTTATTGCCGCTGACTTTCGCAAAAGCCTTCAGGTCCAGTTCGTTCTGCGCCGGGATGACCCCAACGACAACGCCGGTCTTATCGCCGACCGCTACAATGGTTTTATAGACCGCACCGGCATCCTGACTCATTTTTTCAAGGACGGACAGCGCATCGAGATGGTCCTCCGACCAAGCGTATTCGTGGACTGTATAGGAGCACTTCTGTTTATCCAACATGCGCATCGCATTTGTTTTGGTTATTTTCTTATTTTTCACTGTCATCTTTCCTTTTTGTCTGATACTGCCTATTTTACCATATGTATAGGGATTGCATCCGGAAAAAGTGATGGTTCCTGCATAAAAAAGCGCAAAAAAAGGGACTTCCCAGCTCAATGCTGCGACAGTCCCTGATATTTTGACGCTGGATTCTGATCAGTGCTCCAAGTTTTCGGCATGGAGCCCTACTCGTTTGGCCAAGTCGATGAACGTTTCTACTTCTTTATCTGAAAGGACAGAAAATATATCTGCGATATACGCAGCATGCAATGGGAAAATGCGGTCCATCAATTTGCGTCCTTCTTCGGTAATGGCTGTAAAAATAACGCGGCGGTCAGTTGCACATGGGATGCGTTGCACCAGCCCTTTGCTCTCTAATTTATCGACAACGTACGTCAAACTGCTGCTGGCAAGCAAGACTTTCTTTCCGATGTTTTGGATCGGTTGCTCCCCTTTATGATACAACAATTCCATCACGGCGAATTCGGAAAAATTCAAACCTTGCTTCATCATATCTTTCTTAAGTTTGTCCTGTACATGTTGAGATGATTTAAATAACACAGTAAGGGCCTTCAAAGTATCGCGATCTGTTGCAGACATCGTAACACCTCCCTTTTTTATTTCGATTTCGAAGTAATAATAGCACGAATGAAAAAGTTTGTCAAAATATACAAACGCTTGCATGATGGAAATAATAGCAATCGGTCCAAAATAAAAAAACCACACGGATGGACATCCAAAGTCGTTCCGTACGGTTTTGTAAATTGCTATGAAAGCTACTCACTCCACCCGAAATACAAAACAATCAGGTAAAGGATCAACGTCAACAACATGGCTACGGCAACATAATACCCGTAGAGCACAACGTCGAGGAATATCATACCGTTGGATATCAGCGGCGACAGGATGATCCCTGCCAAAAAAATCAGTTCCGCTACCAATAAGAGCAGCACATTGGTTTGCCTGAACCTTAATAGCATAAAATACGTAAGCAAACTCAGGACACATAATAATACCACGAAATAATTTTGTGAATAAAACCGATAGCCGGATGTCGGGTCCAACGCGAGCGTCTCATAGTTCGGGAGCAGGATCCAAGGCGTAAACAGACTGATTCCAAAAACGGCAAACAGTAAACCCAAAATTACAAGAGATGTATTTTTCATAATAGCTCCTTCTCGGTGATGAATCAGGACTTCCCTAATACACACGCTCCGCCAAATGTACTATACTATCTGAATAGTATATCACAAACAATCTTCATTACGAGGATATTGTTAACTATAAGCAACAATAATCATCTGGTTTTTGCCAGATTTGAAGGAGACTATCCATTTGAAAAAATACCTATACATCGGCATGGGTTTCTTGACGTTCGGTCTCGGGACTGTCGGGATGTTCCTGCCGTTCCTGCCTACAACTGTCTTCTATCTGCTGACCGGCTTCTTCTGGGTCCACAGTTCGGAAAAATTGCATAAGCAATTCGTCGAATCGGAAAAATACAAGCAATACATCGAGGGCCCGTTATTGAAAAAGAACATCACGAACCCAGGAATGGTCCGGATGTTCGTGATGATGCTCTTTGTCTTTGCGATCCCTTTTGCGCTGACCGACAGCGCACTGTTGCGCATCGTACTGATAATCGTATACTTGGCCCACCTGATCGGGTTGACCTGGCATTTGCGGTTCAGGAAATAACCACAATCACATCACTGTCCACCGTCAGATCACGGATTCCCAATACTTCTGGATAATCGTTTATCACTTTCCGCATGGTCCTCCTCTCGTGATAGATTCGAAATGACTTTCCGGATCAGTTGGGGCAGAACTTCATAGGAATAGGGCTTGTAAATCCTTTCCTTCCATGTGTGCGCCCCTTTTCCAAACACTCCCAGATTAACCGCAGGGATTGAAAGCTCCTGGATATCATCGGTCGGCAAGGGGTATATGCTTTCCATGCCCGGAAAATTTTGGATCAATGTCAGGATTTCCTCTTTGGTTTCGCTCATGGACAGGTAGCTGCTGTCTGAAAGGAACGGGAAAAAGCGCCGTTTTTTGAATGTCTGACCTTGCTCTTCACCGATTTTTTCCATCGCGTCTGAAATGGCACGGTCGACCGAAGAATTCGTTTCGATGCCATTATGCGGACAAAACGGCGGTGCTAGGAACAAAATCACTTTGGCGCTATCATCCCCTGTCGCATGTTCCAACGCGTCGATCACGCGGAAGCCGAATGCGCGTTTGTCCTCGCTGCCGTATTTATTTAACGTGTCCGCGATTATCGCAGCCGTATCGACGCCCTTTTGCGAACACTCCCGCAAATACTCTTCGAAAAGCAGGACTTTCACCTCATGCCCGATCGTACCGATCGGAACGCCGACTCTGGCACGGTATTCGGCAAGTCGGGCGTCCAATTTATCCGTCACTTCCCGGACGGCTTCCTCGGCTGCACCGCGCAATACCGTCAGCACCTCCGTAACGGAGCGTTCGTACAGGAAAGTGTTGAAATACAGATGCGCCACTTTCGCTGTTTGGACATTGTAGAAGTCTTTGCAGTCCCGCTGCTGGAGAGCGGATGACGGCAGGACCTCTTCGTCGTCGATCAGCTCGCACAAATCGGGGTTCGTGTTGATCGCCAAATTGATGGCACTGGACAGCAGCGTCGGATCGATGCCCTGCAACGTGCTGCCCACATGCGTTTCGCGGCCTTTGATGTAAAAACAAGGGAGGATTTTCCCGGCAGCACCCGTATACAGATAGCGCGTGCTGTCCCCCTCGAACAAGGGCGAAACAAAATCAGTGTTGACCGCGATGACGAATTCGTAACCCTTCCGCTTGAACACCAGCAGCTCCGGCAAAGAAGCAATGACGCCGGTATGGTCGTTCTCCTCCACGGGATTCCCCATCAACAGCAGGTTGAATGGGAGTTGTTCCGGATGTAATGAATAATGCAGCAGGTTCGCCAGATGCACAGCCATCCCGCTCTTCATGTCCAGCATGCCGCGCCCGAATGCCCACTCCCCGGACAATGCATCCCTTTGAACCTCGGCATCCGCTTCGTAATTCTCAAAAAAGCGCAACAGACGATCCGGCGAAAAAGCATCTGCTTTCTGCTTCCCGAAATCCTCGACGCCGACCGTATCGATATGGGCATGCAGCAGGACGATCTTCTTCGAATCAGCTTTGGGGAGAAAAGCGAACACATTTCTCCGCTGCAATGGATCATTTTCCATTGGTGTCTCCCAGACCAGATTGGGGTGCTCCTGAAAATAAGGGAAACTCGACAGGATTTCAAACACCCTTTTGCTGATGTCCGCTTCGCCATGCGCGGAACTGTTTACGCTCGGGATTTGGACGAGCTCTTTTGCCAATGCTTCTATTTGTTGCGGTTGCGGCAGATTTTTGATTTTCTCGTACATAATGTTTCCCCCTATGCGTTTACTCTTTTCAGTGGAAAGGTCATGCAATGGATGCCTCCCCCTAATTTCAGCAACTCCGTCAACTCGACTTCATGGACAGTTAGCCCTTTCTTGCGCATCTTTTCATTGATGCCCCGATTCTGAACCAGGGAAATCACTTCGTCACGGCCGATTGCCTGAACATTGTAGCCGTGTCGAAAAATAGCGGGTTCGTCGTCGGTGATCAATTCGATTTCCATTTTCTTCAACAACGCGACGAAAGTGTCAGGCAAATCTGCATAGCCGATCGCCACCTTGGGAGCAACCAGGTTGAAGCACATATCCAAATGGAGATAGCGCGGATCCATCTCAACGGAATGCACCTCATAACCCAAAGGTTTCAGGATATCCGTAATCTGGCCGAATCCCTCCGCATTCGTCCGATCCAGCATTCCGATGGCGACGGTGCGTTCATCCAGGAAGGCAAAGTCCCCGCCCTCAAATACGCCCGTCCCTGACACTTCCCCCAATAGCGGAACGCCCAACTCGGCCATCTTCTCTTCGTAGGCTGCTGTTTCCGGCAAGCGGATCCCATTTTTGAATTTTCCGAGTATGTAGCCTTCGTTCACGCAGCCCCCAAAGTCCCGGGCGAACACGGCATGCGGAAGGATTTCATCCTTTTCCATCAGTTCTACGGAAATGCCCAAGCTTTCATATAACGCATGGAGATCTTGGAATTCCTTTTGGACGCGCCCTTCATCTATATGCTGCAGGTTCCAATTTTTTGAAATTTCATTGATTTGTTCGGCCTGATGGACATGATTGGGTTTTGACAGCAAAACCTTCTTAAGCCTGCCTGTTCCGTTTGCGACGAACATAAGCTCCCTCCGTTCACTTGATGCATTTGCGGATCCGGTGAACGGCAATCTATTTTTTCCGTTCAGAGCGAATCCTTGCTTATTTCTTATCTGATTCAAAGTATAAGGAACATTTTCAGGGTCGACCACTTGGTGTAAAGTGCTGAAAACGATGTCTTTCCATTCCTGTAAGCATTGGAAATGACTTTTGAATAGTTGCGGCTTTTCCCGAATGTGTGACATTTCCTGACAGGATTCACGACTTTCTTACATACATAACCTTTTTCCATAACTACTGGTTATAATAGGCGGTAAATAATCTGACATGGAGGGATTGCGATGGGCTTATCACATCTACGGACGTTTCATTATTGCGCTACTTATTTAAGCTTCTCCAAAACCGCCCAACATTTCGAACTGAGCCAACCGGCGATCACCAAACAAATCAAAAAGTTGGAATCGGATCTGGAGCAGGAACTGTTCATCCGGGCAGGCAAGAAACTGTTTCTGACAGCTGCCGGGGAAGCCTTGTTCGAGTATTCTTCCCAAATATTCAGCCTTTATGAAGAAGCAATGGATACGATGCGGAATCTTTCCGAGAAAAAGCGGCGGTTGCGAATCGTAGGGGATCTAAATTATATGAAGATGAACCTGTCGGAATTTTTCGCGAAAGCCTACGAGCGGTTTCCTGACATCGAAATCGAAATCAATACCGCTGAGAACGCCAAACTGATATTTTCAGGCGTGCGCGATAAGCAATACGACCTCGGCATCCTCAGCGCAAATTACACAACAATCGGCGTGCGCGACAGGCTGCTCCGCGAAGACAACATCTGCTTGGTCGCTTCAACCGCTTTGGCCAGCCGCATGAAACGGGAACCCGAGCTGAAGCCGCCCTTGCTGTTCTACAAATCGGAATCCTCCTACAGCAGCTTCCTTCAGGAGTTCATGCACAGAAACCGCCTTTCCGACCAGAATCGGATGACCTTCAACAGTCTCGAGATGATCCGCCAAGCCTTGTTGAAGGATGCCGGTGTCGCCATCCTGTCGGAAGACGTCATCAAAGAAGATATCCTGGCTGGGCGCGTCACCATCTTGTCAACGCCTGTCGAATCGTTGAAAATCAAAACGAGGGTGATCTACCGGACGGACAATCCGATGCTGCGCAGCATCGAAGAGTGTTTGAAGTTGATTGTCGCTGAAACGAGCAAAGCTTAGCGATTAAGCCCCCTGATAAAGCAAAATGGACCAGCAAATCCGCCTTCCAGGGGATTACTGGTCCATTTTTTATTTTTCTTTCACTCCGATAAATATTCGATTGCCTTGCGGTATTTCTCTGCCCGTTCCCTGTCCTTTTGGGTGATCTTCTCCAGACGGCTCAAATCCGAATTGTGCTTCAGATCCGCCAGCTTTACGGCAGTGGCCAACCGGTTCTTTTTAACACCAGCCAAATATGCGGCATAATTTTGGTTATGCTTTTTGGTCAATGCTTTAACAGCTTCGACAACATTGTCCGGCAAACCCTTCGCCAGCAACTCATTTGCCGTCACATCCGTATCCTCGATGATATCATGCAGCAGCGCGACAGCCTTCTCTTCATCCGTCGTCATCTCCGCAGCCACTTGCAACGGATGCAGAATATAATCAAGCCCGGCTTTATCCGTCTGTCCGGCATGCGCCTCTTTCGCAATTTCAAACGCCAATTCTTCCAACATAATTGCACCGCCTCTCCCTTACATTATAATCGACTTTATTGAAAAACAAAAAAAGGATCAGCGTCAACTGATCCAAATGCCTTATTTATATTTCAATTTGGCAACCAGAATGACCAAAGCCAAGCAGAAAGTGATTAGGTTGGCGATTAACAGTGCCATGTCCCCCATTACGTATCCATGTACCATCCATAAGAAGATACCGATAACTGACATGAGGTACATCCCCAGCGAAATGGCCTTTGTGTCCTTTGTCTGCAAAACCTTGATAACCTGCGGTACAAATGACAACGTCGTCAATATTCCTGCGATCGTTCCAATCATATTCTTTTCCCCCTGATTTGTATTATTATTTTAGTTTATAAAGTAAGTAGTCCAAACAGTCGATTGCCTTCTGGTCCTCATGGATCTTATCCAATAAAATATGCCTGTGTTTTTTCAGCAACTCCATCTGTTTTGCCTGTTCGTTCGTTTGCCGGTAATCCAGGAAAGCAGCGATGGTTTCATTCGTGCAGCCTGCATCCTTAAGATTTGTGATCAGCATTTCTTCAGTTATGTCCACTCGTTTCACTCCTCTTGACAATAGAATACAGCGAATCAGCAGGAACATCAAATACCTATATCAGATAATCTGACATACTTGAAAGGCATGGCAAGAAGCGCTAAAATAATTCTGAAGGAGATGAGTATGATGGAGCTCAGAGTGTTGCAGTATTTTTTGACGATCGCAAGGGAACAGAGCATTTCGGGAGCGGCGGAATTTTTACATATCACGCAACCGACGCTATCCAGACAGATGAAAGAATTGGAGGAAGAGCTCGGCAAGCAGCTTTTCATCAGAGGAAACCGCAAGATCACTTTGACGGATGACGGCATGCTGCTCAGAAAAAGGGCGGAGGAAATCATCCAACTCGTTGATAAAACCGAGTCGGAAATGCGCGCGGATGATACTGAATTCAGCGGGGACATCTATATAGGCGGTGGCGAATCCGAAGGCATGCGGATCATTGCACGCGCAATCAGCAGAGCCCAAACGGAGCACCCGCTGCTCAAATTCCATCTGTTCAGTGGCAATGCCGAGGATGTCACAGACCGATTGGACAAAGGGTTGCTCGATTTCGGCGTACTTGTGGAGCCGACGAACATGACCAAGTATGACTTCATCAAGTTGCCGACCAAGGATATCTGGGGCGTCCTGATGAGGAAAGACAGTTCGCTGGCTGAGTTTGAAAGCATCACACCGAAGGATCTGAGGGGCAAGCCGGTCATCTGCTCGAACCAGATGCTTGTCAAAAATGAACTCGCAGGCTGGCTAGGCGGAAATGAGCGCAGCCTGAACATCGTCACAACCTATAATCTTCTCTACAATGCCTCCCTGCTCGTCGAAGAAAACAGTCATTATGCACTGTGTTTGGACGGTATCATCCATACCGGCGAGAGCAGCGATTTGCGCTTCCGCCCGCTGGAGCCACGCCTTGAGGTCGGGCTTCATTTCGTATGGAAGAAATATCAGGTATTTTCGAAAGCCTCGGACTATTTCTTGGGACTGGTGCAGGAAGAGGCAAGATCCCAAAGTAATCAATGAAAAAAATATAAGTTTCAAAATACCCGATGAATTGCTGCGCGCAGATGGCGTGCTTCATCGGGTATTTTGATACTGTTATGGAAGCCGCACTGCTTATCTGCGTACTTTCTTGGTTTCCGGCTGCGCCTTTGCTTTATAAAAATAATATTTTGCGACTTCCGTGACGATCACGTACAGGCCTAGGATAAGGAACAAAGACAGCAACAGCAATGGCTGGATCGGTTCAATGCCTAGGTATTGATGGAACGGCAGGTATGGGATCAGCAAAGTGATGATCCCCACAACAATCGATGAATACAGCAAGAGTGGGGCAGGTTTGCTCATATAGAACCGCTTATGCGTACGCATAACCAACAACACAAGCAATTCCGTGAGCACTGAAAAAGTGAACCAGCTGCTCTGGAATAATCCGTGCTTGGCATCAAAACCGATGAACAGGAGGGCAAACGTCAGATAGTCAAAAACCGAACTGACCAGCCCAAAAACAAACATAAAATCACGGATGAAATGGATATCCCATCTGAGCGGCTTTTCCACTGTTTCCTTGTCCACACTATCATTGGCGATGGTTATCGCAGGGAAATCGCTCAAAAAATTGATCAAGAGAATTTGTTTGGGGAGCAGCGGCAGGAACGGCAGGAATAAGGATGCCCCCGCCATGCTGAACATATTGCCGAAATTGGCGCTGGTAGTGACTTGGATGTATTTGAGCGTGTTGGCAAAGGTTGTCCTTCCCATCACAATACCGCGGCTCAGTACTTCCAGATTTTTTTCCATCAATACGAAATCAGCCGATTCCTTAGCCACATCGACGGCATTGTCCACTGATAGGCTGACGTCTGCCGCATGCAGCGCCGGCACATCGTTAATGCCATCGCCCATATAGCCAACCACATGATTTTTCTTTTTCAGGGCGAGGATAATCCGCTCCTTCTGGTTGGGATCCACTTCAGCGAATACCGTAGTGGCTTCGATTTTAGCCCACAAGGCTTCATCACTCAGCTTCATCAGTTCCGATCCGGTCAGTACGCCCGTGACTTTCAGGCCTACCGCCTCAGCAGTGTGCAAAGCGATCAACTTATTGTCCCCGGTAATTATCCGCAGACTGACCCCTTTACGCGCCAAGTCTAAAATGGTCTGCGAAACATCCGCTTTCGGATGGTCAAATAGGAGCAGAAAGCCCATCAGTACCATTTCCTTTTCGTCTTCAACTGTATATTTTTCCTGCATGGGCACCATTTTTTGGGCGACTGCGATGATGCGGATTCCTTGACCGCTCCACTCTTCGTAGTGTTGTTGGATACCGGACCGGATCTGTTCATCCATTGCGCTTTCGGCGCCAGCGATTTCAACCCGCGTGCAGATGGCGAGGATGCTGTTCAAGGCCCCTTTCACGATCATTATGCACTGTCCATCCTCCTGAACAATGACACTCAGTCGTTCCCGGTTGAAATCAAAAGGGATTTCCCCTTGTTTTTTGACGGCACTGATATCCACATCTTTGGATGCACTGATTGCCTCATCCAGCGTATTTGCCATACCTGTCTGAAGACTTGCATTCAAGTACGCAAGCCTGAACACTTCATCGGAGGGCTGCCCAGAAACATCAGCCGCGCCATCGAGCCGGATGCTCCCCTCCGTCAAGGTTCCGGTTTTATCGGTACAAAGGATATCCATGCTGCCAAAATTTTCGATTGCGGTCAGGCGGCGGACGATAACCCCTTCCTTCGCCATGATGCGGGATCCTTTCGAAAGCGTAATGCTGATGATTGCCGGCAGAAGCTGCGGCGTAATCCCAACTGCAAGTGCAACCGAGAAAAGTAGGGCTTCGATGGCTGGCCTGTTCATGATAACGTTGATCGCGAAAACGACAAGGGTAAGGACGAGCATGATTTCAGTCAATAAATAACCGAACCGTCTTACTCCGCGCTCAAATTCCGTTTCCGGCGGGCGCAAAGAAAGCTTATCGGATATTTGCCCGAATTCGGTGCTTGCTCCCGTTTCCACCACTAACATCGTGGCGTTTCCGCTCTGTACACTCGTGCCCGTGTAGACACAATTGGTGCGTTCCTCCAGACTGGCGTCTTCCCTGACCTTGTCCGGCTTCTTTTCTGATGGCTGGGATTCTCCGGTGAGGATGGACTGGTTGACGAATAAATTCGAGCTATCCAGAATCAACCCGTCCGCAACAATGAGGCTGCCGGTAGAAAGTTTGATGATATCGCCCGGAACTACCTCTTTTGATGCAATCTCGATCGGCTTACCATCGCGAAGGACGACGGACTTTGCTTGCACTTTCGCCCGGAGTTCCGCTATGACATTGCCCGCGGTATATTCCTGATAAAAGCTGAGAGTCGCGCTCGCCAAGACGATGGCCAGGATGATCATCGCATCAATCCACTCCCCTGTTGCAGCCGATATTCCGGTTGCAACAATCAATATGAGGATGATCGGATTTTTGAACTGGCTGAGGAAGGCCCTGAGTTGCGTATCTTTTTTCTGTTTTCTTAGCGTGTTTCGACCGTGCTGCTTCAACCTTACTGCCGCTTCCTCAGCAGCCAGACCGTTTACGTTGGAATGAACAGCTTCCAACATCTCTTCCGGAGTCACACTCCAATAGTTGATTCTCACTTTTTCTTGCATAAAACGACCTTCTTTCACAAACCGTCACACCGCATTCGCTGTCTGAAATGTTGCCCAACTGCACTCTTCATCAAGCAGCTTCCGTTGACCCTATTATAACGCAATCGCGGCTGCATACAGAAAATTTAACCGCGCGGAATAGCGGATTCCATCTTGAAAATGTCATCAGCTGCTTTTCCTCCAACATTTTTCCCGCAACTTTACGTCTTTTTTTCGGGGAATAGTAATTCTTTGAGGCATACAATGAATGCATGCGAAAGAAAATACAAAAGAATAGGTGATTCCATGCAGATTTCGTTTCAAGCTTTCGGTACCTATAACCAGATCATGGCGGAGGTGGATTGCCTGCCGCTGTTGGAAGAATGCCGGTCATTGTGCGAAGCTATCGAAGCCAAATTTTCAGCCTTCCAGCCCACGAGCGCGATTGCCGAAATTTCAGCGCAAGCAGGCATCCGCCCCGTCGCAATCGATGAAGAAACGTTTTTTATGTTAAAAAGAGCACAAGATTTTTCGAATCTTTCCAAAGGAGCGTTTGACATCACCATACGTCCTGCTACCGCGCTTTGGGGGATCGGCAAGAAGGAAGATTACGTACCTGACAGCCAGGATCTCGAGCAGCTCAATGAACTTGTCGATTACAAAGGACTCGTCCTGGACCAAAAAAACGGCACAGCCATGTTGCAGAAAGCCGGCCAGCAGATCGACCTGGGCGGCATCGCGAAAGGATATGCCGCTGATAAGGCTAGAGACCACCTCGTTCAGAAAGGTTGCAGCTCCGCCCTGATCAATTTCGGCGGCAACATCGCTACGATTGGGGAAAAACAAAATGGGGAAAGTTGGCAGGTTGGCGTCCAGAATCCGTTGGCGAAGCGCGGTGAATTCATCGGTACTGTGAGTCTGACCGATCAGACGATGGTCACGTCAGGAGTGAACGAGCGCTTCTTCATCCGCGATGGGAAAAGATACCATCATATTTTGGATCCGCGGACTTGCCGCCCGGCCGATTCTTCTTTGTTGAGTGTGACGGTCGTCGGCAACCGTTCCATCGATATGGACGCCCTGTCGACAGCTCTGTTCGTGCTCGGACCCGATGAAGGCTCCAAATTGGCTATTCAAACGGGTTGCCACGCCCTGTTTATCTTGACGAACCGGGAGATTTTTGCCACGGAAGGCTTCACCAAAATGCTGAAAAGGAAGGTATGATACCATGGATCCGAAAAGAAAAAATAAACTGAAAAGAAAAATGCGCCAGTTCAAAAAAATCAACTTCGTCAGGAGGATTGTTCAGCTCGTCTGCTTCCTCTTGTTGCCCGGATTCTTCATCCAAATCTATTCGAGCACAAAAGCCCTTGTGGTGGCACTCCTCGCCGGCAGCTTTTCCTTGCAGGCGAACAGCGTCGACCTCGTTGTCGTCCTGTCCGTCTATCCCCTCACCCTCCTGTTCGGTCGCTTCTTTTGCGGATGGATCTGCGCGATGGGCAGCCTAGGAGACTTGCTTACCTCCATCCGCAACGGACTGAAAATCAAGGAACATCAACTTGGGGAGTCCACAGACAGCAAACTGAAGCTAATCAAATACATTCTCCTGCTATTCTCCATCATTTTCGTTTGGGTTCTCCAGATCGTCGCCATTCCGCAAGGGCTCAATCCCTTGGACGCGTTCGGGGTGTTGGTTTCCCTTGAAAACCTGGATCTGTTGTTCACCACTTTCCTGATTGCGACAATCCTGTTGATCGGCATTTTGATTGCTTCCTTCTTCGTGCCGCGGTTCTTCTGCCGCTACTTGTGCCCGACCGGCGCCATCCTCAGCCTGGTATCCCTGCCGCGCATGCTGACAATCAAGAAACCAAGAGAGAATTGCCGCAACTGCAACCTTTGCACGCAAAACTGCCCCATGTCCATCCCACTTTACAAAACGGATAAATCCCGCTCCGGCGAATGCATCGAGTGCGGTCAATGCGTGATAGGCTGCCCAAAGAAAAACTGCAACATGCAATTCTTGGGGAGGGATTTGAACAGCAAGACTCTGGGAGCCGTTACAGCGACAAGCATCGTCGGGCTGAATTATCTTGGGACGATTACGGTCAGCGCGATGGACTTCGAATCCGCTCAAACGATAACGACGATTGCCGAAGCTGCCACACAGCCCTCCACTGGAACAAGCACCGGCCAGTATCAGGATGGCACTTACGAAGGCAGCGCGCGCGGGTTCAAAGGTCTGATCACGGTTTCGGTCACTGTCGAAAATGGCCTGATAACCGACATCGAGGACGTTTCCAACAACGATACCCCTTCATTCTTCGAGAGATGTTGGAGCGTGGTCACGGGCGACATCATCGAAGCGCAAAGTACCGATGTGGATGCCGTTACGGGCGCAACCTACAGCAGCGTAGGGATCATGGATGCGGTCGCCGATGCCCTTTCCGGACAAACAGCCACCGCATCCACAGCAAGCGACTCAACTAAAATTGAAGCTGATACCAACGAGGAAGCAGCTTCATCCAGTTCAGAGGAGAGCGCATCAAGCAGTGTTTCTGCAGGGCAATATGCAGATGGCGTATATACAGGCAGCGGAACCGGCTTTCGCGGTGAAACGATTGTGGAAGTGACCGTCCAGAACGGACTGATAACCGACATCACAGAAACCTCAAAACAAGACGATGACCAATTTTTCTACCGCGCTTGGACCACCGTCATCGAAGAAATCATCACCGCCCAAGCAGTCGAAGTCGATGCCGTATCGGGCGCGACCTTCAGCAGCAACAGCATCATGGAAGCCGTCTCCGATGCACTGGGTTTAGCTTTCGAAAATCCGAACAGCTCGCTCCCAAGCGGACACGGCGGACATTAAGTTTCTGCATTATCGCTTGAGAGATCAAAAAAAACAAGTGCCCCGACCGATGCAAATTGCGCATCGGTCGGGGCACTTTTCCGTTTAATTTGTCTAAATGATAGTGGTATCAAAGCTGATGCTGGCAGGATTGATCAAGGTATCGCCGACTGGGCAATGCGATTCCACAAACTCCACGAAATGGCTGATTTCCGCTTCGGTATTATCAGCTTTGATGCGGTAGACCGCATGAATGTCAGTAAAACCGATTTTGACATTCTCATCGCCCAAAAATCCGTCTGTGTTCAGGTTTCCGCTCACTTCAATCTCAAGTTCATGGAGTTTGATGCCGAGCTTCGCGGCAAACATCCGCCCGGCGATGGCTTTACAGCTGCCCAATCCGGCAAGCAATGCCTCCACCGGACTCAAACCGATGTCCGTACCTCCGAATGCTTCCGGTTCATCCAGCACGATGGATTTGCCTCTGGCTTTGTTGATCACCTGGTAATTTTCATTCAGACTGGTCGATGTCACTTTGAATAGTTGATTTGGCATATCTGTTCCCCCTTAGTTGAAATTTGGTAAGCAAAGAATACCATCTTATCAACCGTTTGGATAACATACGAAATCGAACACGTTTGATAGCTATAACAGAACAGCCTTTGTCGGAAGGTGAATCATCTGAACGCGCAAGGTTTTTGTTTCTTTTTGACTCATAATCAGATATGATAACAACGGCAGGAACAAACGTTCTCGCTTATTTTATTTTTGAAAGGATTCAACATGACTGGAAAAACACACGTAGCGATAGGGACTGCCGCCAGCTTGCTGGTTACGCAACCCTCCACGCTGAAGGAATTATTCATCTGTCTGGGCGTAGCAATCGTCGGGTCTGTCATCAGCGACATCGATGTCACCACCTCTGAATCCCATCAGACTCTGGACTGGATTCTCGGTTTGATCCTGGCGGTATCGGTCCTGCTGGCATTCGCAGAGTCCAGGTGGTCGCTCGGCATCTTCTCCGCCATCCTGAACCACAGCTCCTACTCCCGGATCTTTTTCGGGACCGTCATTTTCTTGGGTATCTGCATCTTCGGAAAGGAACAACCGCATCGGTCGTTTCTTCATTCCATACTCGGACTGGCCTTATTGAGCATGGCGGTCTATATTCTGTCGCCGCTTCTGGTTCCTTATTTCGCAGTTGCGATGGCGTCGCATATTGCAATCGACATGCTCAACCACAAGCGCGTGAAGCTGTTTTATCCGCTTCCCGGCGGTATCCGCCTCGGTTTGTGCAGCGCGAGCGGCATCGTGAACGACTGGTTGTTCAAAATCGGCAGTCTGGTAGTCATCATCGAAATGGTATTGCTGATCGGCAGGATGGGATTGGCATTCTTTTCATAGACGGTAAAACGAGAAAACACAAGTATTCCGGCTACATATATGAGCCGGGATGCTTGTGTTTTTTGTTCATGATTGGCTGAATTACTCCGTCCTCCGGTGAGAGCAGCCTTAGCCGTAGTTGCGACCTGTCCTATCTCGTTCTTCTCCGGCCAAGCACTCTTCGCAGGAGTTGCGCCCGCGTATTTCAACCGTCCTCCGGTGACAGCCCCTTCACCGGAGGTCCGACCCCGTTCGCCCAACTATCATACGATCAAGCGACCCATCACGAACTAACATCAGCCAAACTGATTCGTGCTATCTTTCGTATACAGCATCATCAGCTTATTGTTCAGCATCGGATCGGTGTTGAAGCGTCCACGCAGCGTAGTCGTGATGGTTTTCGCGCCGGGCTTCTGGATGCCGCGGGTGGTCATGCAGCCGTGCTCGCCTTGGATGATGACAGCCACATCCTCCGATTCGGTAATCTTCTCCAGAATCTCCGCAATGTCGCTGCCGATCCTTTCCTGCAGCTACAGCCTACGACCCGCCATATCGGCAATCCGGGCTATTTTGCTCAAACCGATGACCTTTTGTTTGGGGATATACGCAACCGCAACCTTCATGTTGTACATCAACGCCAGATGATGCTCGCAGTGGCTGAATATCTCAATGTCCTTCATGAAGACAAGATCATTTTCGGCATTGCCAAAGGCCAGGTCATCCTCGAAAGTGGTGTTCAGCATTTCCGCGATTTCATCGTTCGTGTAGCACATCCCTTTGTAGATGTCCTCGTACATTTTGGCCACCCGTTTCGGAGTGTCCTTGAGGCCTTCTCTTTCGGGGTCGTCGCCCAAGGCAATCAGGATACCCCTTATATGCCCTTCGATCGCTTGTACATCAATTGCCATAGTTAAACTCCTCTCTCGTTCGGATCCCAGATGATTTTGTGGAGCTGCACCTGCATGTTGACCCCATTCATCTGGTTATCCTTCATGAAATCAACGATGCTTTCCAGCTCGATTTCTCCGAAAACCGGGCTGATAAAGATGCAGGTTTTTTCAGTAAGCTTGTATTTATTGATCAATTCTCGGGCTTTCTCCAGGTCCGCCATGCTTCCCGATACAAATTTGACCGTATCCTTATCTGTCAGATAATCGAAATTTTCCAACGCCATCATGCGCTCCATCCCACTGGAAGGAAGCTTATAGTCCATCGTGAAGCTAGGCGGGTTTTCCAAATCAGAAAATTTGCTCAACAATACGCTGCCGTTCGTCTCGATTTCGACATAGAGCTCCGGATCCTGCGAAAGCAACTCCAAAAGTACTCCCACGTCCTGCTGCAGCAATGGCTCTCCCCCGGTCAGGGTGACATTGGTGACCTGAGTGTCCTTGATGTAGGCATAAACTTCCTCGGCCGTCATCGGATCGAAAGCGACTTTTCTGTCGTTGGCCCAGGCGGTGTCGCAATAGCCGCAGTTCAGATTGCATCCCGCGAACCGGATGAAGGTCGCCAATTGTCCGCATCTGCGGCCTTCACCATTGATGCTGACGAATTTTTCAACTACTTGAAGTGCCATTTAGCTTACCCCGCTTTCTTCATAAGCGGCGCTGTTTGTTGGTGTTTCATAAACGATCGCACGCTTCACATCATAGCCCAAGCCAGCCATCGTTCTGTAGAAATGTGCGGCGAAATTCTCGGCTGTCGGACGGAACGGGAATTCGATGACGGCAAAACCGTCTTCCTTGATGCATTGCAGCGTTTGTTCCCGCATGGTTCCCTGCTCGATGATCAGCGCGTGATCTAAGTGATCCACAGCGACCTTGAGGTCCTTTTTCAAATCTCCGAAATCCACTACCATTCCGTCCAGTTGTCCGGATGCGACCAATTCTTCCGCTTGAACCTCGATTTCGACCCGCCATCTGTGGCCGTGGATGTTTGCACATTTGCCTGCATAGCCAGCAAGAAAATGCGCGATGTCGAAGCTGTGCTCTGTTTTCAAAATATACATTTTTGTATTTCTCCCCCCTAAAGTTGTCCGCAGCACCGCCCCTTTTTACAGGCGCTGCTGCCGTTCTGCCGATCCGTCGTTCCAGAACTTTCCTTGTCTTTGATGGCTTCGAAATATGCAGATCACTACTATTTTTTTGCACAAAAAAAGGGCACACTATGCCCATCAACAATCGACCGCTTCAAATAAGCAGCAGTCAGGTCCTAGTTTTGATTTGAGACAGGATGGTTTCGAACTGTCTTATTCTGTTTTTTGACACTAATACAGACTACTACAGGAAAAATGGATAGTCAAGTTACCCCCGCAACAAAATAAGGCGAAGGCAGCTCAAATTCGTTCAAATTGTCTGAACCATTTTCTTTTGTACGTCAGCCTGCCGTAATCGCCGATCACATACTTGCGGTACACCCCTCTGCCGACACGAAACGTGATGCGTTCGCCACCGTCGACTTCGAAGGTCATCACGTAGCTAGTTGTCGTCATCAAAGAGTCCCCGTTCATGTGACTCGCACTCTCCGTATCTTTCCCGATCAATTTGGCGTTTTCGGTAACCTCCACAGCAGTCAGATTCAAAACCCAATTAAAAAACAAATACCCAAATACACTGATGATTCCGATGCTCGCCAGAATCATAATCAACTCAAAATCCTCACTCATACCCATGCCCCATCACACTCCTTGTTAAAATAATAACACTTTTTGATGGAATATTATAATGAATCACCGTCTAATATAAGAGGCGAATTGCCGAATATCGGACTATCATTCGATTATTTTATTCCAGTTTTGGGCGGAATTGTCGAATGCTGTCTTTCATTCGACAATTTGACTCCTCTGCAGACCGAAGTTGTCGAATACAGCACGCCCATTCGGCAATTCGCTCCACAAAATCCATCACCGCCACAAAGAAGCTCTCCCACCTATTGATGGAAGAGCTCCTTTATGTTAAATAATTATAACTCGCTGCCGTTAGAGGCGATCACTGATTTGTACCAGTAGAATGAGTCTTTTTTGATTCGGTTGAAAGTCCCTTTGCCGGCATCGTCCAGATCGACATAGACAAATCCGTAACGCTTCTTCATTTCGCCTGTTCCTGCCGAAACGAGGTCGATGCAGCCCCATGGCATGTATCCGATCAGATCGACGCCATCGATCGTCACTGCATCCCGCATCGCTGCTATGTGGTCGCGCAGATACGCGATTCTGTAGTCGTCGTGGATTTCGCCATTTTCGATCGTATCGATGTTGCCCATCCCGTTTTCGACGCACATCAATGGTTTTTGGTAGCGGTCATACAGTTCGTTCAAAACAAAACGGAAGCCTTTCGCATCGATCGGCCAGCCCCACGGCGTTTTTTCCAGGTACGGATTCGGTTGCCCTTGCTGGCCGCCGGTTGTCGTGGTGATGTCGGAGTTTCTGTCGTATACCGTTGTGCGGTAGTAACTGAAGGCAAGGTAGTCGGACGGGTGATTTCTCAATATTTCTTCGTCGCCTTCCTCCATTATCAGTTCAAAATCATATTCATCAAAAATGCTTTTCGCATAGGCCGGATAATAGCCACGCATCATCACATCCGAGAACAACAATGCTCTCCGTCTGAACAGATAGGCTCCGAAAACATCATCCGGGTGGCACGTATTCGGGTAAATGCCGGACAGGGCCAACATGGTGCCGATTTTGACATTTGGGATCATTTCATGGGCCATCTTGTTCGCATAGCTGCAGGCTACCATCAGATGGTGCAACGCCTGGTATTTGCCCGCTGCTTCTTCCGGCAAATATTTGGTCGGAAGGATCGGACCCTTATTCTCCGTTTTAGCGTCATCTTTTTTATAGGTTCCCAAGGTCCAGAAACCGCCCAGAACATTGATTTCGTTGACTGTGATCCAATATTTCACCTTGGATTTGTATCGGTTGAACAGCACTTCACTGTAGCGAAGATAGAAATCGATCATTTTCCGGTTTGCCCAGCCGCCGTATTTCTTGGCTAACCCCACTGGCATATCGAAGTGAAGAATGGTGACAATCGGCTCGATGCCATGCTTCAGGCATTCGTCGAACACATCATCATAGAATTGCAGCCCTTCTTCGTTCGGCTCCTCCTCGTCCCCGTTCGGAAATATTCGCGTCCAAGAGATCGCCAATCGGTAACTGTTGAACCCCATTTCCGCCATCAGCCCGATATCCTCTTTGTAATGGTGGTAGAAATCAGTGGCGTTATGGCTAGGGTAATACTCGACCTCTTTCAGGATCGGCTCCGCTCCAAGCGGTAAAGATTCGCCTAAAGTAATGTGATCCATTTTCCCATTGGCATTGGTAAAGTATATTTTTCTGGAAGATGTATGGCTTCCGGCCGTAATCAGGTCCGAAGCGGCCAATCCTCTGCCACCTTCAGCAAAACCGCCTTCGTATTGGTTTGCGGCGGTTGCGCCACCCCATAAAAATGTTTCCGGAAATGCTTTGTTCACTGTCATTACCACCTTTGTCATTTGTGTCTAAACACTTATATCTGCTTCCATTATTGATTTCCTGACAAAAAAAGTAAATGCTTTCGGCAGCTATTGGCATGCCGTTGCATCTTTTCTTTTTTAACGGGCATTTGTTGAAACATAATTTCATGATTCAAATCGACAAATGGTATAATTGGAGTAAATCAAACGCAAAACAGGGGTGATATTTCTGAACATAATCAGCAGGATGAACCAAAGCCACTTTTTTTCGAACGCGGAGAACAGCATCATCCATTTTTTGCTTGAAAATCCGGATGATTTAAAAAATGCCACAACTAAAGATTTAGCCACGAAAACCTTCACGAGCCCATCCACCATCGTGCGGCTTGCCCAAAAACTGGGCTTCCAAGGCTACAATGATTTCAAAATCGAATTCCTGGCCGCTGTCCAACAGATCGACAGTCCACTGGTTTCGATCGATGCCAATTTCCCGTTCAAAAAAGCAGATGGCATCACCGAAATATCCTCAAATCTATCTCAGCTTTTCGTGGATGCAGTCAAGGAAACCAATTCCCTAGTGGATGAAGACACATACAATCAAGCCATCAATCTGCTTGACCAAGCGACCTTCATCGACATTTATGGCGTCGGCTCAAACCAGCACTTGGCCTATAATTTCACGCTTGATATGCGGCGCATCAACAAAGAAGTCACGACATCCACCAGCCAGCAGGAGCAACTCATCAAGGCTGCCACATCGAACAAAGACAGAGTCGCTTTGATCATTTCCTACACCGGCGAAACAAAAGACATCCTCGAAATCTGCCAACTGCTGAAGGCTACGGAGACGCCGATGATCTGCATCTCCAGTGTCGGAAACAACAGCATCAGCGATTTGTGCGACATCACCTTGAACATCGTCACATGGGAAAAAATGTTCTCGAAAATCAGCACCTTCTCTTCCAGCGTGTCCACTCTGTTGGTGTTGGATATTCTGTATGCCGGCCTGTTCGCGCGGAACTATGATAAAAATAAGAAACGCTTGCTTCAGGTGAAGGCGAACACCACCGGTTTCCGCTCCAAAATCCAGCCTCTGATAGAGGATGTTTGAGACGCAACAATCTTTCAAAAAGAGAGGCTCTCCCATCAAATTGATGGGAGGGCCTCTCTATGAGTAAATATCTACCTGGCTGTTTTTTGGAACTGCGCAAATGTCAAAAACGGTTCCACTTTTTTCTTGAAATAGTTGATCAAGGGACCGGTGAAAAAAGCCGTGATGATTGTTCCGATACCGATTTGGGCACCCAAGATGAAGCCGACCGCGACACAACTGAGGTCCGTCATGATCCTGATTTCCCGGTAAGTTAATCGGAGAGGCAACTTTTCCAGCAGAATGATTCCCAATGCGTCATACGGAGCAAGACCCATATCGGCAGTCATATAGACGGCTACTCCGAAGCAACATGCGATAAGCCCGAGGAGCAATCCCAGCATGCGCATCGTCAGCGTGTCAGGCAGATTCTGCAACATTCCCAAAAGAAAGTCCGAAAAATAGCCAACGAAGAAAATTCCCAATAGCGTCCCTAAATGGATCAGCTTCGGCCGGAACCAAAGCATCACCAATAGAACCGCAATATTTGCCAGCATCTGTATCGTTCCGAAGTCCATTCCTATAGATTCACTGATCCCGATATTCATCGTCACAAACGGATCGGTTCCCATTCCGCTGAAACGCATCCAAGCTATGCCACAACTGATGAGACTTGTTCCGAGAAACGTGGTGACACCCCGGAACAGTATGTTACCCTTTTTTTCTGTAGATGGTACTTTCAATGTGATAACCCCTCTCGTTGTTGGTTCGCGCTTAACCCATTTAATTATAGGTTGCTGGAAACGCATCCTATAGATTATAATGTTCTAAAATGCAGTCAAAATGTTAGGAGGTAATGATGGAAACTTCTTATTTCAAATCTTACTTTTTCAACAATCAAAAAGACCTCAAGATTCTTTTCTCCGGAAAAGCGGTCTGCGAGTCGCTTTACAGTTTCGGGCCGGCAGTCCGGCCCAATTACATCATCCATATCGTGACGAAAGGCAAAGGCCGCTATCAGCTGGATAATGAGTCCTATGAAGTGACGGCAGGCCAAGGTTTCATTATTCCGCCGGATACCAGAACTTTTTATCAAGCCGACAAAGAAGACCCATGGAGCTACTATTGGATCGGATTCGAGGGTGATCTCGCCGGGTTCTACCTGGATGCACTGGGGTGTTCGGGCCACCATCCGGTTTTCCAAACCGAAAATACGGAACGCATCATCCAAATCATAGAAGAATCCTTTTCCGAGGATCAAGTTTCTCTTTTTTCCGAATTGATGCTTTCGGCCCGACTGTATGAATTTTTGGCCTTGTTTAAACAGACAACGGAACACTCCATCACCAGAGGTCAGCTAAGGAACCCGCACATCCGGGAAGCGATCGCCTACATCAGGAGCTATTATGCCACACCGATGACCATTCAGAGCCTTGCGGAAGCATTGTGTTTGAACCGTAGCTATCTTTCCAGCATTTTCAAGCAGGAGATGGGTGTGACGCTGCAGCAATATTTGACGGATCATCGCCTGACGCGGGCGGCGGAACTCTTAGGTTTGAAGAACTTTTCGATCGATGAAATCGCAGAATACAGCGGCTATCGCGATACCCTGGTCTTTTCCAAAGCTTTCAAAAGAAAGTACTCAGTCACGCCGACCACCTACAGAAAGGCGGAATACGAAAAGCGGGAGCAATACAACGAAAAAACGGCGCATCGCTTCTGACGATGCACCGTTTTTTTCATTTTGCTTCTAATATATAAATTTTTGAATCGAAGTCACAAGAAGGTTTTCTTCCGTCGAGAACCTGACCGCAGGAAGCGTCACTTGTCACCAAGCCGATATGCATCAGTTCATCTCCGTAATAGCCCTTCCCATCGGAAATGTCGACGTACTCGATCGAAGGATCCAATCCAATCAAATGCAGTCTTCTGAAAGGCGCATTGACCTCATTCAGAATTTTATATTGGCCCACCAGCACCGTCCGTTTATCTTCGGAAACGACCATCCATGCACAATAGTTCCCGTCGAACGGGCTCATGAGACGGTAGAAAGTGCCGCTGTGGATGATTTTGCGGTACTTTTTGATGAACGTAATCTGTTCCTTGACGATTGCCCTTTCCTGTTCCGTCAATCTGTTCAGATCCAATTCATACCCGAATGAGCCGAATGCCGAAACATTCCCGCGTGTCTCCAACGGTGTATAACGATGAAGCTGTTCGTTAGGAGCTGCGGAAACATGCGCTCCCATCGAGCTCAAGGGGTAAACAAAAGAAGTGCCGTACTGGATTTTCAATCGCTCAACTGCATCCGTATCATCGCTGGTCCATCCTTGCGGAGAATAATAGATCATCCCAGGATCAAAGCGACCTCCCCCGGAAGCGCAAAATTCAAAAAGAATTTCCGGAAACTCGGATGTCAGACGTTCATACAGGTCATAGACGCCCAGCATGTAGCGATGGAACACCTCACCCTGTCTCCCGGCAGGAAGTCTTGGCGAATAAGCCTCAGTGATGCAGCGGTTCATATCCCATTTCACATAAGAAATTTTGGCTTCGCGCAATATCTTAGAAATCATGGTGTAAATATGATCGACTACTTCAGAGCGGGTGAAATCAAGGACATATTGGTGGCGCCCGTGGGAAACCGGTCTTCCCGGTGTATGGATGATCCAATCCGGATGAGCCCGGAAAAGATCACTGTCCGCATTCACCATTTCCGGCTCGAACCATAGCCCGAACCGCAAGCCGATTGCTTCAATCTTTTCAGCCAAGCCGTCAATCCCCTCCGGCAACAATTCCCCGTTGACGAACCAATCTCCGAGCCCAGCTCGCTCATGACGCCGGCCACCGAACCAGCCATCATCCAGAACGAACAGTTCCACCCCGTCTTCATAAGCTGTCTCGGCAAAAGCCAGCAATTGCTGTTCCGTGAAATCCATCCCGGTCGCTTCCCAGTTATTGATCAAAATCGGACGTTCCTTATCGCGCCACGTCCCTCTTGCCAACCGTTGGCGGTAGAGGCTGTGGAAAGTTTGACTCATGCCGTTCAAACCATTCCCGCTGTGCACCATCACGACTTCCGGTGCCTGGAAAGTTTCCCCTGGTTCAAGCAACCAGCCGAAGCCGAACGGATTGATCCCCATACTGACGCGCGCAACATTGTAGGTATCCACTTCCACCTGCGCCAAGAAATTACCGGAATAAACGAAACTGAATCCCAGGACCTCTCCGGATTGTTCGGTGGCATCCAGTCTTTTCAAAGCAATGAACGGATTTTGGTAGTGGCTGGATGATCCTCTCGCGCTTTCGACACTTTGGATGCCCGGCACCAATCGGCGGAAGTACGGATGACGTTCCCGCCCCCAAGCACCCGACAACTGCAGCAGTTCGTATTCTGCATCAGGCAGATCCAGGTTCATGCTGAGCAAACGTTCCAGCTGCACATTTTTCTGTCCATCATTCCGCACACGCACCGATCTCGTCACAACAGGACGTTCCTCATAGAGCGTGTAGCTCAGCACGACGACCACCCCTGCCAAAGAATCCTCCAAAGTGATTTCCAAAGTAGTCGCCTCTTCCGGTGATTCGGCATAAGTGGCCGGCAATCCTGCGAGTGTTTTCTTACCCGAATGGACAACGTGTTCTTTCACTTGGAAGGCGGACACGCGGCTGCCGTTCTCATTCAGTACGCTGATGGCAGGGTGGCGGAAATCAGTCGTCCCGTAGACCGGAAATTCCTGGCGCATATGCTCTCTCGAAAAAGAGTAGTCCTCCTGGCTGGCGTAAGCTGTATTCGGTCTATACGCCGATTCGATCAGATGGCTGAAATCCGTCCTGTCGGCTACCTTTTTTCCGAAATATAGATTCCCAAGACTGCCATCCTCCAGTACCTGCATGATGTAACTGATCTCCTGATTGGTCAGATGAAATAATTTCCCTTGTTGATGAATTTGAATTGGCATGGAATCGCCCCCTTTATAATATAACTGGATTGTAACCCCTTTTTCGGAAAATTCGGAGGGGTCAGCGTCTGTTTCATCAGTCAAAATGTTAGTAACCAGACCAAATTGTTGCAAACGCTACCTTATGCCATGCGTTTTCTGCATCAAGCATGTTAGAATAGAGAGGGAGTAGCGCTTGGAATGGATCATATTGAAAAAAGGAGTGTTCAAAACTATGATGCAGGCAAACAAAAATGCTTTTCCGAAGGATTTCCTGTGGGGCAGTGCTTCGGCTGCTTATCAGGTGGAAGGCGCTTGGGACGATGACGGCAAAGGTCCATCGATCTGGGATGAATTCGTGAAAGTGCCCGGCACCACCTACAAAAACACAAACGGTAATGTTGCGGTCGACCATTACCATCGCGTGGAGGAGGATGTCCGCTTGATGGCGGAAATGGGCCTGAAAATTTATCGTTTCTCGATCGCCTGGTCACGGATTTTCCCGACTTCCATGGATGAAGTGAACCAAAAGGGCTTGGATTTCTACCATAAGCTGATCGACCTGTGCCTGGAAAACAACGTCGAGCCGATGGTAACGATTTATCACTGGGATCTACCGCTGTTCCTGCAAGAAAAATACCGTGGTTGGGAAAGTCGGGAAATCATCGCCGACTTCAAGAAATACACAGTGACTTTGTTCGAGGCTTACGGCAGCAAAGTGAAATACTGGATCACGATCAATGAACAGAACATCTTCACGCGGATGGGCTGGATGACGGCGCAGCACCCGCCGAAAATGAGCGGCGAAGAAAAACTCTATTACCAGGTCAACCATAACGTGTTCCTGGCGCATGCCGAGGCCGTGCTCGCCTTTCAGGATCTGGTTCCGGACGGCATGATTGGTGCGAGCTTCGCCCTGCATCCGAGCTACGCCATCGACTGCAAGCCGGAAAATGTCGTAGCCAAGATGGATTACGACGATTTGAAAAACTATTGGTGGATGGATGTTTATGCTTACGGGCGTTATCCGAAGGCAGCCATGAAGTATCTCCAGACCAAAGGCGTTGCGCCTGAATTCGAGCCGGGCGATGCGGAATTGCTTGCGGAAGCCGCCAAGCACGTCGACTTCATGGGCGTCAACTATTACCGGAGCGATACGGTAGAGTACAACCCGTTGGATGGCGTCGCCAGCAGCGGCGTGTTCAATACGACCGGCGAAAAAGGTTCCATGACTGTCCCTGGCGTTCCGGGCTTGTACAAGAATCCGCTGAATCCCAATCTGCCGACAACAGATTGGGATTGGACCATCGATCCGATCGGCATCCGCGTCGGTTGCCGCGACATCACTAGCCGCTATGACCTGCCGATCATCATTTCCGAAAACGGACTCGGCGCTTTCGACACACTTGAAGAGGACGGCAGCATCCATGACCCTTATCGGATCGCCTATCTGTCGGAACACCTTAAGGAGATCAAACTGGCAATCGAAGAAGGCTCGGAAGTGCTCGCATACTGCACATGGTCGTTCACCGATCTGCTCAGCTGGCTGAACGGCTACCAAAAACGCTACGGCTTCGTCTATGTCGATCAGTACGAAGAAGCCGTCGATCCTTCCCTGAATCGCTACAAGAAAGACAGTTTCTATTGGTACAAGGACGTCATAGCCAGCGACGGAAAAACGCTGTTCGACGAAGCATAAGAAAAGCTGAACGGGTTCGTTCAGACCTGAAAGAAATTTAGGAAATCTGGCCCTGAATGAGCATCGTAGAGCGCAATGGGTCAGATTTATCTAATTTCCGAAGGGCTAACCCGTGCAGCTGGACATCATTTTAGGTGCATGAAACATTTTGCAAACTTGTGAAACACCTCCGGTGATGCACTTTTCACTCTGGAAAATTTTATAAATTCCTATAAGTTAACAAAGAATCCCCGACCAAGCTCATAATGCAGCTCGGTCGGGGATTTTTTCGGTATATGAATCACTGGTATTCTGTCTTTTTTAGCATTCCCGTCTTTTTCGAATCTTTCAAACTATTCAGACTGATGCCTATCAAAATTAATATAACACCCGTCCACTTTACAGGTGGGACTGGCTCTGATAATACTACTGAGGACATCAGTATCGCTACGGGAAGTTCGGACGATGTCAAAATCGTTCCTAGGCTGGGTCCGACATGCGGCATTCCGATCGAATAAAGCAACGGAGGCAGCACTACACCGAAAAGACCAAGAAGCAGGCCGTATGGAGCAAGGCTAAAGAACGTCGTGCCCTCAAGGATGAAGACCGGCGGATAACAAATGGACACGAGTATGCTCGCGCCAGTAGCCAGCAAGGCACTTTTTTGAACAGGAGGGAGTTGACTCCCGACAGCACTACTCAAAAATAGGAAGGTTGCGAAACTGACTGCTGCCAAAATCCCCCAGATTAAGCCTATTACCGTGAATGTTGAACTACTTTTCGAAAAAACGTCAGCCGCCAATAATGAACCGAGCAAAAGGACAGCTATCGAAATCAGCTTCGTTTTATCCGGAACAAGTCTGTAAACCAGCCACTCGATCACTGATCCGATCCAAACAAATTGAAAAAGGAAAACAATCGCTAATGAGGCACTCAATGATTGCAGTGCTTGATAATAAAAAATTCCGGTCAAACCGAAAGGGATGCCTGACAACAAAAGTTTCACCGACTCCTTTACGGAAAGCTTTTCCTTTTTTGTAAACAGTAAAACAAGCCACAACATCATCGTACCGAACAAGTACTGCGCACCTGTCACGGCACCAGAACTAAATCCGTTCGCATATGCTATTTTCACAAAAGTCGAAAGAATGCCGTAACAGCATCCCCCCAAAAAAACAAGTCCTGCATAGTACATATTTTTCATGTTAATGCACTCCGGCACGTTTACCGGAGTCAATCCCCCTTTGGATGCTAAAATGATTTTAACCCATGTTTGCGTAGGATTTCCCAGCGTTCCCTCCATTCCTATGCTTGTGTTGAAAATTAATGGATTTCAACTATACTGAAGGTAGAAACTTCAGGAGGTGAAGCATGATTCTCGATAAGGTCAACGACATACTGAATACAAGAAATCAGAATGATTCCATTTATGCCATCGCTGGCTACATCAAATCCCATATTGACGAAATCCCCTTCTTGACGATAGATGCTGTTGCTGCCGGATGCTTTGTTTCGAAAGGTCAAATCTCCAAAACTATCCGAACTCTAGGATACGAAAACTACGCAAGCTTCAAGGATGCTTGCCGGAATTATGTAGATTCCCTGGAGAGAAAATCCTTTCTGTTCAATAAAGCGTACGGTTTTCCTGAGAATGTCGCCCTTTTCAACCAGAAATTAAGCGAGACATTCCAGTACGTTACAAACCATCTCGATTATGCCACTCTGGAAAAACTAGTGAACGTCATAGGCAGGCAAAAACGTGTCTATTTATTTGCCCAAGGTGATATCCGCTCCGTTTGCCACACCATCCAGATTGAGTTGAGCCGTCTTTCCATTTCGACTGTCATTTGCGATGCTGATTTTGACGTCGATTTCCCGCTCAATCAAGATGATTTTCTGCTCGTTCTCAGCGTCAACGGCAACACTTTCAGATACAGCAAGCGGATCACTCGAAGGATCAAGAGCCTGCAGAGCACAACTTGGCTCATCACCTGCAATGACCAACTCGAATTTCCCAACAAATGCGTCGTTCCTTCAAACGAAACTACCCTGAACGATTTTGCTTTAAAATATGTCGTGGATGTTTTGCTTGCTGGCATCATCATGCAAAAAAGTTGATAGATCCTCCTTCGAATATCCTGAAGTCCGTTAAATCACAAACATTCCCCATTCGAAGCGATCACCTTTTTGTACCATTCAAACGAATCTTTTTTGAGCCTTTTCCTAGTCCCGGCCCCTTCATTGTCGAGATCAACGTAAACGAAACCATAACGCTTCTCCATTTCCCCGGAAGTATTCGACACAAGGTCAATGCATCCCCAGGTCGTATAGCCGATCAGATCGATGCCGTCTTCACTTACTGCGTCACGCATAGCCAGGATATGTTCCTGCAAATAATTGATACGATAATCATCTTGGATTTTGCCATTGTCCTCAACCCTGTCCTTAGCACCCAGGCCGTTTTCCACGATGAACAACGGTTTTCGATACCGATCACTCAGTAAATTCAAAGTGATCCTAAGCCCGAGCGGATCGATTTGCCATCCCCACTCACTCGATTTCAAATGTGGGTTCACTATCGATTGGAATACATTCCCGGGTGTAACGTCGGTTCTGTTCTCCTCTGAAGTGCTGACATGTGAGGAATAGTAGGAAAAGCTGACAAAATCAACCGGATGATTGCGCAACAATTCTCGGTCCCCATCGATAAAAGGTATCTCAGCATTTCTTTTCGCTACCCAATTCAGCGCGTATTGCGGATAATACCCCCAACTTTGGACGTCAATAAACATATAATTTTCTCTATCATCTTCCATAGCCTTCCAATAATCCCGGGGTTTGCAGGTTTCTGGATAGTGCGGCCCCGCAGCCATCATGCATCCGATCTGATTATCCGGATCGATTTCATGCGCTAGTTTGGTGGCCAAAGCGCTCGCCACCAATTGGTGATGGACAGCGGTAATCATGACCTGATTCCTATTCTCCCCTTCATCGAAGCGAATTCCTGCCGCCACAAAAGGCAAATGAAGAACCATATTTATTTCATTGAACGTAATCCAATATTTCACTGATCCTTGGAATTCTTCAAAGAGCGTTTTTGCGTATTTGGCATATTCTTCAACCATCCGCCGGTCCCGCCAGCCTCCAAATTTTTCAACCAAACCCATCGGACATTCAAAGTGGCTGATTGTGACAAGAGGCTCGATGCCATATTTCCCGCATTTCTTGATGATATTCTTGTAAAATTGAAGGCCTTCCTGATTGGGTTCTTTTTCATCGCCATTCGGGAAAATCCTTGTCCATGATATGGAAAATCTGTAGACCTTAAAGCCCATTTCTCCTAGAAGGGCGATATCCTCCTCGTAGTTATGATACAGATCAATTGCCGACTTTGTTGGGTAGAATGCCTGTGGATCAAAATAATTTGCATGCAAATCCCCGCTGCCTACAGCGTATCTGTCTTGACCCACGGGTACCAGATCCACATTAGCCAATCCTCTTCCTCCTTTATCGTAACCTCCTTCACATTGTACAGCCGATGTGGCCCCACCCCATAAAAAATTTTCTGGAAACTTCATACGCTTCTCCCTCTCTGAATAAGACTTTAATCTAAAATAAAGTATTTGCTTGCAAGACACAATGAAGTTTCCATTTTCGAAACAACTTGACTTTTCACATATCGACTTATCTATATATTTTTTCTTGAAATCACCCCTTACAAAAACAGTCAAAATTTGGTATAATATTTATACAACGTGTTGTTTTGACGAACGTAAGTCCTGTTGTCAAAATTCTGCACGCTTTTTTGTTGCTTTTGGAAGAGATATGGAGGATTACATGTACAAAGTTAATGATTTGATAGTGTATGGAAACGAAGGGGTCTGCCGAGTTGAAGCGATCGAAGTTATGAATGTCACTGCTGTCGCAAATGATCGTCTCTATTATGTTCTGAAGCCCCTGTATCGGAACGGAACAGTATTCACACCCGTTGATACGAAAGTATTTATGCGTCCCGTTATTTCGGCCGATGACGCACAAGAAATAATCGAACAGATTCCGACAATAGAAACGGATATCCTATACAGCAGCGCGAATCTGCTTTCCGAACATTATGATAAAGCCATGGAACGCCATGATTGCAAATACCTGATCCAAGTGATCAAAACGGTCTACCTCAAGAACCAGATTGCCGCCACAAAAAATAAAAAGGTTTCCGAAACCGACAGACGCTATATGAAGAAAGCCGAAGAAATGCTTTACGGCGAATTCGCTGTCGTGCTGGAGATGCCCAAAAATGAAGTGAAGACCTACGTCGAAGAAAAAGTTTCAGCAATTGAATTAAGTTTGATCAAATAAAACACTTTAAATGAAAAACAGAAATCCGGATAAGGGATTTCTGTTTTTTTCTATCTCGCTCGTTATTCAGTTCAGAAGATTTTACAGTTTTAAACGCCCATTTTTCTTTCCGCCAACCATTTGATGATCTTAGGATCGGCATGCGAGAAGAATTGGCTTTCGCCCTCATCAAGAGTCGCGATCTGCGCTTTGTCTTCATCCGTCAAAGCGAAGTCGAACACATCCAGGTTTTCAGCCATTCGTTCCGGTTTGGTCGATTTTGCCAAGACAACGATGTCCTGCTCCACCAACCAGCGGGTGATGACTTGCGCCACTGATTTGTTGTATTTTTTCCCGATAGCGACCAGTACTTCGTTGTTGAAGATGTCATTTTTGCCTTCCGCAAAAGGCGCCCAAGCTTCCGGCATGATGCCTTCCTCTTTCAACGCTGCAATGACCTCGATGCGTTGGTGGAACGGATTGATTTCAATCTGGTTCATCTGCGGTACGACTTTATTGAAGGTCGCCAAATCCACCGCACGGTCAACGGCGAAGTTGGAAACACCGATTGCGCGCACAATGCCTTGTTCCTGCAATTCCTCCATGGCTCTCCAAGCTCCATGGACATCGCTGTACGGTTGGTGGATCAACAGCATATCGAGGTAATCCAAGCCCAGACGTTTGAGCGAGCGCTCAATCGAAGCTTTCACACCTTCATAGGAAACATTTTCCACCCAAACTTTGGTCGTCACAAAAAGCTCTTCGCGCGGCACACCGGAATTTGCGATGCCGCGTCCGACCGCTTCCTCATTCATGTACGACTGCGCTGTATCGATATGGCGGTAGCCCGCTTTGATTGCTGCAATGACGGATTGTTCTGCCTCAACAGGATCGGTAATCTGAAAAGTACCGAAGCCTAAAACTGGAATCTCAACACCGTTGTTTAATTTTACTGTTTGCATATCATAACCTCCAATTGGAATATTTACTACAATGCTCAGTCTAAACTATGGAGCTTACTCCACAGCAAGCGGTATTTCGTGTTTTTTGAAATGTTTCATCCTCCAAAGCTCTTCAACCTCGTCATCATTCAGTTCGCCGGCATTGATTTTAGCGACATGATCATCAAACGTCTCGATTTTGTACTCCAGCAGATCCCTTGCATGCATCATCTCCTCCAATTTGACATTGATTTCAGTCAACTGATCCTGCAGAATCTGTTTTTGGGCTGCCCGCACGTTCTCCTTCGATTGCGCCAATGTTGCGAACTCGATCAGCGACTCGATCGACAAGCCCGCTTTGCGCAAACTCTTTGCCAGAAAAATCCAATTGAGGTCCCGTTTGGCGTAGATGCGATAGCCATTCTTGTCGCGTGTTATCGGCGGAATCACACCCACCCGTTCATAATATCTGATCGTATCGATCGGCAAATCGAATAGCTGCGCTACTTCTTTGCTGTTCATATGCTTCACTTCTCTCTTGTGCTTAGTCTATGCATCCATTATAAACCATGAAGTGGACTTCATAGCAAATCAAGTGCGTTTCGGCATACTGTTATTGGCTGTTGTAGAAACGGCAAAACCACCCGTGAATCCTGCAACGCGGGTTGCGTCGATCATGGGTGGTTAATTTTTATTTTTAGTTACTATCTACGCTAGCGTGAATAGATACGCAATCTATTTATTTAGATTGCTCCCTACACGTTAACTGCCATCTCTTCATCCACATTCAGCAACAATTGGTACAACGCCCCCAACAGGTTCGCATCATTCAGGAAGCGGCAGCTGTCGATTTCCACTTCCGTCAAGGTGTTCGCCACGAAAGGCAGCCCGGCGCGGATGGCGCGGTATTGTTTCCGGATTTCTTCGATAACGATCGATTGGGCGCTGATCCCGCCGCCGATGACGATCTTCTCGAGGTCAAGGATGGCTTGGACGTTGCAGATCATATAGGCGATTTCTCTGGCGAAGACTTCGAAAATCGGATAGATGCTCGGATCCTTTTGATTGATTGCTTCGAAGGCAGCAGCGCCGTCCTTCGTGTCCTCGGTCCCCAACTCGATGTTCACTTTTTTGACGAGTCCAACTGCCGACCCGGTCATGCCGTACATATCCTCAAAGGATGGCTTGCCGGATTGCTTCATCATGAAACTCAATTCTCCCGCCTGAAAATTTTTGCCCTGGTAGAGTTTGCCGTCAAGGATCAGCCCGCCACCGATGCCGGTTCCGAGCACAAGCGCCAAACCGTTCTCAATGCCTTTCAGGTTGCCGAGCCACAGTTCGGACAAGGCAGCCGCTTTCCCGTCATTGATGACGGAGATAGGCACAGCAAATTTCGGTTGGAATTTGTCGATGAAGGAAATACCGTCCAAGAAAGGCAAGGCTCCGCCGAAAGAAATCATGCCCGTTTCCGTGTCCACTTTCCCCGGGCAGCTGAAGGCGATCCCGCGAATCTCATCCTGCACCAATTCGATTTCATTTTCCAATGCGGCGATGAATGCGCCGTATTCATGTGGCGTCCGCACCTGCTTCTTGGACTGAATCTGTCCGGAATGGTCGATCAGAGCCAATTTGATGTTCGTGCCGCCGATGTCGATGCTTAAATAATTTTTCTTCATGTCAATCCCGCCTTCGCTCATTTATTGGATGCCTTCGCTCTTCAATACAAAAATCAGGGCTCGGCGACTGACTGCTCCCCATGGATAAATCCAGGGGGTTCCAAGGGCTGTTGAGACGTCACGGACCGTACTGGCGATATTTCCAAAAAAGTGGAGATGTCGTTTTTCTATTTCCGTTCTATTCCCAAAAGCCCTCAGACTTTCTCAACAAGGCGCCCGATGGCACCATTCGCGTTGAAGGCTCACAGCTGAACCTTTTGGTTGCTCTTTACATTTGTTAAGCTAATTGAAAATCTCGCAGTCCGAAATTGCAGGACTGGCGTTCGGTTGATTGGCAGAGCGTCTGGATGAAGGTGTCGTGGTGCGCCATGAAGGTAGCGAACGTCGTGCTACATTTTGTGCGGTCAGTTTCGTTGCGTGTCGGTTGGCTGTTTTTCAGGAGGAACGCACTGTACAGATCCCGTTGGACAAGCTGCCCGCCAACAAGGGTCGTACGTTCATCACGTGTCTTCTTAATGTAGGTATCATTTATGTGGTTATACTGGCTGGCACGGAATTTAAAGGTATCCACCTCGTACAGCGCTCCCCCTTCTTGGGGTGCTTTTTGCTTCACGATGCCGACCAACATAGCCGGCGCGTGATAGCCGATGGACTTGCCGTAGCGTTTCTTGCGGTTGAACCGCCCATTCTTGTTGACGGTCGTTTCTTTGGCCCGCTTCATCAATGCGCGCAAATCCATGTCCTCTACATAAACCTGATTACCCAGTGCCAGGATGGCATTGGCGGTTTTGTTGTGGGCTTCCTTTAAGCCCACCGCCCGGCGGCGGTAGAGGTCCTTCAAGCGAAACATTATTTTCATGTAGTTCCCGCTCCGTACCCAGGTCAACTTGACACCCCGCTTGACGGTGCCGTCGACATTAAAGTTGGCGGGGTTGGTTGCGCGGCGACTCCGGTCCAGTTTTCGTTGCAACAGATGAATCGCGTGGTCATAGGACGCTCCTTCTGGAAATAATTCCTTCAAGATGACGCCGTCATCACCTGCCACAGCCACCGTAGAGGTGCCGATATCGATACCCACTTCCGCATTCGGAGCAGGTTTTCGGCGGGGCATACCCGTATTATTGTTGCGTTTCACCGGCGCGATGCCTTCTAGCACCAGTTGCAGGAAGTACTGATTGCCGCCCTTGAACGCCTTGCGTACGATGCGGCAGTATTTCACCCGGTGCAAGGAAAGGGATTCCTGAACGAATAGGTCGTTGGCACGGATAGTGACGGGCAGAACCAGCCCGTTCCACTCTAAACGGTCGCCTTTGAAGCGCATGCCTGTAGCGTTCGACTTGCCTTCCAACGATTCCAGCTGTCCGAACTTTTTGAAGCGTACCTTTTTGCCTTTGCCATACAGAAGGGAGGACACACTTGTTCAAACCGTAGAAGCGATTTTCTGTGCTGTGAAGCTGTCGATATGCTTCTTGTACGCCTCGCGCATCCGTCCGATGTAGGCATGCAAAGCGTATTCCGTCATACCGAAGGTCTTTTGGATAGCTTGCAATTCCTTGTTGCACGCGGTTTCACATTTCTTGTCCTTTGCTTTGATGGCCAAGCGGCGTTCTGCCAGCACGTCTTGGTATCGACGGTTCTTGTACAACTCTGTCAGCTGCGTCCGCGCATGGTATAAGACTTTATTATACAGTTTTTCAGCGATTTTGAAACGCTTATCCAGCACTGCTTGTTCATTTTGATACGTGACCAGTCGCAGCTCTACGACAAATGAAGCTGTTTTGCTTTTAGCCATACGTGTCCCTCCCTTCTTGATGATTACTTTGCATTTACTGGCGTTGTGAGGTCTTTTGGCTTTGGATGTATTGCTGAATCATTTCAAGGGGTGCCCCACCCACCGTGGAAACGAAATAGCTATTCGACCAAAGCGTGGGTAGCTTCGTCGTCAGTTCCTTAAACTCCTGTCTCAGCACGCGGGAAGAAACTCCCTTGATGCGTTTGACTGCTTTGTGAACCCCGAATTGTGGGTCTATATCCAATAGGAGGTGAACGTGGTCTGGCATGATCTCCATTTCCTGAATTTCGACGGATAGAACGGTGCACGTTTCTACAATGAGCTCCTTTAAGCGTGCCGCTACTGGTCCGACAAGGACCTTTCGCCGATATTTTGGACACCAGACAACATGGTAGGTACAAGAATAAATGATGTTATTGTTTGATTTATATTTTTTATTTTCCATATATTGATTATACAGCTAATCCCAATATAACACAACTAAGTGCACGTCTTATATACCCATAGCTAAAGCAAGGGGCTTTACGACGCTCTTTCGGTAATCACCTCGATGTTGTTGTCGTATAGAGTATACGCAGCTACTTGTAGATTGCGCGTTGCCTGATGAAAATAATCTGCGCTTGTTCGTCGTTCGAAATCACATCTGTTATCCCGGTGAACCGGGACTTTAATTGGTGTCTGCCGGTAACTTCTGGATTGTCGAATAGCTGGCCTGTATTTGACTATCTCGCGTTGCATTTGGATCAAATTGTCGAATGTTTTCTAGCATTCGACAATTCCCCTCCGCACTCCAATCAAATTGCCGAATATCCACCCTTTATTCGGCAACCTCGCACCCCGCAAAGCCCACACAAAAATCGCCACAAACACAAAAAGGCCAGGATTTCTCCTGGCCCCACATTCATGCTCTTATGCGTTTTCTGCGATGTATTTAACCAATTCTTCTGTTTCTTCCCAGCCTAGGCATGGGTCGGTGATGGATTGTCCGAAGACTGTGCCATCGTCATCTTGACGGCCGCCCACCAAGAAGCTTTCGATCATGAAGCCGCGCGCCAATTTCTTGATGTCGGCATTCCATGTACGGTTGAACATCGTTTCTTTGACGATGCGGATCTGTTCCATGTGTTTTTTGCCTGAGTTGTCATGGTTGGTATCAATAACGATGAACGGATTTTTGTAATCGCCGCTTTCGTATGCTTTCACAACTTTGACCAGGTCTTCGTAGTGGTAGTTCGGAACGTTTTCGCCGTAATCGTTCGTGCCGCCACGCAAGACAACGTGCGCCAATGGGTTGGAGCTGGACTGCACTTCGACACCGTTATGGATGAATTTTTGTTTTTGTTGTGCAGCGTAAACGGAATTGAACAATACTTTCAGGTTGCCGCTTGTCGGGTTCTTCATCCCGGCTGGGTGATCGATTCCGCTGGCAACGAAACGGTGCTGTTGGTCTTCCACGGAACGCGCGCCGATTGCATGGTAGCTGACAAGATCATCAACAAAATCCAGGTTTTCCGGGTACAACATTTCGTCAGCCGTCGTCAAACCTGTTTCAGTGATAACGCGGTTGTGCAGGCTGCGAACAGCAGCGATACCTTGGATCAGGTTGCTCTTGCCGGTAGGATCTTGTTTATGCAACAAGCCTTTGTAGCCATCGCCGGTCGTACGCGGTTTGTTTGTGTAGATGCGGGGAACCATGAACACTTTGTCTTTGACTTGTTCCTGCAGTTTCGCCAAGCGACGCACGTATTCCATTACCGCTTCTTCATCATGGGCGGAACAAGGCCCGATGATCAACAGGATGCGATCGTCTTTGCCTTCGACGATGTCGTGCAACTCTTTGTCGCGGGCTGCCTTCATCGCTGCTTGCTCAGGTGTCAGTTTGGATAATTCTTTGACTAATTCGAAATCGATTTTTTCACTCAATGCTTTGAAACTCATAGTAATCCCTCCATTTTCTCTTCAACAAAAAAAAGCTTCGTCCATTCCAAATTTTCATTGGAAAGGACGAAGCCGTATAGACTCGTGTTACCACCTTTGTTCATAGACCACTCGCGCAAGTCTACCTCGATAGGTACATTATAATACCCTAGCGAAATAACGAACGCTATCACCCGTCGCAGCCTACTTGATTTCAGTGCGAAGTTCAAAGATGAATTCGGCTATCTCGCATGTGTGCCTCGCATCGACCGGCACCTTTCTGGTCAGCTCAATAACTTACTACTTCTTATCATCACTTTTTATGTTGTTTCTCAGAATATACTCATTTTTCAAGGAAATGTCAAATGGTTTTTTGAAAAAAAGTGAATGATAGGGTTTTCTTGTCGTAATTAGTCCAAGTCTCTAGCGATTTCATCTTTAACAGTCACGCCTTCAGCTTCCAAACGTGCGATTGTTTCAGCGAATTGAGGTAAGTGTTTTTTGTGTGCGATGAACAATTCGTTCATGATTTTGATTGCAGTTTCGCCTGAGCGGATTAATGGGTTGATCGTGAATGCTTGTAATGCAGTACCATAGTCGCCTGTTACAGCTGCTTCGATAGTCAGCAATTCCATAGCTTTCATCACTTGTAACCAGCCTTTTTCAGCAATCGGCAATTCACCGAAAGCAACGTTACGAGCGCCTTGTGCGCCAACGTAAGCTGTGACTTCGACTACGCAGTCAGCTGGCAGGTCAGGAACAGCACCATTATTTTTAGTTGATACAACGATTTGCGTATCTTTGTTTCCGTAGATAGCAGCGATTGTTTCACAAGCAGCGTCAGAGTAGTACGCTCCCCCACGTTTTTGCAATTGCTCCGGTTTGTGATCCAGGTTTGGATCTTTGTATAATTCGAACAATTCAGCTTCTGTCTCTTTCACTTGTTGCGCACGCGTGCCTACGCCATTGAATTCTTCCAGACCGTGTTCCAGCATTTCTTCTTCACGGTAGTAATAACGGTGGTAGCCGCAAGGGATCATGCCCATTTGTTCCAATTGTTCTCTGTAGAACGGAATGTCATGGATGTTTTTCGGAAGGCCTGCATCTTTGTCGAACATGGCATCGATCACTTTGTAAGTGACGTCGTTGCCTTTGTCGTCAGCAACTTTATGCCAGTGGAAGTGGTTCAAACCAGCAAATTTGTAGATCAAGTCCTCTTTTTCGACGCCTAATGCTTTCGGCTCAGTCATGGTAGCCATAACCGGAACGTTACACAAGCCCATTACTCTGTCCCATTTGCCGTAGCGTACGACTGCTTCTGTTACCATGCCGCTTGGATTTGTGAAGTTGACCAACCAAGCATTCGGGCACAATTCTTTCATGTCTTCAACAATCTGCAAAATGATCGGGATTGTACGGAAGGCTTTGAACATACCGCCGGCACCGTTTGTTTCTTGACCCAGCATGCCATATGAGAAAGGAATGCGCTCATCTTTGACGCGAGCATTCAGTAAACCGACACGGAATTGCGTCGTTACGAAATCAGCATCTTTCAAAGCTTCTCTGCGGTCAAGAGTCATATGGATTTTCACGTCGTAAGGGGAAGCATCCCACATACGTTGCGCCATTGTGCCCACGATTTCCAGTTTTTCTTTTCCTGCTTCGATATCCACTAACCAAATTTCGCGGATAGGCAGTTCATCATAACGTTTGATGAAACCTTCCATTAATTCAGGTGTGTAGCTGCTTCCTCCGCCGATTGTTACAATTTTAACGCCTTTTGTCATTTGTATATTCCTCCTCGTTTCGTTTACAAGGTTATTATCCATCATGTAAATATCGATAACAAGGGTTCTGGGTACACTTCAAAACCTTTTTACAAAATTCGTGCAAAATCCGTCTAATAATTCAAATTTTTTTCGCTTTTTGGCCTTTTTTGAGCGAAATATCGTTTACATAACATTTACATTAATCTATAATTTTTGTAAATAGAAAGAAAGGCTGAACGGGTTCGTTTAGCCCTGAAAGAAATTTAGGAAATCGGTCCGCAACGTTCCCTACGGTCACCTTGTACTGGGACTCTAAGGGATGAATCCCTAAAAGTCCCATGCAACTGAGCATCGAAGAGCGCAATAGGACCGATTTATCTAATTTCCGAAGGGCTAACCCGTGAAGCTGGACAACTTGTTAGTACAAATATTCAGAAAGGGAGACATGCCACCTATGTTAATACGCGAAAAAATGGAAACCATCAAGTTTTCTCCAGCTGAAAAGGAAGTCGTGGAATACCTGCTGCGTTTTCCGGAAGTGCTGGATGAAAAGACGATGCAGGAAATCGCAGCAGAAACCTATACGCAGCCTTCCACGCTGATCCGCATCGCCAAGAAATTGGGTTTTGATGGATGGGTGGAATGCAAAAAAGCTTACCAGGAAGAACACGACTATCTGACCCGCAACTTCGTCGACATCGATGCCAATCTGCCGTTTGAGGCGAACGACTCGATCATGACGATCAGCAATAAGATGGCCTCTCTCGGACAATCAACAATCGAGGATACGCTCTCGCTCATCCACCACGACACGCTGCAGCAGGCTAAGCAGATGCTGCTGAGGGCTAAGCATATCCAAATCTTCGCCAACAACGCCAACATGCTCATCCCGCAGGACTTTGCCCTGAAAATGAACCGGATCAAGCACCACACTGCCGTTTCCACCATTAAAGGCGAAGACGTCTATACAGCCTACACCAGTCCTGAAGGCACTTGCGCCATCTTGATTTCCTATACCGGCGAAAGCACTGCGATGAAACAGATTGCAAATATTTTGAAAGCGGAAGGCGTTCCGACAATCGGGATTACGGGCATCGGCGACAACTACCTTTCGCGGGTGGTCGACTGCTATCTACCAATCACGACGCGCGAGAAACTGTATTCCAAGATCGGCAACTTTACGATCAACCTTTCCATCATCTATTTGCTGGATGTGCTGTATTCAGTAGTCTTTGCCGAAAATTATGAGGAAAATCTGGCCCATATCATCCGCTTGGGCAGAATAGCCGACAAACGGAAAACCAGTTCGGATATCATGCAGGAAGATACTGGCGGGGAAAAGATGTAGCGATTTAGTTGGAGAATTGATAACTATAATATTCCATGTTATAATGGCTTTGCGATATGAAATTAAATCAGTGCAAACAGCACAAAAACCACTCCCTGACTGCGACGAAAGGGAGTGGCTTTTTTTACGTCTACTGCGACAATAGGCGTGTAGGTTAGCGACAACTTGCGTGGTTATCCGCTAATCATCTAACCAATGCTCAACTAGCAATAATACTAGTCCCACAAAAAGTGGTGCGATAACCAATGAAATTAAATCAAACACAAACAGCACCCCCTTTCGGGGCAAGTTGCCATCCATGATTATAGCACAGAATAATTTATAATTGAGCATAAACCAAACAAAGGGCCACCCCTTAGCTGAGGCAGCCCTTCATTACAATATACTTATTCGTGCACCCCATCAGAGTCATGCAGCTAGTGGCATCTACTGACACAAGTCGTCTCCGCAGATGTTTTCCATTTTTTCGGTCATTTCATCCGTCAGCACGTTGCTGACAAAAGCACCATAATAGTTTTTCTTCATTTCCATTTCAATTTTCAGGTGCTCGCGTTCCTGCAAAGTCATTTCGTTCGTATTAAAGTAATTTTTCATAGCATTTCCTCCTTGTATGAAACTTATGTAAAAGGCTGATTGTCAAAGCAACAGCGACTGGCAGACTCCTGATGAGGTGTAATAAATTTATACAATGATTTGAGCTTCAAGTCAATAATACTGCTCAGCCAATATTGTTCCAAAAATCGCGTTTTGGTCGATATAATGCCAAAAACAGGAAGACAATCCTATACCTGATGGGATTGTCTTCCTGTTGCATTTGTTGTTCTTTTTGTGTATTTACGAGCAATGTCGGCAGCTTCCGGTTTCGGTTTGACTACAAAGCTAATCGATAACTTCCAAAATCTCATCCAAGGACTGTCTTTTCTTCGGCGTGATCGGTTCATTGCGGTATCCCAGACCCAACATATAGGATACGCCGAATTCATTCAGATCGACCAGACCTTTTTCCGACAGGTATTTCTCAACATTGGCTTTGTTGAAGCCTTCGATCGGGCAACTGTCGATTCCCAAAAGGGCTGCAGTGGTCATCATGTTGGCCATCGCGATGTACGTCTGTTTGGACGCCCAATCGTACAATTTTCGTTCGTCAGTCAATTGCTGATTGTTCTTTTGGAAATTGTCGAAGTACTGACTGCGCGGTGAATCAATCGCAAAGTCCACGCCGAGCACGTCCTCAACGATGTGCCGTACATGATCACTTTCGATGGTCACATTTTTTCGAGCCAGCGCGATGACGAAATGGCTAGCGCCGTTGAGACTGTTGACTGCTCCCGCAGCAATCCCTTTCAAATCATCCTTGATTTCCTGGTTTTTCACCAACAGGAATTTCCAAGGTTCATAACCGAAGGAACTCGGCGATAAGCGTGCCGATTCAATGATCGTTTCCCAATCTTCTTCGGCAATCTTTTTCGTCGGATCGAAGGATTTAGTGGCATAGCGGCTTTGGTGTGCTTCGATGATTTGTGCTCTTAATTCAGGTGTCGACATAAATGGATCTCCTCACTTTACATGATGATATTCGCAATAAATTCTATATAATCAATATACTACTTTTTTATGGAACATACGGCAAGGGAGATGCCTTCCGCTGAACCCAACAATCGGAACACAGTCCACTCTTCATACATCTCCGATGAAGGATCCTTCTACGGAGATTGAGGTCATATTTCAATTCTATTCTCCTGTGAAGGCACGCTCTCCAGAGATGCCGATGTTTGAATGACTATTTCATCCGGCGAAGCGCCTCTGACCGGAGTTCAGCCCTTTTACATAGAACTGAGCTGTTACAGATTACCCAACGGCGATCGCGCAATCCCCATATCGATCTGCGTGTGCTTCGTGATTTCGTTTTTAATGTATATAATCGAGTTATCCGCAAAAACGTTGTGAATCTTCTCTTCGATTCCGGCGTCTTTTGTTTTGTCCGCACACCCGCGCAACAAATCCGTGAAATATGCTTCTACCTCGGTCGGATACAGATTACCCGCCATCGAGGACAAACGGGTTGCGCCCAATGCGATTTTGTTGTCCAAATCGATTTCCCCGCCGGCATAGACGTAGATCTTTTTGTCCGTAACGGAAATCAATTTGGGGATGCGCGCGCTGTCGCCCGCATCTTTGATACCGATGATGTTCGCCAGCTTGATCAGTTCAGCAAAAGTGTCCAAATCCAGATTGAATCCTGTGCGCCGCGGATTGTTGTAGAGGATGATGGGCTTATTGATGACTTTTGCGATGGCTTCCACGTAGAGCCTCGCTTCTTTTTGTGAGGGCAAGATGTAAGGAGGAAATCCCAACAGCACGCCGCTGATTTTTGGGTTCGCATTGACTTTTTCAGCCAGCTGCAGGGCTTCCTTTTGCCTGATGCTGGCCACTCCGAAAAGGATCTCCAGGTCATCCGGCAGGAAACTGGCCGCGTCCAGGCTTTCCAGCAGTTGCAATTTCTCTGCCAACGACAAGCTGTGCTGCTCCCCTGTCGTGCCGCATACCAGGACGGATTTCACACCCTGATCGTACAGATGCATGACATGCTGCAGCGTCGTCTCTGTATTCAAATCCTCGTTATCGTAAAACGCGGTCGGAACCGCGATATGGAAATCATTCATCAAATCGTACATGTGCCTCTCCCCTTAAACAGTGATATGCAAGCTATTATATCACTCTCTTTCCAAGTACTTCATCCATTACTGCCACCTAAGTGAATTAAAAAAGAGACAAAGTAACTACAACTTTGTCCCTAAAGAATTTATCTGTCATGAAATTCATTTCTTATTTGATGGTTTACTGGAGTTCTGAAGTGTTTTGAACAACGTATTGAACTGCCCCTTGAAGGACATGGCTTGATCGAAAATATCTTCACCGTCATTCAACATTTTGACGGTTACCCAGCCTAAAGACTCTGTGATGGTGCTGGCAACGGCACCGTTAATTGCAGCACCTGCGACGGTTCCTACCGCAGGAACCAATTTCAGGATATTGCCGACTGCACCTCTGCCTAAACCAACAACGATCAATTCCCTGGATAGGCTTTTGCCAAGACTTTCCGACCATGATTGACCAAATATCTTGTGCAGGCGAGCCATCATTGTTAATTGGACTGGAACCAGCAAGAAAGCATCTGAAAAAGGGATTGGCGAAAAGCCGATTATGGCTGCTGTTAAAGACGCGGCATGAACAGTCTTATGACATTTTTTGCGTTTTTCTTCATCGACACCTTCCAGAAATTCATCGAAGATCCCATCAAATTGATTTTTGCTTTTGTCGAGAATTTTTTCAGCCTTCTCTTTTGATTTATCATAAGCGTTCAGGACACTGGTTGATGTCTTTTGCGGTAATTTTTTTAACACTTCAGAAAAGAATGATTCAAATTCTTTTTCTTCTTGCTTCAGATCGCTATCTGGAAGTTCTGTTTCAACTTGTACTTCCGCTACCTTCTCTTTTTCCAGATTTCCTGTTTCCCCGGTAATCGTCTTTTTCCTGAACACTTTTTTCATGATGATCCCACCTTTTTAGTTAATCATTATAGGGCTTGCTAATCTTGCGGATAGATGATTACTTTCTCTCTACTATAATCATACACCAGAGAGCAAGAATCCCCAAGGAAAGGAAAAACCCACCCGAAACTGGCACGCGCATTGTTTAGCGGCTCGTTTTTGGGTGGGGGTTTAAATGTAGGCTTTATTTCTTGAAGTACAATTTATCATGATCCGGAAATACGGTAGACTCTACTCAGAAATGCGTTTCATCGATGTCCAGGGCATCCAAGGCTACATTGATGTCCTTCAATTCCTCTGGGCTCAATTCTATATCGGCCCCGCCTAAATTTTCTTCCAACCGGTGCATTTTCGTCGTCCCGGGAATCGGGACGATCCATGGTTTTTGCGCCAATTCCCAAGCCAAAACGATTTGGGAACTCGTTGCGTTCTTACTGTCAGCGATTTCTTTCAGCAAATCCAATAACGCTTGATTTTTTTGCATGACTTCGGGGCTGAATCTGCCCATCTTGTTCCTGAAGTCCCCTTCAGGATACTTCGTGTTCGCATCATATTTCCCGCTCAGGAAACCATTTCCGAGTGGGGAATACGCAACGAAACCGATGCCCAATTCTTCGCATACCTTAAAGATTTCATTTTCCGGATCTCTGAAAACCATGGAATATTGATTCTCGATGCAGGTTACCGGGCAGACTGCATGGGCCCTTCTCAGATAATCCAAAGGTGCATTGGATAAGCCCCAATGTTTGATTTTCCCTTCAGCCATCAATTCCTTCATTACTCCGGCAACCACTTCCGGTTCAACCTCGGGATCGACACGGTGTTGATAATACAGATCGATGTAATCAACGCCCAAACGTTCCAATGAGCCTTCCAGTTGTTCCCTGATGGAATCCGGCTTGCTGTTCAGCGCATTTTCAGGCTTGCCATCGACCATTTTCTGCCCGTAGATGCCGAACTTCGTGGCGATGATGACGTCTTCGCGGTTGTAGATTTCCAAGGCTTTGCCCAACAACACTTCATTCGCTTCACCGTAGACAACCGCGGTATCAAAGAAATTGCAGCCCAATTCGACAGCGCGCCGGATCAGCTTGATCATTTCTTCCCTGTCAGCCGGCGCACCGTAGGCATGATCCATCCCCATGCAGCCAAGCCCGATTGCCGATACTTCCAATCCTTGTCCCAAAACTCTTGTTTTCATCTCTGTTTCCCCCTTCGTTCTATTACAACTTTAAGTATAGTAAAAAAGAGACTATTAAGAAGTCTCTCTTGGCTCACGAGTTGCAACCCAAAGGTTATGACTGGACCTCGTATATCTGACTGATGATTTTCAGGAATTCTTTGACATCATTGGATGGCGTGTTTGAATGCAGGATCCCTATCGGAATCGTATGCTTCCAGCTGATCGGAATGATTTTCAGCAAAGGATGGACATTTTCCCATTCCGCTACACCAATCAGAACCGCGTTGTCGTTTTCACATTTGTTGAAGACATTCACATCGAAGAATGAAAAATCTTCTATTTGGATCCTCGGATAGTTTTCTGCCAGATCATCTCTGACTTCATCAAAGGCGCTCATGTAGCCGCGTTTGATGAGCATGACCTTTTCATCGAACAGGTCCTCTATCGCTATTTCATCGTTTGCTGCCAAGCGATGATGGAGCGGGACCGCCGCACAAAGGGGTGCATCATACAATTTCAATGCCGAACAACGCCGCTCGCTCAATATGTTATCGCTGTATATGCCAGCAACCACATCGATGTTCCTGCCGAAATGTTTCATGATTTCCCGGGCGTTCTCCGGAGTGTTCTCGAATGAGACCAGCTCGAATTTCAGAGCCGGATTGTGTTGGCGAATCTGGGGCCACAGACTGACCAAAAACTGGACCGGCGTCGTCAATGATGTCCCGATCCTCAGTACGTGCTTGGGTTCAGCCAGCATTTTTTCAGCCCTGGTGATTGAATCTTTTGCATACTGGATGAGATACTTTGCATCGCGGTACAATGATTCGCCGGCAGGTGTCAAGTGGACGCCCCGATGCGTCCTGACAAACAAATCAAATCCCAGACTGTTTTCCAGAAGATTGATTTGCTTCATGACAGCATTCGGCGATACAAATAGTTCTTCGGATGCTTTATTGAAACTTCCTAAATCGGCAACTTTTATGAATGTGTCCAATTGATGATTGTACATTTTTTCACCTCCAAAACATTTCCACTCAGCACAATCAGAGAGAAGTCTTATGGTTACTATCTTACCAAACTATCATACAAATCAGGAATTTAATTGTTCCAAATAAAATAGAGCCAAAACCTCTAACGGGAGGCTTTCAGCTCTATTTGTCGATATCCCCATCACAGACTGCACGATCCGCGAATGGGACTGTCAAAACTGCCACACGCATCACGCCCCCGACGTAAACGCCGTAAAAAATATTTCAGTGCCGATGTAGTTCATCTGTTTATTTTTGCTTCTTTTTCAAATACTCCGCACGTATTTTTTCAAGTTGCTGCTTTTTATCAAATTTGGCAGGCGTCTGTTTTTCATGATACTTCGTCACAGATGCCTGACCTTTGTAATCCAATTGATATTTCCCCATTTTATTCACCTACTTTTCTTGTCCTTAAAGAGAATCTCTCCAGCAAATGTATTATACATTATTTTACTAAAGCAAACCGGATTACTTTATTCTCCGACTGTTATTAATTCGATCTACTGACGACGGAACTGGAGTGGATATCCGTCAACACTAACGGAGCCCCGAACTAAAATTGCTTTGAACGTATCCAACCAAAAACAGCAGCATGGGAACCATCGTCGTGGTTTCCATGCTGCTGTTTTTATTTAGAGATAAGGTACTATCGAAAAACAATCCGCTATTCTCGAATCCCTATTCAAATATTCATGAGTGCAGCAAATGCTTGTTCCTAGATATCAAACCGCTTCTCTGTTGTACTCAAGAAATTTTCCAGCGCTTCTTCGCTGTCGATGCCCATCCGGTCCGCCAACACCATCAGCCACCAGATGTTTTCGCCGATTTTGTGCTCCAAGCCGGCTTCATTTGATTCACCGACCGGCCAGCGACCCTGCTGCGCCATGGTCAGGCGCCCAACCAAGCCCGCATCGGTCAAAAACGCCAACGCATCCTCTTGCACGGACCATTCACTGCCGTGATGCTTCATTTCCAATGAGCGATAATGCCCCCGGATTTTTTTCGATCTTTCTGCAGCTTGTTTGATTGTCAAATTTTCCATTATGTCCCTCCCAGTTTGGTTATTCGATTTACTAAAAATTACTCCGAATAGTATTACTTCTTTCACCACGAATTTCCCATTAAAATCAAAATTTGAATTAGGTTACATTTATGCTAAAATTAGCAGTATCAATATATCGAAAGATGGTGAATAATTGAATTCATTAATAGAGAATATCCAAAACTATGGTCCATCAGCTAGTATCATTTATATCTTAATTCTACATTGGAATGAATTTGAGAGATGCCTTATAAAAAAAGATAACAGTTTATTAGAAAGAATCGAGACAGGATTATTACCTGATAGTACAATATACAAATTTGGTATCACTGCATCGTTATTGATCCTCATTATTTCTGCGATCATTGCTAGCTTTGTCTACTCAAATATATCTAACGTCTATTTATTTATAATTTTCTTTTTTGTTATTACGGTATCGTTGAGCATCTTGTTCTTAAAATATTATTGGCATAAAAGTATGCTTCATAAAAAACTTTATATTACTGATCCCGCATTTTCTGGAGACTCATTTTCCAAACAAAGCAAAATCTTCGTTTATGTGACGAAAGAAGGAGAGGACAAATATATATTCAGATTACATTCGAAAGATACTACAAATTCTGAGTATATTTATGTGACAAAGTTGGAAATATTCAGCAATTACTTTGAATACACAGACCAAAATGAATAGATAAAGATTCAGCAATAGAATGTTTATGGCTGATATGCATTACACATTTCAATTATCCATTACCTTACAGACAAATTTCTTCTTGCGTTTGCATCAACTTGTAAACTGCCCTATTAGCATCCTTTTAATTTGCCCATCAACATCCCCATACAAGTCAAGATACCGCACATCAACCTGCACACCATTAGTATCAGGTATGTCAGTTAAACTGTGAAATTCCGTCGGCAGAAATTCTTTGCTGTATGGGTAAATCAAAACTACCTTTTGAACATTCTCGCCTTTATGGCTATACCGTGTATGGTACGCATACATCTGATACAAGTCGGCTTGAGCTGGGCCATCCGCCTTTAGTACTTTCCATTTCGTGTCTGCAATCACGGTTGTTTCATCGGATCGAATGACAATGTCGGGTCGCAAACGATAGGAGCTGCTCTGTTTCCCATGCTCATCAAATAACCAATTTTTCCTATCCTGCAGCGAAACATTGTAGTCACTCAACTTTTTGCTTACCAAATCAGACACGTAAGCTTCAAAAATTTTGTCCATAGGAAAAAGCAAGGCGAAAGCCATGCTGCTGCCTTTAAACGAAGTGAAGGATTGCTTTGCTAGTATGATTTCACACCATTGTAGCGCCTGAGTGTAGTATTGAAAGTTTCGGCCAAGTTTGATTCGCTGAAAACCTTGGTCAACGTTATGCAAAATCGTTACTTGATTGAAGTAAATCAGTTGTTCCCGGATCAGACGCTGATTGTTGAAATCTGAAGAAATATGTAGAAGATATTCCAACGCTGTCCGGATTAATCGGTTTTCTGGGCAATTAATCATGAATTCATCGTGATGATTGTAAAATCGCGCTTTGTTTACTAGGTTGTGTTGTATCTGCTGCTTCATCAGCAATTTCCCTTTTAAGAATGCCTCGTTCTCTTCCACACCGATATAAGCAGACTTAAGCCCTTGCTTGATGATGCTGTCTACTTCACCCAAGAACATCCGGATAAAAACCTCAAACAGGTTGGTATTAGCTGTATCCAGATGTGCCATGGAAAATGTTCTGCCGTCAATATTTTTGACTGCACCCAACATCTTCAGAAAAAGTTTCCGGACATCGTTATCCTTTTTGCTAGACTCATTCTTTCCATGGATTTTGGGCAAAATTTCAATCGTCAAGCCAGATTTCGTTTGCAGGACACCAACGTAATTATTCGCTTGCACGCCAAGACGGATCGGTCTGAGAAAATTATCGAGTGAAGAATCCGCCCCATCGTCATTAACGGTGTTGCCCTCATCAATGAAAGTCTTCAGCTCTTCGATATCTTTTTTAGTTACCTTTACACCTTCATAGTCAGCCCCTGCATATAGGCGACCATATTCAGTGATTGTAACGACTCGATTCTTCATGATTCATTCGCTTCTTTATGAATAAGGACTCCTGACAGGAACTTTTTAAACTCCTCATCACTTGCAGTAGCTTTCAGAGCATATTTATTTTCACTGTTGCTGAAGAAACCATCTGACAGCTTAGTGTCGAATAATTTGTGTACCGATGTTTCCTTTTCAGTTATGTAAATACCATTTTTGTCATTGAGTACTGCTCTTATTTTTCGGAAATCATCGTAAAAATACTCCTGCAGCAACGGAATGATTTTATTCTCAAAAGTTCTTTTCACATCAGCAAGTGTACTGTTGTTCATGAAGAAAGCATGTCCCAATGTATGCTCCCGGTCGTAAAGATAAGCAATTCGTTCATTCATCGCATCCAAAATGTCAGCCAAATTGAATCCTTCGATGCTTCCAGATTCCCCTACTTTTTCACGGATCAAGCCGCTGTCCGGCATCATTTCAACAAAATCAAATCGACGGCGCAAAGCGGTATCCATCATCGAAAGTGATCGATCAGCGGTATTCATTGTTCCCAAAATGTACACATTCTTAGGGATTCCAAACTGATCTCCAGAATAAGGCAACGTTACCGTAATTGCCTCAGCTGCACCAATTCTTTTCTCAGGTTCGATCAAGGTGATCAACTCACCGAAAATTTTGCTGATATTCCCGCGGTTAATTTCATCAATCACGAACAAGAAATTATTGTCAGTCCCATTTTCCAGATCCTCTTCTGCTCTTTCACAGAAATTCCGGAACACGCCTTTTTTCACTTCATATTGGATACTGCCATCTACAGTTTCAGCACGAATTCCTTCAATGAAATCTTCATACCCATATGATTGATGAAAGGTTACGAACTGGTAGTAATAATCCTTTGTCTGACCTATTTCTTTAGCATTCGAAAAAACTTCTTCTGCCTCAATCTTTCCGGCATCTGTCAAAGCCCATCTGTCTTTGATTCGCTCGAAAAGATCTCTCCCGTTTCGATAAGTTGATGTTGTTGAATCCTCTGTGGCATGCTCGATTACTGTTGTACTGAGTGTGCCGTAAATCGATTTGCTTTTTTTAGTTTTGGCGTAAGCACGAACCACTTCAGTATTCTCAATCTCCTTAACTGACAACGCTTCAAAATTCCTTTCCTTATAAGCCAAGTAAATGGCCTCTCTCCAGGATAACCCTTCAAAATTGTAGAGCTGTTCCGAAGCTGATTGATTCAAAAGCAAAGTATCTTTGTACGTTTTCACAGCGTATGTCTTACCAGTTCCAGGAGGACCGTATAGAATCGTATTTAATCCAATTATCTGAAAATCTTCCTGGGTAGGTTCTACTTTTTGCGAGTTGTCTTTTGGATGTGTTCTCTTGTGTCTATTTTTTTGTTGTTCTGAATATTGGATCCTTATTTCGTCACTTGGACTACCATATAAATTTAACAATCCTTGTGCCAACATAACGTCATCAATACCCGCAAAACTTCCATAGCAGATTACCTCGCCAAATTTTTCTATTTCTCTGATGTTAATCCTAGGAGTTGAATGTCTTCTTTTTGTCTCATTTTTGATATCTTCTCGGCTTTCATAAAAACCAATTGCATTTTTGATTTCACTTTCTGGCTTTTTTTCTGAAGCATTCGGATATACGTCTTTGATCGTAATTAGCGAAGGTGTCACTTCTTCAGTCCAATATTGGAGCGCCGCCTCCTCTGAAAGACGTTTCCATGAGAATCTTTTCGTATTTTCGGCTGAAAATTCGTTCCCATTTATTGTAAACTTTGATAATTTTCTATTTTTTAGGTCTTCATAATTCTCAATTAATGGTTTGTTCTTTTTTAAAATTAGTTCCAAATTCAAAACCTTCTTCCGTTGGGAATTAGTGAATCTAAACAGCCTCGACCTGAAGTCTCTCTCTTTCCATATCAACGATCTTTTTGACCATGGATTTTTCAGAAATATCCTTTGCGGCAGCGGTATGATCGGTAATGTATGAATCCTTTGCATAATCATCAAATACTTGTTGTTTAGTATCTAACATCTCCATCATTCGCTCATCGATGCTGTTTTCGGTCAATAGTCGATAGACAAAGACTTTTTGGGTCTGACCCATCCGGTAAGCTCTTGCAATGGCTTGTGTCTCCAATGTAGGTTTAATTTGAGGTTCACAAAAAATAACTATACTGGCTGACTGGATGTTCAAGCCTACTCCGCCTGCTTGTATTTGTGAAACCAACACATGTTTTTGTTCTGAGGATTTAAAGGTGTCTAAAATTTCCTGCCTCTGTGCGGAGGATACAGCTCCCGTTATAGGAGTGAGCGTTTTCTCACCCAGTTCCGTGCATATTGTATTAATGACACTCTTAAAAAAGCTGAAGACAATGACTTTTTTCCCATTGGAAGCTGCTTCTTCGCAAATTTCGATGAGCCGATTCAGTTTGGGGCTTTTCTTTTTTGTTATTCCTTGCCAACCAGCTCGTCGCATCAACATGAATTCTCCGTTTCTGACTGCCTCTCGATAAATTTGGCCCTCTTCTTGACCAAACGACAGCCATTCTTCAACTTGTGTCAATTCAGGGAGTTCAGTCAATACATCTTCCTTATTTCGTCGCAGATAAACGGGTGCAATTCTTTCCTTAAAAATATTGGAGCCTATATACTGCACACTATTCTCCATCTCCCTTGTAATGTCTGGCTGGAGTTTACCAACCAAATTAACCATTTCAGCGAGCCGGTTTTCTAACGGTGTCCCCGTTAAATAAAGTACATTGTCACTTCTTTCAGTCAAACTATAGATAGTCTGCGATCGTTTTGCATCCGGGTTTTTCACGTAATGGGCTTCATCTACAACTAACAAGTCTATTTTATCTAAATTTTCATGTTTCAAACGCTGTATTGTCTCATAAGTTGTAATGGCTACGCCGCCTTCAACTTGCCATTGATTGAAAGCATGTTCTCGACTAGGACCATGAACCAAAAATGGCTTCAATTCGCTATGCTTTTCAATTTCACGCATCCAATTGATTACAATACTAGCTGGACATACAACTATAAAGGCATTTTGACCTCCATACGCAAGATGAGCCATAACAGCTATAGCTTCAATCGTTTTCCCAAGCCCCATCTCATCGCCAATAAGGACTTTTTTTTGTACTATTGCGTATTTTGCTCCAAAATCCTGCCACCCGCGCAGTTTAACCTTTAATTTTTCTACCATTAATTCAGTATTTTCTATTTTCTCGATAATTTCTGCAGATAAGGAATGAGCTGGATGATTTTTTTCAAGACCAATACTGAAGTATGGTTCTAAAACTGCATAATAACGTGCTGCATTATTCTTAAAATCATCCCAAATTTCTTCTTCTGAAAAAGTTTGAATTTCCGACAGTTCTTTACGTAGCTGCTTCGTTTGTTCCCCGTATTTTTGGTTGAATGATTGGATTAATTCTAGATCAACTGCAAAAACAGCTTTTTTATCTGCAGACTTAAAAAACCATTCAAGCGTCCAACTCCATTTGGGATTGACGATTCGGATCTTATCATCTATATATCCATTAAAGTATTGCGAAATCGCAAAAGCTTCTTCACTTATGCCTTTTTCCTTGTCTATCGGATAAACAGATTGTAATAATTTAGTATGTGATGGATCTTTGCGCTCTACATCAAAACGGATGGATAAGTTTTTCGCTAATTCATTTTTATAGTTGCTCAGAGAATGCTGAATTACATCCTCCGTCCGATCGCCGATGCCATCGATTCCTCTAGCGTCTGTAATTCGCTGCTGCAATTGATGGACATTTGTTATCCCGTTCCTTTGCAATGTAGACAGTTTAATTCCTGGATACGCATTTGCGAAGTTTTCAATTGCTGTATTACCGAATGCTTCTCTGATTGTTTCCTCTTTTACGTATGAAATGCATTTCTTCAAATCATTTTGTTTCCGACTAAATTGTATTTGCAAATCGTTAGCTTCAGCATAAATTCCTTTCGCTTTAGCAATCGCTCTCAAAACATCTGTCTTTTTGGGTTTAATGAGGGTCATCTATTATCCTCCTCGTAAAAAAATAAAAAACGTATGATTCAACAGTGTATCTCTTGGATTAATCTTCTGCTGAATCTTTGTTTTAAAGAAGTAAAGCCTTCACTAATAGCCTATGACTTCCTTGTTCACTGCCGTAATGACTTCTTTGGGGATGGTTTCGATTTCAAGCAAATAAACAGTATTCAGTCTTGGATTAAAGATACCTAGTTTATTTAGAGATTGAAATTCATCATGAATCGAGTTTATTCCCATCAGATAATAAACAAGCAGTTGAAGCGTGTGTTGAGGTTTGATATTAGCTTTTAAAACTTTAAAATCCCATAAGGTATCTGCCGTCAGAAAGTCGCCATCTCCTGATGTAATTTTGTCTGTATAACCCCCAGGAAAAGTAAAAGAATCAAGTGTCATTGGTCCATACTCGTCAAAAAAGTTAAGGCTTCTTGTCACCATTTCTTTGACGTTAAAGAGAGTATCCTCATTTGGAACTAGCATGGTATCCTCGGGGATGAAGCCGCTTCGTAATACCGAATCATATTTCACGAGATTGATTGCTGCGGTGATTGATTCATCATCCAAATCATAAATTTGGTCTGCTAATATTTTTGCAAGCATTAATTTATTCGCTCTATTTGCACCCATCAAAGATATTTTAAATGCTTCTTTTGCGCCCGCGCTGGGATTCAGCATAAGCCTAGTCAAGTAATCTACGGTTATTCCAATTAGATTTGGCGGAATATTTTCTGAAGGTTTAAGTTCATTGGATGATGTTAATTCCTTTGACGAAAATGATTTGGTTGGTATATAACCACCCCTTGGTTGTTTAATTTGCTCAATTCTTTTTGTGACTGAAACCATGCTGTTTCCCCCTCTTTAATGTCGCAAACTTTTTGTTATCTCAACTCATTCTCTAACGGCATCACAACTTCATCCAGCACTTTCCGCCATTCACGTTTCATTTCTGGACCGTATTGAAATTTCTTAGTATTAGGGTTAAGTTTCTTGTACTCTTCGAAATTTAGACTGTCGATGATGCTGCCAATATTTGGAATAGGATCCATACCCACCACATACTGGACGGCAGAAGAGTGCAATTGCGTAACGGATACAAACCAACTATTCGCAAAATCTGCAACCCTGGTATTTTTGGCAATTGTAAAGTAATGTCTTTTCAGCGCAAAGATATCTTCTTCAGGGTCAACCTTTTTCGAGTCAATATCATTCAAAATCGCACGGTATACTTCTCGCACAATCTCGGATTTATTCAACTTCTGCATGGCCTTCTCTATATCATCACGTACGTTTTTATTGTGCGCGGAATAGGTGTTTAAAAGCTGATCGATATAGGTTGAATCGATATCATAGAGTTTGATTGGGTTATCTGAATAGAATTCGATTTCTGATAAACCAGTTGGATGAATTGGGTCAATAGGTCCTGGGTCAACAAGGGAACCTTTTATCGTGTGGTAAAGCCCCAAGTTTTCTTCTAAGACCATCACTTGTTCCTTCAATATTTTAGACTTTTCCATATCGTCATTGTAATCATCATAGGTCACAAGGGCTTCGAATGAATTATTCAGTTCCTGGAAGGCTTTGACAAACTCAATTCTTTGTTCCAACGAAGACTCAACATTAATATCCGGATGTTCTGAAATGAAGCCAGTGAGTCGTTTGTGCCCCTTGTTGAATTTTTTTCTGGATTTTTCGTAAGTCGGATAAATAAGATCCGTTTCTTCCTTCGCTTCCGAGTAGAGCCTGGTTGCTTCAGCGACATTCTTTTCCATCGTGTGCGGTTTTCGGAACGAAACGATCAATCCTTTTGTTTTGTTTGGATATGTCCGATTAGTACGGGAAAAAGCCTGGATCAAATTGGCATAACTCAGATTTCGATCGACAAATAAAGTCTGGATTGTTGGCGCATCAAAGCCAGTCAATAACCTATCCACTACAATGACCAGGTCGACCTGTTTGCCGAACTCTTTGAATTCCGCTCTTTTACGAGCAAGTCGATTGTTGATGTCTCCGTTGTATCGGTCGATATCGTCGATTGCCCAAGCTGATTTGTAGTACTGGTTATAGTCCTTGATAATTTTCTTCATTTCTTTTTGGTTATCGGCTGAGTCTACTTCGTTTTCTTGCAGTGAATACGTAATCGCGATTCTTGGGAAATCAGAGTCCTCAATCGTACGACCGGTCCGGATTGGATGTTCGGCAAATTCCCGCTGAATCCAATTGGGCTCTTTTGTCATTGCCTTAATAGCATGGTAATATTTTTTCGCCATATCAATCGAACTGGTCGTCAAAATAGCTGACTTTTGCGGACGGCCATTTTGGAAATCGAATTTAACATAAGCATTATCGGGACGGAATATCTTGTGCAGCACTTTTTGGATGTGCTCATCCCGTTCATAAACAGATGCATCCAGATAGTCTTCTTTCTCTACCGCTGGCATCTGATCAATCAAATCATTGATCCCGTCAACACTATAACTAGCATACTTCTCATTCACCTTAAGCTGATTGAAAATATGGTTATTCAATGTTGTCTGCTGGATTGTATCCTCATGCTCAACCTGAAATCCAAGAACAGCGTTGTCATCCAACGCATTTTTTATCGTGTAGGTATGCAACTGCTCTCCGTATTGATCATGAGTCGTACGGGCAAGTTGACCCTTGGCTTGCTTTTTGTTCTCTTCAAAAATTGGGGTTCCCGTGAAACCAAACCAAGTGGAATTAGGGAAAAACTTTTTGATTTCATCCATCCCCTCAGCACTCAACGCGCGATGACATTCATCTACGACAAAAACAATGTGCTGTCCCAATAACTTCTTGAATCGCTCTACGTTCTTGTTTTCTTTTTGTTTCTGAGCGTGACGCAAAGCTGACTCCAGTTTTTGACGTGTCGTGATGATCACCGTGTTGTTATTGGTGTCAGACAACAGTGTCTTACTTAGTTCCTTGGAACTGCCTGTTCCAACAATCAGGCTATTTGCTCGTACATTCCCAGAAGATATCCCCGTGTTGAATTCAGAAGCAAATTTTGTAAACTCGCTGGTCGTTTGATTGTCCAAGTCCTTGCGGTCTATCAGCATGATCGTCCGATCGACACCCGGCTTGCGTGCCAGCAATTTTGTAGACACGAAGCTGGTCAGTGTTTTACCAGAGCCCGTCGCATGCCAAATAAATCCGGATTTATGCTTCATTGCAGATGTAAACAATGCCTCAATCGCATGGATTTGATACGGATGCAATACCATCAATACCTTGTTATCATTGTCTTCGCTGACGATTGTATAGTGCGCAATCAATCGATGCGCATCCGGAATATTGAGTACTTGCTTCACAAATTCATATATATTTTCAACTTTGCGGTTATCGGTGGTTCTCCAGCTGAACAGGAATTTTCGGTCCATATTCTTTGGTAGCGCATTCGCAAAATAGCGAGTCGTGTGTTCATTTGAAATCACAAACAGCTGCAGCGTCGAAAAGATGTTATTCCGAAACATGCCTTCTTCAGCATACTTTTTAATTTGATTGAATGCCTGATAGTAGCCATCTTTCGCGCCTGCTTGTTTCAATTCGATTTGAACAATAGGCAGCCCATTGATCAATAAGGTCACGTCAAATCTACGTTCCCTATCATCGATGTCTGACTTGCGTTTAGCAATTTGATTAACCACCTCATAAGTGGAAATCCCCCCGCCAATGTCCTGGTTTGAATATAAAATCAATGACATCGAGCCCAAAGATACCTCTTCACGATCAATGGTAATGCGCGCAATACCATTTTCGCCCTTCAACCACTTTGCCGCATGGAATGGCGTCTTAGTGTGCAACAACAGTTCTATTTTTATCGAATCAAATTCCTTATCCGTAATCGGATTCTCGCCGATTTCGGATAAGTTATTTTGGGTAATTTTCCGGCGTAGATTCTGCCATAAATCCTCTTCTGATTTTAGGTCACTGCGATAGTTCCACTGATTATGTCCCTCACCCAGAACCTGAATCAGATTTTCTTCAATTGTTGCCTCATCATTTCTCGGAATTTTGCACATAAGCTTCCCACCTAAACTATATACTTAATTCCCCCACAAATTATCTATTAAATTATATCACGATTGTTTCATTTAATGTGGTATTTCTGAGTATTGAGTATTGAGTGTTGAGCGTGGGAACAGCGTAAGTTAGGTGAATTAGCATCCTTTTCAAAGGGAACTGGATACACTAAAGGAGATTTAAAGGCTATAGGGAAACCGATAATACTCTATGGACGGTTATACACCAAGTATGAAACGGTTATAGAAAATGTCGACACATTTGTAGATGAAAAAGAAAAGTCTGTAATAAGTGCTGGAAACGAAGTAATCGTTCCCGCTTCAGGAGAGACGTCAGAAGATATTTCAAGAGCATCAGTAGTGGCAAAACCGGGAATCATCCTTGGTGGAGATTTAAATATTGTCAAACCTAATACAGAAATTAACCCGTCATTTCTAGCTCTGACAATTTCAAATGGTAGACAACAAAAGGAATTAAGTAAAAAAGCGCAAGGGAAATCGGTTGTTCATTTACATAATTCGGATTTAAAAGAAGTAAATCTGGTATACCCTCAGAAGGAAGAACAATCTAAAATCGGGAATTTCTTCAAGCACCTTGACGATACTATCGCTCTTCATCTTTGTAAGCAACACCAATTAGAGGCATTGAAACAAAGCTTGATAAAAGATATACTCCCCCAAAATGATTCTGTTATCCCACGCCTTAGGTTTGCTGGTTTTTCTGATTCATGGGAACAGCGCAAGTTAGGAGATTTGGCTGAGAGCTTTGAATATGGTTTAAATGCAAGTGCCACTATTTATGATGGAGAAAATAAATATATACGCATTACAGATATCGATGAATCAAGCCATCTATTTTTACAGAAGAACTTAACTTCTCCAGATACGGATTTATCCAACGCTAACAATTATCTGCTTGAAACAGGGGACTTATTATTTGCGAGAACTGGTGCAAGTGTTGGTAAATCCTATCAATACAATATTAGCGATGGAAAGGTGTATTTTGCTGGTTTTCTTATCCGCGCTAGAATCAGGCCAGAGGTTAACTCTAACTTTATTTTTCAAAATACATTCACTTCAAATTATCAGAATTTTATAAAAATTACCTCTCAAAGATCTGGACAACCTGGAGTAAATGCGCAAGAATACGCTACATTTGATTTAGTTATTCCTTCGAAAAAAGAGCAAGACCAGCTTGGAAGTTACTTCGAACAGCTCGATAAAACTATCAAGCTTCAGCAATGTAAGCTCGAGAAGTTAATAGAATTGAAGCACGTGCTATTAGGAAAGATGTTCCTCTAGTTAATTTTTGCAGTAACCAGAAAACCTCCTGATAATAAAGTGATGACATGTTCATCAAATTTATTATCAGGAGGTTTTTATTTTGGTTAGAAAGAACAAATCAGATCAGTTGTTTTACAAGTACTTTGAGGAATGGATTGAGTTATACAAAGTAGGCGCAGTTCGGGATGTTACTTTGAACAAATACAATATGTCATTGCAAAGGGTTAATGAACTGGCGCCAAGTTTAAAAGTTGGAGAGATGGACAGAAGAAAATACCAGCAACTATTGAATGATTACGCAATTACGCATGAGAAACAAACCACAATGGATTTTCATCATCAATTAAAAGGAGCTATACTTGATGCGGTTGATGAGGGATTGATTGATACTAATCCAACGCGAAAAATCATCATCAAGGGTAAAAAGCCCAAAGAGAAGCGGACGAAATTTTTAAATCAGTTTGAAATTCAGGCACTGTTAAGGAAATTAGATTTGACACAAGAAATAAGTTGGGATTGGTTTATCTTATTAGTTGCAAAAACAGGCCTTCGCTTTTCCGAGGCATTGGCGCTTACTCCGAATGACTTCGATTTTTCGAAACAGAAGCTAAGTATCACTAAAACTTGGAATTATAAAGGAACCAAAGGTGAGTTCCAGCCAACGAAGAATGAGTCTTCTAAAAGAACACTTCAAATTGATTGGCAGACAGCTATGCAATTCTCTCAGCTTATTAAACACCTGGATGCTGATAAGCCAATTTTCGTGAAGAGCAGAGTCTTTAATTCCACTATAAATTATCGCCTGAAAGTACTCTGCACAAATGCGAACATCCCAATCATCACAATCCACAGTTTGAGACATACTCATGCTTCATTATTATTGTTTGCTGGTGTGTCGATTGCGAGCGTTGCCACTAGATTAGGACACTCAAGCATGACCACTACCCAAGAAACCTATCTCCACATCATTCAAGAACTAGAAAATCAAGACAACGAGAAGATCATGAAGCATTTGGCTTTGTTGATATGAACTAAAAAAGGCACCTTGTGTGCCTTTTTTAAATGAACATTTTGTTGAGTAAAGTTCTTTTTAAGGAGTGTATATTGTCAATTTTTTGTTGATGATGAAAAATTGTCTCATCTAATTGTTTGAAAAACGATCCAATCTTTTGCTGCTCTTCTAAAGATGGAAACGTTCTAGTAACTTTTTCAATAACTGCTTTAGATAAACTGGGAACCCCAGTTGATTCATCCATAGTTTTCCAATTAATACTTTGGGTTAATGTAAATAAAAAATATATATCATGGTTTGGGAGCGGTGTCAGATAAAATAATGTATCTACAGTCCAAAATGGAGCTTTTAAATATTGTGGCTTATCAATTGTTCCTTTACGACCAAGTCCAATACCATCAACGTTTGATAGTTTACCATCGACAGATAACATATATCCTCCAGTTCCATATACAGGAATGTCACCTTCATTCAAATGCTTGTAATCTCTTCCCGAATTAATCTTAAGAACCTCTTTTAACTGATGATGTTCCCAAGGCTTAATGAAGTTTGCAAACCTAAGGCGTGGGATAACAGAATCATTTTGGGGGAGTATATCTTTTATCAAGCTTTGTTTCAATGCCTCTAATTGGTGTTGCTTACAAAGATGAAGAGCGATAGTATCGTCAATCAAATTGAAGAAATTACCAACTCGTTTTTGTTCGTCAATTTCTAACGGAATAGTTACATCTAGTTTTGCAAATTCTTTCATTCCAATTCCTTTTGCTGTTCCTCCGGAAGCATTAGCTTGCAATTTATTCTGAAATAAGGGAGTTCTTAACAATTGAGCTAAAAAATTATTATTTAAGTTATCAGGATTAGTTTTAAATCCAACCGCTCTTTGGTTTAAAATATATCCATCATCATCAGGTATTTGGGCAACATTACCTAAAGGAGCCTCTGTTGTAAAAATCACATCTCCTTTTTCTAATCTTTCAAATCCCATCCATCTTTCAAATAATGCTTGATTCCCACATTTAGCATCAACTGCTTTATCAATGTACCCATCTTTCACATTTAATGCAGACAAAACTAAATATCCAGTACTTTCCCACTTCATTCCAAATTTTGTAGGGCTTTTCCCTCTGTAATCCAACACTTTATCAATCTCACCGATTAACTTACGCTGTTCCCAATCTTCAACAAAGCCTTCGAATCGCAGTTCCGGGACTCTTTTTTCCGTTTCAGTCATTACCGAAACACCGCCTTTGTGGCCTCGATAATATCACGGGTTTCATCGGTCACCGCTAGTTCGTCGAGCATTGAAAGGAAATCATTTTCGGCTTCTTTGATTTGCTGATTGAGAGACACTAGCTCTTTTCCTAGCTCAACAATATCGATCTCTTCCTGTTCCTCGAATGTATCAACATAACGTGGAATATTTAAGTTGAAGTCATTTTCTTTGATTTCATCGAAGCTGGCAACGTACGCGTACTTCTCAACGTTTACTCTATTTTGATAGGTTTCGACAACTTTATCGATGTTCTCTAGCGACAGCTTATTCTGGTTCTTGCCTTTGATAAATTCTTTGCTAGCGTCAATAAACAGAACATCGCGTGTCGTACGGTTTTTCTTCAAAATAATGACTGTAGTAGGAATTGAAGTTCCAAAGAACAGATTAGCTGGCAACCCAATTACTGTATCAATGCTGCCGTCTTCTAATAGTTTCTTACGAATGACACCCTCTGCTGCACCACGGAACAGAACTCCATGAGGCAGTACAATGGCCATTTTCCCGGAATCTTTCAAGTGGTAAAAGCCGTGTAACAAGAAAGCAAAGTCAGCTTTCGATTTTGGCGCTAGTTTTCCGTATTTATTGAAGCGTGAATCATCCAAAAAAGTATCATCAGCAGTCCATTTTGCTGAATAAGGCGGGTTCATTACAACCGAATCAAAAGTATACGGTTCATCTGTAGGCCAGTCTTTGTTCAGCGTATCGCCATTGCGCAATCGGATATCTTCATTATCGACTCCATGCAAAATAAGATTCATTTTTGCAAGATTGAAGGTAGTCGTGTTCAACTCCTGGCCATGATATTTCACACTTTCAGGAAAGTTTAAGTAATTGCGGATATTCAGCATTAAAGATCCCGATCCCATCGTTGGATCAAATACGCTGAAGAGTTGCTTTTCTTCCTGCCCGATAGCTGCAATTCGCGCCATCATGTCAGATACTTCGTGCGGCGTATAGAATTCGCCCGCCTTTTTCCCTGCTTCAGAGGCAAATTGGCTGATCAGGAATTCATAGGCATCCCCGATAACATCTCCATTATGACCGAGCACATCGACGTTATTCAGTTTTTTTAGAACCTCAGAAATTGTGATATTCCGTTGCTGATCGTCTGCTCCAAGTTTTTTTGATTTTAAATCTACGTCATCAAACAAACCGTTGAACTGGCTATATTTTGTTGAAAGATCTATGAAGGCTTTATTCAGGTCATTCAATTGGAAAATGTTCTGTTTCGCTTCGCTCGTCAAAACATTGAACAAGAAATCAGGTTCGATATCATAGCCAAGAGTGTCCACTAAGGTTTCAATCAAATCACTCTTTGAATCTTCATCTGCCAATAGCTCACGATATAATTGCGTTTGCTTTTCTGGCGTGTTGTATTCCGCTAAAGTCTCGTCAGCTAACTCAACTACTTTTTCCAACAGTTTGTCAGAAAGGTATTTATAGAATATCAATCCTAACAGGTAGTTCTTATATTCTGACGCATCCATTTTGCTGCGCAGATTGTCTGCTGCACTAAATAATTTTGAATTTAACTCGGCTCCCATATAATAAAAATGCTCCTCTATAAATATAATTTTTTAATGTATTACTTATTCAAAATTAACCATGAAGTTTTGCCATTTCATCAAAAAGTGTTGCAAAATTTAGTTTTGTTTCATTTGAAATCACAATATTTTCGTTGTCCATGAAACGAGATAACCTAACTGCATCAATCATTTTTGACTCTGATTTTTTCACTAATTCTTTTTTCAAACCACATAATTCAAAGTCGTTTTTATCTATTAAATCTTCTATTGTTATGTTCTCTCCATTACATACTGAGGATAAATTAATTGTATTAGCCAAACCATATTTCTCACGTGCTTTGGTTTGTTCACGAATTCCCGCTTTGTCATAATCATATAAGCAAACATATCTCATACCCCAACTCCATAATATAAGACCTAGATTGTAAATATTTGAAGCCCCCACCGCAGGGATAAAAACAAATTTATGTTCATCTAAATACTTAGCTATAGCTCGCAAATAAACTGCATCAGTAACACCTTCAGTAATCACATTTATTTTGTCACGATGAATACCAAGTATGTGCTCTTGCGACATTCCTATAGATTTCAATATGGGTGATAAAGATTCTTTTTTAGATGAGTCTAATATTTTTTCGCTAAATACTGAATTAACAATTTCTGTTTCTCCTTTTTTATTTTTCTGAATTACCTTAATATCAGAAATATGATCTTCGCTAATCATGAAGGGAGAGTGAGTGGAATATAATATCTGATAATTGTATGGTAAATTATAAAATAATCTCCTTAACTCTTTCTGAGCATCCACATGCAAATAAACACCAGGTTCGTCGATAACAAATAATAAATTTTCATTCCGTATATTGTTGGACAAAATAGTGATATATAAATTTAAATACCATTTTAAACCATTACTGCGTTCGGAGATATTGATATTCCCTGAAGTACCCTTGACGAAAAATCTCAATGTATTATTTTCAATTCTTACAACTAAAGATACTCTTTCTTGCGGGTAGAACGCATTAAATTGTTTATTTACATTTTCGTTAATCAGTTCGACCAATTCATCAATCAAATCTTGTTTCCTTCCACTATCCCCAGTTAACATCATCTCCTGAAATGTTTGTTCATCGATTCCAACTGCTCTTATAAAATTTACTAGCATGTTACCATGAGTAGATCTTAAGTTATTAAAATCTTCTTTCTTAAATGCATATGTGGAATTTAGATTTTCTTCTTTATAGTAAAATATTTCTGGAAACTTATCATAATAGCGGTTAATATAATTTTGAACAAATTCGAGATTTTGATAAAATTCATTAGAGTCATCATTATTCAATATATGTTTTTTAAGGGAGAACATATATTGAATCTGAGCTTTCCAATTTAAATTATGATTCTCAGATAATTTTTCCAATATTGGAAGAGCTGTATAAAAAATTTGGTTATGAAACTTATGTTGAGCATTGAAGTGAGCAGTCAAAATATCTCTGAGTTTCTCTACTCTAAGTACATATTCCGAACTATCGAAAAATTCCTTTCCGAATCCTGAAGAAATCCTTCCAGTAAATGGTGTATCTTTAGTATTAAATTCAATTTTTGTTCTTTGGCTTTTGACATTGAAATACTCTTTCATTTTTTCATCTATCACAAATGTTATGCTAACTTCTGTAGGCAAATCAAGTTTATTTCTACTTGGAAATCTTATTAAACCTCGAGTAGTATCATTGCTTGAATTCACGTTAATATTTCCAATACAATCTAGCACATTGCTTTTTCCTGATTCATTTTTTCCAATTATTGCCGTTACGTCATTGTGTAACGAGAGAGATTGTTGGTTAGATATTGATTTATAATTAGATATTTCTATTTTTTCAATTCTCATATTTTCACTCCAATCAATAGATGGTTCAGTTTGGCAAAAAATAAACTGATATGAAAACTATAAACAGGCCTACTTGATAGTATAACATGACTATTACAGATTATATTAGACTAAAAACCTTAATTATTCGCACTTCCTTAAAACCTGACTTGAAAAATTATTTCTCTTCACTAACGTTTGATTTTTCGTAAAATCGCTAATTAAATTTAGATAAATATTAATTCAGCATTCCCTCAAAAGCACTTTTGTACATCTAGCACGATTTAGACGATAAGGAAGACGAGCCCAAGAAAATTCAAGTCGTCGCAGGAAACCAAAGCTTTGCGTGCTAGCCAATAAACTGAACCTGAAGTGCGTGTTCCCGGAAGCCGACATCCTGATCCAATGCACTTTGACGGTCGGAAAAAAAGGCAGAGGAAGCATTGCAGATTTTGAAGGGGTTCAATACGGAGGTTAAATGAACAAACTAAAAATAAGCACAAACGTTTAAGTCGTTTGCGCTTATTTTTGAGGAACGATCCAAATATCATTTAATTTTTTTATGCGCTTCCTGAATCCGTTTCGTTTATCCAATACACTTTGCCAATGCATTATAAAAACCACTCTCATCATTCGTCCCAGTTACATAATCAGCTGCTTGTTTTACTTCATCAGGGGCATTGCCCATCGCAATTCCTTTACCAGAGTGTATGATCATCGGCATATCATTAAAATTATCGCCGATTGCTAAAGTATTTGCTAATTCAACACCATATTTTTCACACAAAAAGTGAAGTGCGCCCAGCTTTGATACTTGATTATTGACGATTTCCATATAGGTATCTTTTGATCGGTAGTAAGATATGTTTGATAAGTTCGCCTCCGCTAACTCATCCTCCAGTTTTTGGATGTCATCCGGATTTCCCATGCACAGTATCTTGTGGACAGGTAAATGCTCCTTCAGGAAATCTTCCATTGAGATCGATTCTGGATCCATTTTTGTGATTGCCGCTTCCTGCTTGACCCACTCATCTTTACGTTCAACGTACCACCGCTCGCGGGAATAGATATTGAAGCTTATTTCCGGAAACTTTGTGGATACTGCCCGATAGAGTTGTAATGCGTCCAGTCGCTCCAAAGTCAGGCTGTACAGATCAACAAATGATCCTTCTGTATATTGTGTGATCAGCGCTCCGTTGAAGCAAACCAGTGGTGAAGACAGCTGGACTTCATCGGCGATTGAAGTCATTGCTCCTGGCGGTCTGGCGGATGCCAGAATAATTTTCGTGCCTTGCTTAACCAAGTCCTGAATGATTTGGATGGCTTCGGCTGGAACTTCATGCTTTGAATCTAATAACGTGCCATCTATATCGCTGAATACCAACTCAATTTTTGTCATACCGTTTCCTCCTCAAAGATGATCTCTGTTTGATTTTCGAAATAAGCCTGCTGTTTTGGTGCCAAAACTTTATCTGTAATGAAGCAATCGATGTCCTGGTAATTTGCGCCTTTATACTGCGCTTCTTTGCTGAATTTCTGATTTTCAGCAACCAGCACCACTTGGCGGCTTTGTTTCACCACTTTCTGTTTGATCAAGGCGTTGTTCGCTTCTTTGAAAAAGACGCCCCCTTTCTCCAAACTTGCCGCTCCGATGAAGCAAATGTCAAATTTTATCGCATCCATTTCTTCCAAACTTCGGACTGAAAAGAAAAACCTGTCTTCATGGTTGAACTCTCCGCCCAATAGGTGAACCTTTACTTTAGGATTCATTCCCAATGCAAAAGCATTGTCCAGAGAATGCGTATAAACTGTACACATTTTGTTTAGTTTCTGCGCTGCCAACAATAACGTAGTCGATACATCCAAAAACAGCGTGCTGTTTTCTGGTATTTCTTCCAAAACTTTCTCAGCCATTTTTTCTTTTTCAGGTTTATGTATGCCTGTCCGCTCCCCAAAACTGAGTATCTTCGTTCTGTCTTCAGCTAGCATAATGCCTCCATGCGTACGGACAGCCGTTCCTGTTTTTAGGAATTCCAGGATATCACGACGCGCAGTGTCAGATGAAATCTGGAATGCTTCCATTATCTCTTTTTTGGAAAGTCTTTTTTTCTTCTCCAGCAGCTGTTGGATCTGCTGGATGCGCTCTTCTTGGTACATCTTCCCACCACCTTTAATTGAATTATATAAGCAATTATAAGCATTTGCAAGTTTATCTAAGTGTTAAAAATAATTAAAAACCCAGCACAAACGTTTAGTCGTTTGTGCCGGGTTATTTTTAGACATTCAAATTAAGATTTTATTTTTGAACGAAGAGCTATTCTTCAAAATGACTTTTTCTTCAAGTCCGCGGATCAGGCGGCCTTCTTTGTCATAGACATGGCTTCGAGCTTTTTGGATGTCAGCCATCGCAAGGATAAGCCTGTCGCGTATTGGTTCAGGCAATTCATCGAAAAGGAACGATTCTTTGTTAAGATTGTATTTCCCTCGCAGCGATTCCACTTCTCCGGCTTTCTTCAGTCGGTACGTTCGTTTGGGCAAGGCGCCTTCGATTGTGCGTTTTTCGATCCGATAGACATAGTTTTTGTCGTCGTAGACGATTTCGAGAGCACCGCTGTTGGTGCGGTTGTACTGCACATGCTTGTGATTTTCCTTATGCAGTTCCCACCAGGCTTTGATCCCCGCAATCGCTTCTTCCTCAGTTTTATAGCTGCCGTGTTCCTTACGAATGTTGCCGATACGATTCTGCCAATAGTTGGTATACACTGTTTGACTCATACAATCCGCCCTTTCGATAATGTTGTAATCGCTATCATTGTATGACTAATCCGGAATTTTTGCAAGGGAAGATACTTGAAAGAACTTGAAGCCTCCCCTCATCAACAGTCTCATTAAAAAAATCCTCCCAAGTATTTGAAGTTTGGTGGGAGAACCAAATTTCAAACTCTTGATGAGAATTTTTACATTTTTTACTTATCCAATCCAACAAGCTTACGTTGTTTCCTGTTTGCTTCCTCTGCGACATATTTTAAGACTGTCTTGAATTCTTTCCTCGTTGCATTCTTAGTGAAAGTTCCAAAATTACGATTGTATTTTGCCATGATTTCTTCTGCTTTTTCTTTTTCAACCATCCAAATTCTCCTCCAATTCTTCAACAGTATATTGTTTTGGTAAAATCAGATCGATGTTTTCAACATCTTCCAGCACTTCTGAAATTTTATTTTCATAGTCTTTGAAGATAACAATTAGTTCAACCGCATCTCCAAAAATTTCTTTTACTTTTGCTATATTTTCACGAGATTTAAAGTAGGCATTAATGAACCGCTCTTTCGGTACAAATCTGCCTTCTGCTTTTTCACGTTCCTTTGTAAATTGCCAAGCAATAAATGGATCTTGATAAACATAGTAGAGTGACACTTCGTAATTCCGTTTTATCGCGCGTTGAATATTCTGAGTAGATTTGCCTATTGCAAAAGTTCCATCGAGAATAAAAGAATATCCTTCTTTCAAAAGATGGGTAAATGCGTGATCTACAAGCCAAGATGCACCTTTTTGAAAGTCACTGGAATTCAATCCGTTGTAATCAGGAAATTGACTGCGAAATTCATCAGCATCTATAATACAAAGATTGTCCGATAGTTCTGCTAAGGCGGTTGCTACTTCAGTTTTACCAGCACCTGGGCTACCAGCCATAAAAATAGCAACTTTATCAGGAACCATTATCTTATCTGCAACAACTCTTTTAACAAAATTTTGCTTATGAGCTTTTGCATACAGCAAAGATGCATCATCCACTTAATCAACTCCCATCATCGATAATTATTCATAAACTTAGGATTTCTATTTCTCCCTAAAGGATATCATATAATTCACCAAAAACAATAAAGTAAATCTAGAAGCGCTAACCTTCTTTGTTGTTAAAAGAAAAAAATAAAAGAAATAGAACTTTACATTTGACTTGGAGTGAACTCCAAGGTTTAAAGTAGACTTATCAAATAAAATGATGGAGGAAAATACTATGGAACAAACGTATATCACATTGAATGACGGAAACAAAATCCCGCAATTTGGACTGGGTGTCTTCCAGATTTCAGGGGACGAAAAGACCAAGGAAGCTTGTTTGGAAGCCTTCAAATTAGGCTATCGTCATGTCGATACTGCGCATGCCTATCAAAACGAGCGCGGAGTCGGTCAGGCTGTAAAAGAAAGCGGCCTTCCGAGAGAAGAAATCTGGATCACGACGAAACTGTGGCCAAGCGAATACGGCGAAGGCAAGACAGCAAAAGCCATCGACAAAATGCTGGGTCGTCTTCAGACGGATTACATCGACCTTCTTCTGTTGCATCAACAATTCGGCGATTACCTGGGTGCTTGGAAAGATATGGAAAAAGCTGTCGCTGAAGGCAAAGTGAAGAGCATCGGCTTGAGCAACTTCGAATCCGAACGTTTGGAAGAAGTACTCGCTGCCGCAACGATCAATCCATCTGTTTTGCAAGTCGAATGCCACCCTTACTATCAACAAAACGATCTGAAGAAACGGATCGCGCCTTATAACACAGTCATCGAAAGCTGGTATCCGCTGGGACATGGCGATGCGGCCTTGATCGAAGAGCCCGTTTTCACTAAATTAGCAGAAAAATACGGGAAAACGAACGCCCAGATCATCCTGCGGTGGCACATCCAGGAAGGCATCATTGTTTTCCCTAAATCATCAAATCCAGTGCACATCAAAGAGAACATCGACATTTTCGATTTTGAATTGAGTGAGGAAGAAATGAACGAAATCCGTCAACTGGACAAAGGTTTCCGCTATTACACACGGACACTTGCTGAACAAGAAGAAGCGCTCAGCCAATTTGTGCCGGCTGATTAAGAGAAAAGTACCAGATAATATTAAGGAGAACCTCACAAGAAATGCTATTATGCATGCATTTCTTATAGAGGTTCTCTTTTTGGCAGCTTCGGACCGTATGAGCAGGCGCTAATACATAACAAGTCACTACCATTCCTCTCGATTGGAACCATCATAAGAGCCAGCGTGCTAATTGATGAAAAATCGGAAACCGTGATTTAGCGATACTTCTTCACTCCCTGTATCTATTCGAAGTGAACTTCGTATGATTATGGTAGGTTCTATTTGACAACAACAAAAATACGTACTATATTACGTATGAAGAAAGAGGCTTACCATGGACTCAAGGGAATTGATTTCGATAATAATGAATGATGGTTGGGTATTAGTTAACATAAGAGGCAGTCACCACCAATTCAGACACCTACTAAAACCTGGGCGCGTTACAGTACCACATCCAAAAAAGGATTTACCTAAAGGTACAGTGCATAGCATCCTCAAACAAGCGGGGTTGAAGTAACCCCTCGCCTTCTAAATTTATTCAACAATAGAAAGGAAGTATCCTTATGGTACTGTATTATGCTATTTTTAATCCCGAAGGCACGCAATTCAATATATCGTTTCCGGATTTACCGGAGTTGTTCACCAGCGGAGATGACATGTCCGATGCCCTGCACATGGCAAAAGATGCTTTGGAAGGCTATCTGCTTTGGCTTGAGGATGAAAAAGAGGCTTTTCCTCCGGCATCCGAATATGATGAAATTTCTCCTTCTAAGGGAGATTTGTTGATTCCGATCGAAGCAAATCTCGAAGTGGCTAGACTCAAGGAAAACACGAAAATGATCAAGAAAACTTTGACGATTCCGAATTACGTCAATGCACTCGCGGAAAAAGAAGGCATCAATTTTTCGCAAACATTGACGGAAGTGTTGAAGGAGAAATTACAGATACATTAAGCAGTTGGATGTTCGTATATAGCAATCCTCGTTGGAGATGAGGTCTCTCTTTAATGCCATTTGATATTTACAACCCAAATAAAAATCTGATACACTATTCATGTCGCAAGACAAAAATCCTCCTAAGTCCTGAATATTGGTTGGCGAACCGAATTTATTCTGTGGATTATCGAGGATTTTTTTGTTATAAAATTTCAGTTAGTCCGATGTCCTGGAAGGAGCAAAATATGAAAATTTTATATCCAGCAACATTCGAAAAAGACGGTGGCTATATACTCGTCCAGTTCCCCGATATACCTGAAGCAATGACACAAGGTGCAACTGCCCAAGAAGCACACGCCAAGGCGAAAGAAGTATTGGGCTTGGCATTAGATGGTAAGCAAGATTTTCCTGAAGCAACTGCGGTGGATGTCTTGGAGAGAAAGTATCCGGATAAAACAGTCACTCTGATTGAGATCGATTTCTGACAGTCGGCTTGAGTTCTTTTGAGGACGTGTAGCAACAGCTGCCGTTCCATTTCAAAGCTTTGTTTTGATTTTCCTCACAGTACTCACCACTTTACTTGATTTGTATACAACAAACCATAAATGAAAGCAGTACGAAAGTCATAAACAAGGCTTGAAAGAAATACTCGGGGTATGACCACCCCACTACTAAAAGACACAAAACCCATCATACTCTATTTTGCATAAAGAATGATGGGTTTATTTTATTATGTTTATTCCAACTAAAGAATTGCAGCAAAGGTTTCTTTCAACAATCTGATTTCTTTGGATGATGTGTAGCAACAGCCACCGAACCATTTGCATCCCAATCCGTGCCATTTCAATGCTTGATTTGAGAACACTTTGTCCACTGCATGACTGTGCGTCCATACTTTTGTGGTAGGATCGTAGATTGCTCCCGAATTCGGATAAGCGACCACTGGAATAGCGACTTCGAGAAACAGAACCACCTAATGCAGAACGAAAAAGCCACTGATGCAATTTAATTTAGCAAGAGCTACTTTTTTTATGCATAAGGTAACTTATTATAATTGTGTTAAAGCAATAACTAACTCATCAACTGCATTTAAGGTATCTTGAAATGTTAGGTTATCTACATAATGGCTATTCTTCTTTTCGTAGCTTTTCCATACTCGTTCTAACTCAGGGCTATCATGAATATCTTTTAAAATAGCCAGAGCGTCCTCTAATAAATTTGGCGTATTCCGTTTTTTCATCGTATTCAGCAAAGCCTCGTGAAGCAACTCCATATTTATCCTGTTTCTTTCAAAAAGATGCAGTGCATAGACGTCATAATAATCTCTGGCTCGTGTGTTAGCAATAGAACGATTCAATATTGTTTGCAGCTTTTCTGCCAGGACCGTTTCAAGAGGATAGGATAATATAGAAAATGATTCAAGGTTCAAAAGAGAGTCTTGTTTTATAGTTGTCGCTTCCGGTGTAATCGCATCGCCAGTAGTGAGGTCTAAATAAAAAGGGACACGCATGGTACCGCCAACCCACCCTTGCAAAGCAATACGAATACCCGGATAATCATCTTCTTCACGGATATCTTGTACTTGCAAAACATCATAAGTGATGCCGTCATCGGTTGCAATTTGTCCGATTTCACTGAGAACTTGCTTAATTTTTTCCGTGGTCAGGGTGAACCCTGTCACCGTTGTATCCAGATCCATAGTCGTGCGCTTATCGCTTCCAATAAACAGCCCTACCAAATATCCACCTTTCAGAATAAAATTTTCTTTATAAGCAGATTGACTTAACCGAAAAAGAAATCGTTCCATAATGAAGTTACGCTGCAGTAGTTGTGCAGGGATACCCGTCTTGGTTTGTATGTTTCTGATTTTTTGTTTCACTTGGATTGGGGTTATCACAATAATACCTCCACGTAAGTTTTTAATTTGTCCAGAACCTTATATTTTTTTGCAAGGTTCAGCAATTTAGGGATATTCTTGTCTGCTCTCTTCATGTATTTTACGATTGCTTGCAACCGCACATCTTCGTCCGCTTCATACCGCGTGTTGAACATGTCGCACAAAGTTCGTTCCATCGAATAGACAACTATATCATTCCCGTTACTGCTTTTAACTGTCGTTTGATCCTCTTGCCAAAGCGATCGCTCCTTCCATACCACAGAAATGGGTTCCTCTTTAATTTTTTTCGAATGGTAACCGCGTGGGAAGGTCATCGTGTAGATAAAGGGTGTAACGTCGGACAAACCATGCAAGTAAAGTGCTGTTTCATGGGAGTATATGCCTTTCGCAAATCGCTTTTGAAAAACGTACGTGTCGTCTTCATAGTATAACGGCGATAAATAGATTCCCCCACTGACCTTTTCAAATCCCTCTTTTTTTAAATAATTCAAAGAGGATTGATTCGCATAGCCACTCTCTTTTAAAGTAGCCAAGAAAACAAAACCATGGTTTTTTTCTACCTGGTTCGCAACCAGTTCCGTTAATTTATTTTGATTTTCCAACACAGTTCTCACCACTTTTTTTGATTTATATACAGCAAATTATAACCAAACGTAGTACGAAAGTCAAAAAATAGGACCAAAACAATACACGGGCTTGACCACTCCACTCCTCAACAAACACAAAACCCATCATCCTCTTATTTTTCATAAAGGATGATGGGTTTATTTTATTATGTTTATTCCAACTAAAGAATTGCGGAAAAGGTTTCCTTCAATAGACTGATTTCTTTGGCTGATGTGCAGCAACAGCCGCCGATCCATTTGCATCCTGACTCATGCCATTTCAATGCTTCGTTTGAGAATACTTCATCAACCGCATGACTATGCGTCCATACTTTGGTAGTGGCATCGTAGGTCGCTCCCGAGTTTGGATAAGCGACCAATGGCTTTGTCGCAATCTCCTTCAGATATTCCAAGGCAGGTAAGACTAAATCAGGCTGCACGCAATTGACGCCGTAGGCAATGATTTGCTCGGACGACTCTGCCAATAGCTGGAATACACGCAGATCGGTTCCATCGCATAAATGATGGGCGTCTTTCAATGTCACTGTCAGCCAGGCTGTCGCCTTCGGATGTTGGGCCAGCAATTCAATCAGTGCCTGGATTTCCGTTATATCCGGAATGGTTTCGATGGCCAGCAGATCAGCCCCGGATTCCAGCAGCAACTCTAACCTTTCGCGATGGAAATCGACCAATTCGGTTTGCGACAGACCGTAATTGCCCCGATATTCAGAGCCGTCCGCCAAATAGGCTCCGTATGGTCCGACCGAAGCCGCCACCCATTTTTCTTGCAGGCCTTGGCTTTTCGTTTGGGCCTGTTTCGCTAGTTCTACCGTTCTTTTGATCAGAGCCCGGCTTTCTTCGGTTGTATGGCCCAAACGCTCGAACCCGGCAACCGTCGCTTGATAGCTCGCTGTGATGGCGATATTTGCTCCTGCATCATAATAGTTCTGATGGACTTTTTCAATTTTATCCGGTTCGTTCACTAATGCTTTCGCGGTCCATAACTCATCATTCAGGTCCAAGCCTTGCTCCTCCAGACCTAAGGACATCGAACCATCGATGAGGATCACTTTTTGATTCTTTTGCCACTCTTTAAAATTCATCGGAAAGCTCACCCACTTCTTGATTTTCGATTGCTACAGAAGCCTTTTTGCTGAAGAATAACTGGTAATAAAAGAAGCACAAGATCGTGAATGGGATGCCGATGATCAAGGCAATCCGCTGGTTCGGATCAAACGCGATGCCGATGATCGAAACGGAGCAAAGGATAATGACGAGCCACGGAACGATTGGATAGAATGGTGTTTGGTAAGCCAGTTCATCCAGTTTATGCCCCGATTTCAGATAGTATTTGCGGAAATTCAGTTGTGCCCAAGCGATGCTCAACCAAACCGCCACGACCGCGAATGCCGAGATGGATACCAGAGCTAGATAAACGGTGTCCGCGGAATAGATGCTGGAAAACAGGGAGAGAAGCCCACCCAAAATGGTCAGCAACAACCCGTAAATCGGCAACCCACGTTTGGATAATTTCGCGAAGCGTTTCGGCAAAGTTCCTGCATTCGCCAGTGACCAAAGCATTCTCGATGCAGCATAGACCCCGGAGTTTGCGCCGGAAAGAACTACAGTGATCAGGACGAGGTTCATGATGTCTGCGGCGTATGGGATACCCATCAAATTAAGGATGACGGTCACAGGACTTTCATCCAAATTAGCCGCAGAATCCGGAAGCAGCGCACCGATCACAACAATCGTCCCGATGAACAGAACCACGAGAATGATGATTGTCTGCAGGATTGCTTTCGGGATATTTTTCTTGGGATCCGACGTTTCGCCAGCGGCTACGCCGATCAGTTCTGCACCGGAAAAAGCGAAGTTAGCCGACAGGATCGCCAAGAAAACGGAGCCTGCCCCTTTCGGAAACCAACCGTTTTCCGTCAAATGGCTGAAAAGTGGTGCTGATTCATTTCCCTGAATCGGTATAAATCCGAAAATGCCACCCAGACCCAGGATAAGGAAAATTGCCAGTGCGAGCACTTTGATCAACGACATCCAAAATTCGCTGACGGAAAACCAACGCACATCAATAATGTTTGAAAGTACAATAATGCCGATAAAAAAGATGCACCAAAGCCATGCGGGAATGCCGGGGAACCAGCGTTGTGACAAAATCGCCAAGGTGATGAACTGCGAACCCAATGCCACTGTCCACGTCAGCCAATAAAGCCACGCCACCACGAAACCTGCTCCGGGATGGATATATTTTGAAGCGTAGTTGTGGAATGAACTCGTACTGGGCTCGTGGACCGACAGTTCGCCCAAGCACATCATGACCAGCGTCACCAAAAATGCTCCGATCAGATACGCAATGATTGTTCCGATTGAACCCGTCGTTTGAATGAGATACCCCGAACTCAAGAAGATTCCGGTTCCTATAACTCCACCCAATGAAAGCATAACTAAATGCTTTGATGTCATTTCCCTTACAAATGATTGCTCCATATTTTCGCCTCCAAAAATGTTTTAAAAATATATAAAAAAAAGCACTCCCCCTATTGAAAGGGCGAATGCTCGCGTTACCACCTTTGTTCATAATCAAAAAGATTATCTCAGCAAGGGACTGTCATCCCTTCACGCGCTATCGGGCGTACCCGTCACCTGCTAAGTTTCCCTCACATGTGATAACTCAAAGACCATTTTCGCTGATTCCGAAACATCTGCTCTCACCATTCGCAGACTCTCTGTGGTTTCTTTCTTAACTACTTATCTCATCAAAGTTTCATATATTTTTAATAAATATACAAGAATGATGGATGGTTGTCAATTAATTTGTGATATATTTTCCGCTTACTTTCATTCTTGTGTTTTTTTGCTGTGATTTTTTGGGGGTGGCCGGAGGTGGCGGTCCGTTCTTGCGCTGTCCTCCTGCCGGACGGTTGTAGCCGGAGCTACGGTACCGGTCACGTCGCTCTGCTCCGGTAGAAAGACTCTGGACGGAGAACAGATTCGGTTTTCGATGTTCTCCTCCGTCCAAACATTCCTTCACCGGAGGAGAGCCCCCCGCTAATGACTAAAAAGAAACAAAAAGAAAATCCGCTGCACCGAAATTGCACGGTACAGCGGACTTTCGTTTACTGTTGTTTATTACCAAGGTTGGATAGTTGGTCCGATCGTAAACTCGTTGACGTTGGTATCCTCGGGCTGATCGATCGCGAAGGCGACCACACTGGCCACACGATCTGGGCTGATGCCGTATTGTTTATAGATGATTCCCATATCTTTGGCGATTTTGTCGTCGCTGATGGTTTCCAGCAATTCCGTGTTGATGGCAGCCGGATAAATCGTGGCTGTTCTGATGTTGGTGCCTTCCATCGCTGATTCCATGCGCAACACTTCCATCAGGTCGCGGACTGCCCATTTAGTGGCGCCGTAAACGGCTCCGCCCGGATAGGCTTTAAGGCCCGCAACGGATGATGTGGTGATCACATGACCGGATTTCTGTTTCACGAATTCCGGAAGGACCGCTTCGATCCCGTTCAGTACGCCTTTGATGTTGACGTCCACCATCTGATGCCAATCCTTCGTTTTCAACTTCGATAAAGGCGAATTCGGCATCACGCCGGCATTCAGGAAAATGACATCCACTTTGCCGAATTTTTCTTTTGCCAGGTCAACCAGTTTTTTGTTGTCTTCGATTTTGGTGACGTCCGTAACGTGATAAATAGCTTCCCCGCCATCCTGAACGATTTCATCAACCAATTTCCTCAAATGCTCTTCTCTGCGCGCGCCTAATACTAATTTAGCTCCCTTACTCGCTAAAAGTCGGGCTGTCGCCTCGCCGATCCCTGAAGAAGCTCCCGTGATGATTACTACTTTGTCTTTGATTGCCATTATCTTCATCCTTTCCATTCTGACCCGGAGTATCAATAAAGAATCGAAAAACGGTTTATAGCATCTGACAACTGCTTGTCCATTTTTATTATACCACCGGGTACCCGTTATAGGCTTACTTGAACCTTACTACTTGACCTTTAGGTGAAGTCAAGGAACAGAAGTTGGAAATTCAGAAAGTTTGGCTAACTTCAGAACGGTGATCTCCGGTGAAGTAGCTTTGGTCGGAGCTGGCAACTTGTTCGCTGGCTGTTCTCCTGTTAACCGGTCCACACCGGAGAACAGCTCCGGTGTCTCAGCTCTCCTCCGGTCAGCAGCCCTTCGCTGGAGGTGAACCCAAACTCTCACTACTTTCCCAAAAATTCTATCACTTCTTTTGTGAATTCTTCGTGGTATTGAAAGATTGAGCCATGACCGGCATCTTCATAGATCACAAGTTTACTGTTTGGGAGGCGTTTAACCAGATCATAGGAATTCTCAGTCGGTACCATCCGATCCGCATCACCATTAACGACAAGAGTCGGTTGGGTTATTTTTGACAGATCCGCTGGATTCGATTTTCCCCAGTTATTGATTGCTCTCAGTTGTGCACGATAGCCTTTTAAGCTTATCATCTTATCGCGATTTTGTTTTCGTTCCTTAATTCTTGCCAGGAATTCTTTTGCTTTTCTCTTTCCATTTGGTGTGCGCGTAAAGAATAAATATGTTTTTACATCTGTTAATGTGAAAATAGCCCGCACTAAATCCTGATTGGAAATTTTTGTTACATTTTCAATCCCCTTTCCACCACGAGGACCTGTTCCGGTTAAAATCACTTTTCTTACTAGAGATGGTTCCAGTTCCAAAAGTACTTGAGCGATCATCCCACCCATCGAAAGGGACAGAATATCAATCTGTCTAAATCCAAGTGCCTTAATAAAAGCTATCGCATCTTCGGCCATTTCTTTTATCGTACCCGGCACCTGTCCACTGGATAGGCCTACACCTTTGTTATCGAAAGTAATCACCCAATGCTGCTTTGCGATGCCGTCGATTATTCTTGGATCCCAGTTATCGAGATTCGCTGATAAATGCGTGAAAAAAATAATTGGAATCCCTGTCTTTTTCCCTAATTCCCGATACGCATAGGTTATTCCATTAGCTGCTCGGATGCTTTTATTTGGAGCATGAATATATGTCTCACTTTTTTCCATACCTGGATGTCCTCATTTCTGCTTATATCAATCGGAAACCTTGATGACAACTTTCCCTTTTGGATGTCCACTCGCCACCAGACGCAAAGCTTCATTTACTTGATTTAGCGTAAATTCAGTCGGATCGACAGCCGGGATAATATTATTTTCTTCGATAATTTTTGAGATTTCTTCCAACTGTGAACCATCTGAGCGGACAAATATAAAACGATACGCCACACCATGCTTTTTAGCTTTTTTATCAAATTTAGCCCCCGCTAGAGCGAATAGCAGTTGTTTCCACTTTGGAAATCCATGATCTTTTGCAAACTGTTTATTTGGCCCGGTTCGCAGGCTTAACAGTCTTCCTCCAGGTTTGATGATCGACAATTCCCGATCGAATTCATCAGCGCCGAGTGTGTCAATGACAAAATCCACTCCCTTTAAAATTTCCCAGTAATTCTCTTTCGTATAATCAATGTATTGGGTGGCTCCGGCAGCGAGGATCTGTTCACGTGAAGCGGGATTCCCCGAGACAATGACCTTCAGTCCCATGGCTTTAGCTATGGGAACAGCCATTTGCCCGAAACTCCCTGATCCACCTGGAATGAAGACTGTTTGCCCGGCTTTAGCATTTAGTTCTTCATGCAACCCTTGATACGCTGTCAGGCCAGTTAAAGGAGCAGCTGCCCCTGTAACAAAGTCGAGATTCTTGGGCAAATGCCAAATCGCTTTGGCATCCACAGCGACATATTCAGCAAAAGCGCCGATTTTGTCCAACGGAAGTCTCGTATAAATCGCATCGCCTTTCTTGAATCCCGAAACAAGTTTTCCGACCTCAGCAATGACCCCTGTCAACTCATTGCCGATCGTTAGAGGCATCTCGTAATCTTGGATCAGCTTGACGCTTCCTGTGATGTTCAGTATTTCCAAATGATTGACAGCTGCTACCTTTACTTTCACTAAAACTTCGTGATCACTAATCTCTGGGATAGGAATTTCTACAACTTCTGTTTCGATTTTTTTCGAGTATTTTTTGATTTGGACTGCTTTCATATCAACATCTCCTTTGCTTTACTTACTGGTGTTGGTTCTATTCGGGAACGAGCATTCTCAAAAAGACCAAAAAAAATGGATGATTCCTGATTAAAAATTTTCTACAATTGCATGCATCTGATCTTTTAATCCAAATTCATAATCACCATCATCATTGATCATTTTTCAATATCGATAGCGTTATATCAATCGTTGAATCGAACTCTTTTGGATCTGCTGTCATTTTCACTAATACCCTGACACCGATAAGCGCATTATGGATATAGCGTGCGAGTTCATTGATGTCAAATGAACTTGCAACTTCCCCTCTTGCTTGTCCTTTACTCAATAGATCCGCTATTAAATTTTCAGTCTGCTTGAAAGCGGACTGTATTCTTTGAGAAACTTCATTGTCAAGCAATGATAACTCTACTGCCGTGTTGACCATTAAACATCCCTTCGGATAGGCATTATCAGAGTAGATGGCGAGTTCAAATATTATTCTGATGGACTCAACAGTGGTCATCTCTTCTGTTATCTGCTTCCTGGTTTGAGCAGCGATAAGCGATTCATAGCGTTCCAAAGTTTGTACAAAAAGAGAATGTTTATCTCCAAACGTATCATATAAACTCCTGCGGTGGATCCCCATGTTATCTACCAAATCCTGGATCGAAGTTTTTTCATAGCCTTGTTTCCAAAATACTTCCATCGCTTTATCCAGGGCCTCTTCTTCATTAAATTCTTTACTTCTGGCCAAATTATTTCCCCCTTTCAAAATCCGATTTCATTTCTAGAATGAACGTTCTCAATACAGAATACCATTCATTGTTTGATCAGTAAAGAAAATCAGCTTACCGAAAACCACAAAAAGGAGTGCTCAACTGGTTGGTGAGCACTCCTCTGATATTTGGTGAAACTCTTTTAGTTCGCTGTTCTCCGATGAAGCGGCTTTGGTCGGAGTTGGGATTCTGTTCGTTATGCTATTCTCCAGTTGGGCGGTTCACACCGGAGAACAGCCCCGGTATTTTCAGCCCACCTCCGGCCAGCAACCCCTCCCCGGAGGTGAGCCCGCCCCTATCACAATACGCAAGAACGCAACACCGAATCTACCCCTCCAACAATCCGCGCCCGCGGTACCATTCATCCGGTCTCCAAGCCCATTCGTGGTTCTCTTTACTCAACAGATCAAAAGAAGCTTTTGGTCCCATTGTTCTTGCCGCATACTTCGGAATTTCTTCATTGTCGCGATCCCACGTTTCTCGGATCGCATCGACGATTCTCCAGGATTGCGCGACTTCTTCCCAACGCGCAAAGTTGGTTGCATCGCCCAAAATCACATCATAGGTCAGACGTTCATAAGCTTCTGGTGTGTTCTCCATCATTTCGCTGTCATGGCGGTACTCTAATTTGATCGGTTGCGTGTTGAATCCTTGCCCGATTTCTTTTCGGTTCATGGTCAAAGCAAAGCCTTCTGTTGGCTGGATATAAATGGTCAGATCATTTGCCGGGACATCTTTCTCGGCATCAAATGGATTGACGGGAACTTTTTTGAAAACGATATTGACGCGCGTTCCTTTTTCCGTCAGGCGTTTTCCGGTACGCACATAAAATGGCACTCCGTTCCAACGCGGATTGTCCACCATGAATTTGCCGGCTACAAACGTTTCTGTCTTCGAACCGCTTGCGACATTCGGCTCTTCTTGATACGCAACAAATTCCTTACCATCCAATTTTCCTGCCGCATACTGCCCTCTCACGAAGTTTTCGCGGACTTCTTCCGGCGAATAGACACGCACATCATTCAGCGCTTTGATCTTGGCTGTCTGGATATTCGCTTCGGATATGGAAGCTAACGGCTCCATCGCCAGCAAGGATAACACTTGCAGAATATGGTTTTGGACCATATCCTTCAAAGCCCCGCTGTGATCATAGTAGCCGCCGCGCTCCTCCACGCCCAATTCCTCAGCAAAAGTGATCTGAACATTTTCGATGTAATCACGATTCCACGAGGATTCCAGGAACGGATTCGTCAAACGCACGGCCAGAATATTCTGGATCATTTCTTTGCCCAAATAGTGGTCGATCCTGAAAATATCCTCTTCCGGGAACACTTGGGTGATTTGATTATTCAACTTCTCAGCTGATGCATAATCCATCCCGAATGGCTTTTCGATGACGACGCGGTTGAACCCTTTGTCCGTCACAATCTGCTGACCTTTCAGATGCGTCACGATCGGTCCGAAAAACTGCGGAGCCATCGCCAGATAGTACATCCGGTTCTGATCCAAATCATATTTCGCATCCAATCTGTCAGCCAACTCTTTGAGATGAACGTAATGTTCCACATCGGAAACATCATGCGCACGATAATAAAAGTGGCTTAAAAAAGCAGCTTTTTCCGTTTCTGTCGGCTGGAATGATTGAATCGATTCTGAAACCACATCCCGAAAATGCTCGTCGCTCCACTCTCTTCTTGCCGTCCCGATCACTGCGAAACGTTCTGCCAACGCACCGCTTCGGAACAATCGGAAAAATGAAGGATATAACTTTCTTTGGGCTAAATCACCTGTCGCGCCGAATAATACAATCAATACTGGATTTGTTTTTACCACTTTATCGCCTCCTGCTTTACTTAATAACTCCATAATACCATGATTAGCGCAAAGTTCCTTCACTCTTGGAGAATTTGAGCACCTGAAAAATCAAAAACATTAATATTTCTTTCGGATTTTTGGGTTTGATCATTTTTCTCCGGTGAGACGGTTCTTGCCGAAGAACAGCCCATTTTTTCTTTGCATTCTCCGGTATAGCGACCCTCGCCGGAGATCAGCTTCCGCTTTCCCTTCTAACTCCGGCGAAGCGGCTCCCGTCGGAGTTACTGCTTCGTATCTACTTTCAGTAAAACGATGGTTTCGGAAAATCTGTGTTGGGTTCGCTGACGCCCAGGCTTTTGTTTGAATGATCAGTCGGATTTTCAATGATGTCCATGATCAACCGCGCGATCGCTTGGCGAGCCACTTGCGCACCTATGAAAGGTTCGCCTTTTTGGCTGACCATATACTTTTCATTGCCCTCCTGATTGTAAAGCCAAGTCAAGCGCAACAATGTAAAATCAATCCCGGAATCTTCGATGATTTTCGCCGACTCTTTGTGGCGGTTTGTGCCTGTGCGGCCGACCATTCTGGCATTCCATTTGCCGAACTCGCCAATCACTTCATCGTAAATCCCAAGAATGGTGGCGCCGATTATTTTCGTAACGCCTGATTTTTTAGCGGCATCGATAATGGTTTGGGTAGCTTCAGGCGAATTCATATCATTCAGATAAACAATTTCCACATCTTTCATAGCTTCCAGCAACTTAGCGGAATCATTGAAATCCCCATCGATGATCGTGATTCGGCTTGGGTCACTGGTGGCGATTCGTCTGTTCGCATTTCGGGCATACAGAACCAATTTTGCATCAGTTTCCTGCAATAATCTGTTAGTTAACATTTTCGAGATTTGTCCTGCGGCCCCTAAAATCAATATTTTCATGTCAAAAACCCCTTTTCTTCTATTCGATATCCTCAGTGTAGACCCTGAAGTTCACTCCAAGTCAATCGCAAACTTTTCAATAGGGCTGTTCTTTTCAAGTGGACGTCACTGAATTCAAGTTGTAAAACGAGAAAAACACCTCTTGATAATATCAGGAAGTGCTTTTCGTATAGATGTTCCACTTCTTTCATATGGGCAGGCAGGGCAAGAAATACTGCAACCAACAAAACACTGATCATCATTGCAGGCGGATAGACGGTAATGGCGATGATGAAGCCGATGCCTTTTATCAGCAAATCGATTGTCAGCCACCTTTTTTGGAAGGAAATTTTTCTCCGGAGCATCTCATTTTCAGCATTCGCCTTCACCAGCGAATCGCTCAATAAGATATTGCTTAAAGTGGTCAGCACTACGATGACGCCATACAGCCCTTGGGCAAAGGAATCATCGAAATGGTTGCTGACAATTTTCGTCACATAAGGAAAGAGCGATGAGAAGAATAGGATGGACAGGCTGTACCAAATGACCGGTATGGATATCTTTTTAACGTCCTGCCATTCATTGTGCAAGCCAATCCACATTGTTCCGAGCCAAAAGAAGGAAAGAGTATAGGCGGAATAACTGCCTTTCAGCGCCCACAATCCTTGTAAACTGAGGGTCTCCGGTTCCTGCAACTCCAAAACCAGAATAGTCATGATGATAGCCAGAATCGCATCCGTAAAAGCAATCAACCTGTCCTTGTCCATATTCATTTCCCCTTTTGATCATCTTGATGGATCAATTCTGCGGAAACGCAGCAAGCTTTAATACGTGCTGGCCTCTTGCCGGACAATAATCCATTCCCCGTTCCGCTTTTCAAAAAAATTTTTGACCTGTAGTCTCCAAGTGTGGCGTGAACCATAGATGCGCGCATCCACTCTGCTTTGCCCGATGAAGCTCGCTTTATTGCCCTCGATTTTGATGTCCTTGATGTTCTCTTCTTTGGTCGAATAATAGCGCATCTGTTCGCTTCTGATTTGTGCAAACCATTCGTCTTTAGTCTGGTCATATCCCGTCATATGGACCAGATGCATGCCGTCTGCAAGAATCCGATCCAGCTTGTCTATGTCTTTGGCAACCATCGCTTGATTCACCGCGCGGTACAAGGCAATAATTTGTTGTTCATCCATGTTTTTTCCTCTTCTCTTGATTCTATAGTCGTCGAATCATTTTGATTAATACAAGTATAGGACTTTGAGTTGACTCCAAGTCAAGAGTAAACAATCAGTGGCCATTTTGGATTTAACGGGTCAGATAGTGTTGGCGTATGCTCCTTGGCAAATCTGATCATTGTCGGGTAGCTTTCTTATCACTCCTCAATAAGAATTATATCGCGTTTTATCGAACATCGCATTCTGGACAGTGTTTTTCTTTACCAAAAAAAAGCAATCAAGAAGATTGCTTTTTGAAATATATTAATTTGCTTCGTCATAAACTGGGCTCAATCAATATGGATATCTCTAATATATTTTGCAGGTACTCCCGCAACTACCGCGTTGTCAGGAACATTCTTTGTGACGACTGAACCAGCACCAACTATCGCATTCTTGCCAACAGTAACCCCCGGCAAAATAGTGGCGCCAGCTCCAATCCAAGCATTACTTTTAATACGCACTGCCTTTGGAAGCAAGTCCCTTCTTTGTTTTGGGTCTTCAAAATGATTAACGGAAACTAATGTGACTCGAGGTCCAATCAACACATCATCCTCAATGTAAATACCGCCTAAATCAACAAACATGCAATCCCGATTTATAAATACATTTTCACCAACAAAAATATGACGACCAAAATCAGTTTGAAATGGTGCCTTGATAGTTGATGAAACAGGCACAATTTTTCCTGTAATCTGATTTAACAGTGATTTAGCTGTCGTTCGGTCGTTGGCAGAATTAAATTCTGCCAGTAATTTATCGTTTAAGGAAACAATTTCACTAATTAGTGCAAGCTGCGGATCGTTAGCCACTATCCGTTCTCCATTCAACGCTTGTTGTAAAATTCTTGGTTGCTTCTGATCTGTTACCAACAATTGCCCTCCTTCAATATTTGTGCTTTAATTTCTAACTGTACTATAAACGTACTGGTCAAGTATGTCTAATGCTTAAAATTAATATCTTCCTATACCTGATAGGTATAGGAAGGGCGGGGTTCATCTCTACAAATCATCAGTTGTATATTCTGTGTATCCTTCATAATAGTAACTGACATCAATACCTTTCATATAGACTTCCCTATCATCAATTGACGTAGTCAAGGCATTATTGATCAAGTATCTGATTTCCAAGTCATTGACGGGGCTGCGTTCCATGGCAGACAGATAATTATCTTTGTCGATTAAGTTCCAGTCTACAACTTTTCCCAGTTCTTTCTTTAGAATCAAGTCCAACCAGATGCGTGTACTGCGTCCATTTGCTTCACGAAAAGGGTGCGCAATGTTCATTTCAACATATTTCGCTACAATTTCCTCAATAGTGGATTGTGGCATACTGTCAATGTGATTCAAAGCAACTTCCAAGTACCTAACGGGTGCAAATCTGAAGTTTCCCTTCGAAATATTCACGGTACGGATCTTTCCCGCAAAGTCATAAATATCATCAAACAAATATTTATGAATATCTGTTAAACCTTTGTATGTACCGATTTCCAGATTATTGATATCACCGGAATCATATAAACGTTTTGCGTTGGCTTTACTAATTCGTTCTTCCGCTTTCGCTAATTCAACTTGATTCGTTATTCCCAATTTGTTATCTAACACGGCTAAGCTCCTTTACTTAAAAATAAGCTATTCATCTAACACTATTTATTATAGCCTATCGTTAGGTTGTCGTCTGAGGCAAGAAGGAAATACTGTTTTTCAACAAAGTGTCACCCATCACCGGCAATTCAATCTTAAACACACCAAAAGTTACCGTTGAACCGGCATCCGCCGGTGAATCAAATCCGGAAACATTGTTTTTTCTTTGTGAGGCAGCCTCTTTGGAAAATTCGGATTCATTTGCTTGAACGGCACGCAGAAGACCGATCTATTTTTCTTGCTCTTCTCCGGCGAAGCAGCCTTCGCAGGAGGACGGACCACATTTTCCCCGCCCATCTCCGGTGGAGCGGGCTTCATCGAAGATGAATGTTGTTTTCGGTATTGTTCTCCGGCCAGCCGATCGCTCCCCGGAGATGCGGCTCCCCCCCCGCACACAAAAAATAAGCAAAAACGCCGAAAATAACTCTCGGCGTTTTTGCTTATTCGTTTATTTGGATCTGCAGTCCGCGGGGACCGACATTTGTTGAAAAGACAATATGCGTTTTTGTGTCGCCAAAGCGTTGCAGGTCAGTGATGAATTCATCAAGCTCGATCGTGTTGGAATAGTAGACCTTCAATAACATCGAGTAATCACCCGTGATGCAGTCGCATTCCACGACGTTGGGGATTTCTTCGATGTAGCGGTAAAAATCTTTTTTGTCTTTTGCCGGGACTGCACAGTTCACATAGGCCTTGATCAAAAAGCCCAATTTCTGATGGTCAAGAACAGCTTGATACGTGCGGATATACCCAAGACCCTCCAAATTCTGCAAACGCACGGACACGGAAGGAGACGAAATGAAACACTCTTCAGCAATTTGTTTTACAGTAATCCTGCTGTTTTTTTGCATAATATTCAAAATTTTCCGATCTAATACATCCATAATGGCCCCTCCATCCTAACAATTCTCATCATTTTCTTAATTTTAGTAAGAAATGAAAAGAGTTGCAAGGTTGGGCTCACAAGATGTGTCATGCTTTATGACATTTTCCTCTTCCTGCCATCAAACAAAAGGTAAACAAACAGAGCGGTTATACCGAACCCTCCACAAAAGAGGTACATGATTTGAAACCCATACATACTGGCGATGATGCCCCAAAGCATTGCCCCGCCTCCGTACGCTACATCCAGAGCAGCCGAGAAAATCGCTATCGCACGTCCGCGTTCTTGGTCGGAAATACTTTGCAAAACAATCGTATTCATGACCGGAAGCAAACTGGCAAAACCAATTCCATAAAGCACAGCTGCTAATAGTAAATGAACAAGATCATCGGCAAAAGCAAGTAAGCCAAACGCTGCAGTGATGCTCAATATGCTGCCGCAAATCAAGAACGTTTGATTGACGCGCTTCAAGATTTGGGGGAAGAGAAATCGGATCAGAACCGTGACGACCGTCATCACGGTAAAGTAGTAGCCGGCTCCGCTTATTTTCTTTTCGATCGCACACTGCGCGATAAAGGCGATCACACCGGAATTCGCAAAGCAAATCAAAAACATGATCAGGCTCGGAAACATCACGCCCCGATTCTCCATGATGGCCAACGCTTCAGCCGCTCCGCCCTTCGTCTTTGGCTTTTCTCCGAAAAATAGTGTTCTTGGCGATTCAGCACTAATAAAAAAGCTTAAAAGAAAAGCCAAACTTGTCAACAAAAGCGCCACCCGAAACAAGGCTTCAAATCCGTATGCTTCCACCACCGCCAACCCGAGCAAGGGGCCGATTGCGCCAGGGACCGCCTGGGCGATGCTGAAGTACCCTAAGCCGGCGGATAACTGTTCCTTTGGGATCAAATCCGCCGCCATGGTCGCAGCACTTGTTGCTTGGATGCTGTTGCCGATTCCTTGGATCAACCGTAAACAAAACAGCATCAACAGCGTTTGCAGCACATTCAGCAAAGCGAAATCAAGGAAAAGAATCGCTAACCCGATTGTTAGCAACAGCCTGCGACCGTATCGATCCAATAATATTCCGATCGGCAAGCGGAAAAACAAAGCCGATATACCCAAAATCCCTACGATGCTTCCGGCGACCGCTTTTGACCCGCCTAATGCAGTCACATAGAGGGGCAACGTTCCCATTTGGGTCGTGATTGCCGTCATCGCCAAAAACGTAATGCAGTTCACCAAGAGGAAATCCTTGGTCCAAAGCTTGCTTTTCACTTCCGTATATTCCACGTGTCATCCCTCTCAGACTGCTGTTTTGAAACGAACTTGCATCAAGAATTGTTTTGTCCGCTCTTGTTTAGGATCATCAAAGACTTCTGAGGGTGTTCCTGCTTCAACGACTACCCCATCAGCCATAAACACAACTTTATCAGCCACCTCTTGTGCAAACTGCATCTCATGGGTAACGATGATCATCGTTTGACCCGTGTCAGCCAATTGCCTCATCACATTCAACACATCCCCGACAAGTTCCGGATCGAGTGCGGATGTGGGTTCATCGAACAACAGAAGCTCTGGAGACAACGCCATCGCCCGGGCAATGCCGACCCGTTGCTGTTGTCCACCGGAAAGTTGGATCGGATACATCCCCGCTTTTTCCGCCATCCCGACTTTTTCCAAGACAGAAGTGGCAATCGTTTCTGCCAGTTTTTTCGGGACTTTCCGGGGTGTAACCAATCCTTCCATCACATTCTGCAGCACCGTCATATGGCTGAACAATTCATAGGATTGAAAAACCATCGCCGTTTTTCTGGCAATTTCCCGGCTCTGATGCGAACCGATACGGCTGAGGTCATAGCGAAGGTCACCGAGTTCATACATGCCTGCATCCGGCCGTTCCAAGAGATTCAAACAACGCAAGAAGGTGGTTTTGCCGGAGCCGCTCGGGCCGATAATGCAGACAACTTCGCCTTTATTAATGGTCAAACCTACGTTTTTCAATATTTCGTTCTTACCAAAGCTTTTTTTCAGTCCGCTTATTTGCGCCTGGATCATCTTCATCTCCTCCTTCTTTTCTGGTACTCAGATCGAGATCGTATTCCGGCAACTTCCTGCGATTATGATATCCCGCGCATTGGTCAACGAGGTCTCAACAATTTCTTGTACAGCCAATTCGGTATGGTAAGCGATATGCGGCGTGATCATGACATTCGGGATGGCCATCAAGCGGGAATAATAAGGGTTCTTTTCCCAACCGACGGAAAAATACTTTTCCTCGTCCTCCAGCGCATCCAAGGCTGCACCAGCCAGCTTTCCGGTTGCCAAAGCTTGGATCAGCGCTTCGGTATCGACAATTTTTCCGCGCGCCGTGTTCACAAGACAACTACCTGGTTTCATTTTTGCAAAAGTATCCTCTGAAAATAGATAAGTGGATTCCTCAGTTAAGGGGATGTGTATGGACAGAACATCCGACTGTTTCAACAGTTCCTCAAAAGAAACGTAGCTGATTTTCCCTTTCAAACGCGGATTTTCTGCTGAACTGGAGGCGATCACGCGCCCGCCCAAAGCATGGATCCCTTCTGCGACGACAGCACCGATCCGTCCTGTTCCCAGGATGCCGACCGTCACATCCTGCAATTCCCGGCCGATTTCCGCTTTGCGGGATGAGTTTGGCTGCAGCACGGTCGGGATATTCCGCAATACCATCAATATCGACATGATCGCAAAATGACCGACTGAAGTGGGACTGTAGGCAGGAACATTCGTCACGGTCAAGCCATATTTTTGGGCCCACTCAAAGTTGATGCCATCCACCCCGGTCGATTTGACCGACAATTGGTGGATGCCTTGCTCCCGCAGTTTGCGGTAGAGCAACTCACTCTGACGCATTTCCGGACTCGGATACAGGCAGACCCCATCATGGGGGCCGGCGAAATGGACATTTTCACTGGATATGCCTTCGTTGATGATGGTCACGGGTATCTTGTTGCTGAAACTCCAACGTTTGATGAATTTTTCCTCGTCAGCACTGACCCCATAATAAATCAATCTCATAATATCCTCCTCAAATCACTTGTTTGGATGATGCAGGTGTCGCTTGTTTCAAAGCTTCACCGATTACTTTTACTCCGTCCACGATTTCCGAAAGTGTGGGTTTGGTGAAGTTCAAACGGAAATAACGTTCGTACCCTTCTTGCACTACGCTCATTATATTACCAGGGATCACGGCAACCTTGGCTTCGTCCAATGCGGTATAGAACGTCTCCGGGTCCAATTCATCCGCCATCTTGCAGCAGATAAAATAGCCACCGGTCGGCTTGATGAACTGAATTTTGTCTTCAGGCAACGCTTCAAGACCCGCAATCATCGCCTCAAATTTTCCCTTGTAGTACTGCTTCAACGCCGAGACATGTTCTTCAAACTGATGATTCTGCATGAATTCCGCCAGCATCACTTGCCAATAAAAATTGGTATGGGAATCCGATACTTGCTTGGCTAAAGCCAGTTTTTCCATGATTTCATCCGGCGCCATGATGAAGCCCAGCCTTGCGCTGGGTGCCAAAATTTTGGAAAACGAACCCGCATACATGACACGCCCGTCCGTATCCATTTCCTTCAGTTTTATGATCGGTTCGCCGTAGTACAGGAGATCGCCATAAGGGTCATCTTCGAAAATCAGCACATCATATTTTTGGGCCAAGCTGTAAATGGCTTGGCGTTTTTCCAGAGGAATCGACGTCCCCAATGGATTTTGGAACGTGGGAATGAGGTAAATGAACTTGATGCGTTGCTCAAAACGCAACAGCTCTTCCAGTGCTTCCAAATCGACGGATTCTTCTGCGACGTTCATCGGGATCGGTACGGGAATGGCTCCATAGCCTTTGATCGCATTCACCGCCCCTGAAAAGGTTTGTTCTTCACAGAGCACGACGTCTCCCTCATCACAAAGGACTTTCACTGCGATATCCATCGCTTGGGTGGAACCCGATGTAATCAGCACCTGTTCCTCATTCTGCAGATTGGCGGTTGCCGCCAACCTTTCTTTGACCAGCTTGCGCAGCAAAGGATAGCCTTCTGAGGCACCATATTGCAAAAACGTTTCCGGATCGACTTCTGTATATAATTTTTGCGAAATTTTTTGGAGGGTCTCCATTGGAAAAGCTTCAACCGGCGGAAAGCCGTAAGCAAATGAGATCACATCTTTGAGTTCCATGTTTTTACTTGCATTTTCCCTTAAGGGAGATGTTTTCAATTCCTTGATACGATTTGCGAAACGATATGCCATCTGATTTCCTCCTCTATCTAGCCATTTGGGTTGTGAAACGGGCCAAAAAGGCTTTGGTCCGCTCTTCTTTCGTTTGTTCAAACACTTCCTTAGGACTTCCTTGTTCGACCACCAGGCCGTTTTCCATAAAGACGATCTTGTCAGACACTTCATAAGCGAATTTCATCTCATGCGTCACCAGCACCATCGTTGCGCCAGTTTCAGCGATATCCCGCAGGAGCGTCAGTGTCTGTCCGACCAATTCCGGATCAAGCGCTGAAGTCGGTTCATCGAACAGTATCACTTTGGGATTCAACGCCAAGGCCCGCGCAATTCCGATCCGTTGCTGCTGGCCGCCGGATAATTGGCTGGGATAAAAATCTTTGCGTTCGGTTAAGCCCACTTGTTCCAGCAAAGCATCCGCTACTTCATACGCTTCCTGCTTGGTCCTTTTTTTCGTCAGCAAGAGCGGCATCACAATATTTTCGCGCGCTGTCTTGTTATGGAACAGCGCATAATTTTGAAAGACCATCGCGGTTTGGCGTTGGTGCGCCAAAATCTCTTTCGGATTGGCTTTATTAACGATCGTTTCGGTTTCTCCCAGGAGAATGCTGCCTTCATCTGCCCGTTCCAAAAAATTCAGACAGCGGAGGAAGGTTGTTTTGCCGGAACCGCTTGGCCCCAGAAGGGTGACGACTTCACCTTTGGCAACATCCATATCGATGCCTTTGAGGACTTCTTGCTTGCCAAAGCGCTTGTGGATATTGCGTACTTCCATCATACAATCGCCCTCCTCAATTTACGTGTCATGCGCGCTTCCAAAACTTGCGCACCTTTTTCGATCACCAGGCTGATTCCCCAATAGATGACCGCTACCGCCACATAGGCTTCCAGGAAGCGGTAGTTTTGCTGGGCTGTGATCTTCGCAGCTGCAAACACATCGACGACACTGACCATCGAGGCCAAGGAAGAGGCCTTAACAAGGCCAATCAATAAATTACTGAACATCGGTAAAGAGATAGGGATTGCTTGCGGCAACAGAACCCGGCGAATCGTTTGCAGGTTTGTCATGCCCATCGATTTGGCGGCATCGAACTGCCCTTTTTTGATAGCCGCAAATGCACCTCGGAAAATTTCGCTGCTGTTGATCGTTGCCAACAGACTCAGTGCGGAAATGGCGATCCATACCATGTTGAAATCTCTGAACCGCAGTGACCAATTCATGGATTCCGACCAAACATCAAACTGTTTGGAAGCGACCAAGTACAGAGCGAGAATGATCAATACCATCGGAATGCCTTTCAACAGAGTTACAACTACTTGGAAAAACTGGCTCAATCCTTTGATGCGATACAGCCGGATCAGCGCTATCCCTAACCCTAAAATAACGCCGATGACTATCGCTGTGATGGCCATGAATAATGTTGTGCCAATGTATTGGCTTGATACTTTCAATGATTGGATCATCACCTCAAATTTGAAACTCATGGCCCTCATCCTTTCTTATTCTGGAACGTAATCACCATCTAAGTATTCTTCGGAAAGTTCTTTAATGGTTCCATCCGCTTTTAATTCCTCTAATGCTGTATTCACGGCATCGATGAAGGCTTGATCGGTTTCTTTATTGAACAGCAGGTAAGCGTCTGAGTTGTGGACTGGTTCGCTGCCGATCGCTAAGTTTTCATCGAAGGAACGGTTCCAGTTATCAACTTGATATTTTGGCGCTAATGATGCATCGACTGCTCCTGAAGTAATCGCTTGAACGATCTGTTCGTTATTGTATTCGCCATAAATTAATTCGAAAGCATCGGGGTTTTCTTCTAAATAGGTTTCAGCCATTGCTGCCTGGTTCGTTGCAGTTGTGGCGTAGACTTTTTTCCCGGCAAGATCGTCAAAGGACTCATAAACCGTTCCTGCATCTGGGTCCGAAACAATGTACGTATCCCATACCACGTAACCGACATCCCCGTATACAAATTTTTCTTGGCGCTCTGCGTTTACTTCAAGTTCGAAGGCCGCCATCTGAACTTTATCGCTCTCTAAATTTGACAAGGTTGTCGGGAAGTCCGCTCCTTCAAAAACAAACGTGTAATCCGTCAACTTTTCATCAATGGCCCTTACTACAGCGACATCATAGCCATCATATTCGCCATTTTCGTCCAAATAAGCATATGGCAGAGCCTCATTCCCAGTACCTACTTTGATCTCTGTCGCGCCGCTGTCTGCTGCACTCTCGGTTTCAGCAGAGCCGCTGCCGCACCCAGCCAAGATAACCCCTGCCATCAATAAACTTGCTCCAAAACCCACTGTTGATTTTTTCATAATAATTCCTCCTTCAAATTTGTCTCGATTTTTTGAACCTGTTTGATTTGAACCTTTTTATTTTTAAATAGTAATAACTTTGGTAGTTGAAACGACGATTTTTTCGCTTCTGCGAAATTCATCCGTTTCTCCAACACGTCAAAGACTCGTTCAAGAATAATGCTCAATGTAATGAATAAGATCGCTGCGCCTACGTAGCCTTCCAATGTATGGTAGGTCACGGCACCAATGGCCCGCGCTTTCCCTACCACATCCACGATCCCGATCGTAAATGCCAACGAGGTATCCTGCAGCAAAGCGACAGTGGTTGTACCGAATGATGGTAATGCCACAAGCACAACTTGCGGAAGAATGACACGCAGGTACATTTGCGACTTCGTCAGTCCACAAGCAATGCTTGCTTCTTTCTGTGTGATGGGTACACTCAAGATTGCGGCCCGGATGGTTTCTGATTGAAACGCTGCGGTATTCAATCCGTAGGTAATGTAGATGAAAATAATTTTGTCCCATGATGACACATCAATCTGGATCGCCTGTAAGAGGCTGGGCACACCGTAATAAACGATGTATAACTGGACAAGAATCGGCGTCCCGCGAATAAAGGAAACAAATACTGCGGCGATTTGATTCAATATCGGTATTTTTTCCACCCGTATGAACGCAATAAAACTTCCTAACACCAAGCCTACAAAAGTCGCAATGCCTACAATCAACAATGTCACGGGCAACGCACTGAGAATTTTTGGAAAAAACTCCCACACTAGATCCCAACTAAAGAAACTTGACATTTTATTCCCTCCTCTCACATTTCGTTAAATTCATTACTGTCAGAACTTTCTGAACTTCTTGAATTTCCAATAGAATACCTCACTGTCCCGTCCTTCCACAATATGTTGTGCCTTCTTGATACTTTAATTCGTAAATATCGTGCTTTTGATTATGAAAATAAAAAATGAAGCGTAACCATGGTTATTTTATTTTGTGTGGAATCTTGGGTGGGATTGCTTGGATCGCAAGGCAACCGGAGTAGCGAGGTCCGTTTTTTTTGCTCTGCTCCGGTTGCCGGTTCCTCGCCGGAGATTACCCGCCCTCCTCCGGTGGAGTGGTCCTAATCGGAGGTGAAAATCCATTTTCGGTGTTGACCTCCGGCGAAGGGGCCTTGGCCGGAGGTCCGGCCCTGTTCAAATTCTCCCGATGATCATCCCGATCGTCCGAAACACGCAAAAAACCGGCAAACGTTGAAATGATATCCGGCACAGGAAATCATTTCAACGTTTGCCGCTTTTTATTTTAAGTATTATTCTACTGATTCTTCCATTCTACATAGTTGTTTTCCTGTTACGTTCTGGTGTCTTGCAGAAACATCCAAAAGCAACGGTATCGATTTCTACAAAATATTGCAAGAACCTATTTCTAATTTTTTTGAACCTGGATATCCACCAAAATTCAACTTTTTTGAAGCCCTGCTTGCCATGGTCAAAAATTATCAAAGCTACATGCTATGTAAAATAATAAATAGCCGTATATTCGCGAAAAATTCGCATCGTATACGGCTATTAGTATTGGGCACTTTGGAGTGTGCTGTTTTTTTATAACTAGGGGTTACTTTAAATTCGGTGAAAGAGAACTTCTTAATTTGTTCAACTAATATCATTTCCATTAACTATATTCTCATTTCCAAACATTTTTATAGCAGATTCAATTATTCCTGGGTCATCTGTAGGCATAAACACGACTAAATTTTTCATTGATCTTGTGCAGCATACATAGAATAATTTCTTGCTTCTATTTATTACTCCTTCATTTACGCTACCAGAACCAAAAAGAGTCCTGAAATCATATTGATTCCATTTACCATTATCTAAAATAACTAGAACATTGTCATATTCACTACCTTTTACACTGTGCTGCGTTGCAAAAGGCAAATATTCTCGTTGGTATTCAATTGACTTCATATATTCTTTGAATGGTATCTTTTTGATACGTTCCCATAAGTAATTTCCTTGAGTGTTTATGAACTCATCAAAAAAAACATCATTTTCTATCCGTAAGGCTTTATTAGCAGAGCTGATTACTTCCTCAATCGTTTTGTCAATATTATTCGACAATATGTTCATCTCATCGCTTAATCTTTTCTTATCAGCATAGTTAGAAATTTTGAATTTCGTTTTTCTTAAGAAAGCATTATACTTTTTATACTTGTATAATTCGAACAGTTCAAAAACATCATCAAGCTTACGTAAAATTTTATCTCTTTTGGTACCAGCTTCATAAAAGCCTTTTAGACCATTAAACTTATATGACAATAAAGAATCACTATCAATATAGTTATTCTCAATCACCTGCCAAGGGGATGATTTAAAAGTTTCATAAAAATTATTATATTTAGAATTTCCCTTGATTATATCAAGAATCAAAATCCCTTTCCCTTTAGTAATCGCTGCTTCTTCTGAGATTTCTTCAAAATTTTTATTGTCTGGGCTTATATCTCCATTTGATATTTTTTTTTTAATTTTTTGAATCATTTCAAAAATCAAATCAGAATTATACAGTTCAAAAAGTTGACTAAACCCTGCTTTAGTTGAATTGAATTTGTGGGTAAGCCAAAGCTCTTTAGTGTGTTCACCCTCATTAAAATTCCAATCAGTAAAAATATCTTTGGCTTTTAAATTCTCAAGAATATCAATATTGTCTGCATAGACGAATTTTACATTACCTTGAATTATACTTCCAAGCTGCATATTAGGTGCATTTAAATCTTCAGACGGCTCTTGTATAATTTTATCATCACGTAGCTTATTAGCTATGTCAATAACAGACTGTGGGTTTCTACGATTTTGTATTTTATCGATTCGCACTATAGATTCATCTTCAATGTGGCCAATCCCAGTGTCATAAATTGCTTGCATAGCATCACCAAAAAAACCAATAATACAATCTTTGTCACTATTATTGCCAGAATGAGTGAGTAAAATCTCTTTTATTAAAGGGCTAGTATCTTGGTATTCATCAACAAAAATAAAATTTGAACTATCTTTTAGAATATCTGATAATTTCGGATATTTTCTAAACATTGCTTCTGCAAGTACCAAAATGTGATCATGACTAATTTTGCTTTCTTTGTCAGAACTTAGACTATAATATTCTTCATAAATAATATTTTTATTATTAAAAAATTCAACCTCAAATGTTATACCTTCATCAAAACCTTTAGGTTTTTTAAATAAATCCGTTTTGTCAGTAGTGTCATTTACTAGTTCAGTTATCGTTTCTCTAATTTCCGCTTGGAATTTAGAAATCATATGCCAAATAAATTCGTGGATTGTGGAAACCCACAAGTACTCGTTAGAAATTCTCGAGCGTATTTCTGCCACAGCATTGTTAGTATATGTAATACAAGATATTGATTTCGTTGGATAGCGCACACTAATTTCTTCAATTAGTGATATTAGTGAGTAGGTTTTCCCACTCCCAGCACCACCTGTCAAGATAAAATTTTGATTGTTTTCAATGCATTGTAGAGCTGAATGTACTTCTGGCTCTATTGTTCTTTCAGCCATGTTAATCCCTCCTTAATATAAGTAGGAACTTGCCATGTTTTGTCATCTGTTGCTCGATCGAAGTAGAGAATCTCAGTTGCGAATGCTGATTTTTTATTTATACAATTTTGAGCAATTTCATAATAGTTTTTTGAATCAGTGTCGATTCTCCCTCTATTTTTAAGTCCTTGTTTAAACTTACCTTTATTGGCATGAATAAAATCAAGATTAGTACAAATGAATGCATCTTCGAAGCTGTTAGCTTGATATGAGTGATCAAGCGTTTGATATAAGACACAGTATTGATTGTCAAAAATCTTATTTTCAAAAGTACGATTTTTAAGCGTGTCCAGATGTTCCTCATCGTCTAAAAGATCGTAGAAAAATTTCAGTGAAGCGTTTGTAGTATGTGTCGCAACTTCAGGAGAGCAGCTTTCTAATCTATCATTCCCATTTTTCTTTGCTCCGTCAATGTCAGTAATAATCAAGACTTTCAACCCGATAAACTTCATCAATGGTAGAAACTTATGAGAATACGCGCCTGATTCAATTATAGAAATATTTTGCGATAACAGGGGAAGCGATTCAGAGTCCACTTCGTCAATTTTTTGCATCATAGCGGGCAATAAGATTCTTTCAGTATCCCCCTCAATAAAGACAGCTTTATCAGCAAAGAATAGTTCGGATCGGTTTAAATTTAGATATTGCTTGACGAATTTAAATGCCTGAGGATCCGAAGCATAATCACTTTTAAGACTTTCAAAGTTTTTTGATTTTATCCCATTTGACTCAACTTTTAGATATCGAATATCGTCAAAATTACATTCAGATACAATATGAGAAGAGTGCGTGCTTATAATTGTTTGTAATCCTAACGTTATTCCGTTTTTAATTCTTCTGGATTCGATTAATTTTTTTATGTTTTTTATAAATATGTACTGTAGCTGAGGATGGGTATGAGCTTCAGGCTCTTCAATAAAGAGTATGTTTATGTCAGAAGGATCATTTTCACCGAAAAAGTCAGCGATAATAGTCTCAATCTCAAAAATCATCCCAATAAGATTGAGATATCCAAGACCATTATAACTCTCTGGTAGATGTTTGCCGGAATGCTCATAATAAAGTGTAGTGTTGTCTTTTAATAAATCCTTATCTTCAATGGAGGATTGGATAGTTATACGGGTTTCATCTGAATGTCCGCCAAAAGTATTAACACTACTAATAATCTCTGAAAATATTCCTTGACTACCGTTATGACCGTTATACACTTTGTTTAATTCCTTATCTGTTTCTTCAATAATTTTTTGAAGATCATCTAGTACTACTGTTTCTGAATCTTTTTTTAGTTTATAGTAATTTGCAGATAAATTAGATAATGAATGGTCGTTCGCCTTATTCGAAGCATCTCGATTTGCCTTTATGTATTTGAAACGAATTAGTTTTTTTATTTCACTCATTTTTAGTTCTTCTGAAAAATCCATAGTAAGGCTTTTACTCTCAATATCATATCCTCTAGAATATCTGCTTAAAGAAAAATATTTTGAAGAATTTTTTTTCATAAACTTAGTAAATTTATCGAAATCAGTGTCGGCGTTAGTTATTTTTGAGACTAATAAATCATTTTGTAATTTTTGAATCTTGTCCTCTTTACAAGAGTAATAGAACTCTAATACGATAACATTGTTATCAGGATTCAGATCCATCATAAAATTTTGTATATTCGCGTAGGAATCATTTTGGTTATATTTGATGAAAACCGTCATCTTAATTCCACCAAAATTTTGGGTTTCGCCTTCTCGTCGAGTGTAGTTTAATACTTCTTGGCGAAAATATTCTTGGAATTCAAGATTGAAATCTTCCCACCTGAAATCGCTATTATTAGAATTAAAAAGTTTCTCCATAACCGTTAAGATGGAGGTCTTTCCACAATTATTTTTACCCACAATCAACGAAAGTCCTTCCTTTAAATCCAATTCAAAATCTTTTAATAATCTGAAATTTTGTATTTGTACTTTCTCTATAATCAATTTATCTGTACTCCTCTCTAATGCTTGTTACTTTACAGAGTATCATACACCTGAAGTGCAAAATAGTCGATAATGGGAAATCAAGAAGCTCCTGCCCCGCGTCTCCATCGATGATGAACAGATTACTTTTGACGAACAGTTTGACAGCATCCATTTCTGGGTAACCTTAAGTGGATGGGACCTTGAAAAAAATCCAATTTGCCCTTTTCAGTGAGAAATGTCGCTCGTTGGAAAAAATAATAATGGGAATACTTCGGAAAAGACGAATTCCTTATAAATAATGAATTCACCAATTTATGTTGCTAGAGGTCCTTAGGAAATTTGGGAATATCCTGTGTGTACAGCAAATGTAAAAAGAGAAAAAATAACAGCAGAACTATTCGCAAAATCCGAGTTAAACGCACTTAAAAAGAGGTTCAAAAACGTATATCAACGTTTTTGAACCTCTTTTATGTCTTATCCTACTGACCCTTCCATCTCATATGCAATAAGTCTGTTCAACTCGACTGCATACTCCATCGGAAGTTCTTTGGTGAATGGCTCCACGAAGCCCATGACGATCATTTCGGTCGCTTGGGATTCGCTGAGGCCACGGCTCATCAGGTAGTACAGCTGCTCTTCGGAGATTTTGGAAACTTTCGCTTCGTGCTCCAAAGAGACATTGCCGTTGTGGATTTCGTTGAACGGAATCGTGTCGGAAGTGGAGATGTCGTCCATGATGATCGTGTCGCATTCGATATGCGAAATCGATCCTTCCGATTTCTTACCGAATTTCACTTGTCCGCGGTAGTTCACTGCCCCACCGTCTTTGGCGATCGACTTGGAGACGATCGAGCTGGACGTGTACGGTGCGTTGTGGATCATTTTTGCGCCGGTATCCTGCTGCTGGCCTTTGCCGGCGAAGGCTACGGAAAGCATGGTTCCTTTGGCGCCGCGTCCGTTCAGGATGACGCTCGGGTATTTCATAGTAACTTTTGACCCCAAGTTGCCGTCGATCCATTCCATCGTCGCGTTTTCCAAGGCTACAGCACGTTTCGTTACAAGGTTGTAGACGTTGCCTGACCAGTTTTGGATGGTCGTGTAGCGGCAGTAGGCGTCCTTCTTCACGAGGATCTCAACGACTGCGCAATGCAGGCTGTCGGCTGAATAGGTCGGTGCGGTACAGCCTTCGACATAGTGGACGCTGGCGCCTTCGTCGACGACGATCAGTGTGCGCTCGAATTGGCCGGAGCCTTCGTTGTTGATACGGAAGTAAGTCTGCAACGGCACATCGCAGATGACGCCTTTCGGCACATAGATGAACGTGCCACCCGACCAAACAGCCGAATTCAAGGCCGCTTCGAAGTTGTCCGTCGGCGGTACTATGCTGGCGAAGTATTCCTTGAAGATTTCCGGATATTCCTTCAGGGCAGTGTCCGTATCGGTGAAGATGATGCCCAATTTCTCGAACTCATCCTTCATGTTGTGGTAGACAGCTTCCGACTCATACTGGACCGTTACGCCGGCCAGATATGCGCGCTCAGCTTCAGGAATCCCGATTTTTTCGAAGGTTTCCTTGATTTCGTCAGGCACATCTTCCCAGGTTCTGGCTACTTTATCGGTTGCCTTCTGGAAATAGGTGATTTCGTCGAATTTCAGATGGGATAAATCCGGTCCCCACTTCGGCAACGTTGATTTATGGTAGGCTTCCAATGATTTCAGACGGAAATCCAACATCCATTCCGGCTCTTCTTTTGATTCGGATATTTCCCTGACGATTTCTTCAGTCAGTCCTTTTCCGGTGGAATAGATGATTTTTGCGTCGTCATGAAAGCCAAATTTATAATCGTCAACTACTGGTACTTCGCTCATAAGATCTCTCCTTCATGCGGGGATTCCGCTTGTTCTTCCCCTTTTTCTTTTTTGTCTTGGAGAATTGCTCTTTCCAAAGCCTTCCAAGCCAAAGTGGCACATTTGATGCGGGCCGGGAATTTCGCGACGCCGTTCAGGACGATCGCTTCACCGAGGTGCTTCTCGTTCGGCTCTATTTTGTCCTGCACTAGCAGAAAAAATTCTTCCGCCAAGCATAAAGCTTCTGCTTTCGTCTTGCCGATGACCACGTCCGTCATCATGCTGGCGCTGGCTGTGCTGATGCTGCAGCCGTGGCCTGAGAATTTGGCTTGCTTGATGATGTCGCCATCCATCGCCAATTGCAGTGTGATGACGTCGCCGCAGGTCGGGTTGTTCAGTTCGATCTGTTCGTCGGCATTTTCCAAGGTGCCGTAATTGTGCGGATGACTGGAGTGGTCAAGAATGACATGGCGGTATAGGTTTTCTAGTTTAGATAAAGCCATCTTTGAAAAACTCCTTTATTTTATGCAAGGAGGCGATGAATTGATCGGCCTCTTCGAATGTGTTGTAGAAATAGAAACTCGCTCTGGCTGTCGAAGATACGTCCAAATAACGCATCAGCGGCTGCGCGCAGTGGTGGCCGGCGCGTACAGCGATGCCTTCCATGTCGAAAGCGGTAGCCAAGTCATGCGGATGGATCCCTTCCAAATTGAAGGTGATGACGCCCGTATGCTTTTCCGGATCGGCAGGGCCGTAGACAGTGATGCCTTCGATTGCCTGCAGTTTCGGCAGCACATAGCGCACCATTTCCTTCTCGTAGGCTTCGATGGCATCCATGCCGATCGCTTCCAGATAGTCGACGGCAGCGCCAAGGCCGATTCCACCGGCGATGTTCGGTGTGCCCGCTTCGAATTTCCAAGGCAGAACACTCCAGGTGCTTTCCTGATCATAGACGAAATCGATCATTTCGCCGCCGAATTCAACTGGCTCCATTTTTTCAAGCAAGGCTTCTTTGCCGTAAAGCACGCCGGATCCGGTAGGACCGAGCATTTTGTGTCCGCTGAAAGCATAGAAATCGGCATCCAATGCCTGCACATCGACTTTCATGTGCGGCGTCGATTGGGCGCCGTCCACGACCATGTAGCCGTTGTGCTGGTGGATCAATGCGGCCAGTTCCTTGATCGGGTTGGTGATTCCCAACACGTTCGAGGAGTGGCAGACCGACATGATTTTGCCTTTTGCAGTGACGACTTCAGCCGATTTTTCGACATCGACGAAGCCGTCTGCAGTCAACGGCAAGTAGACCAATTTGGCCTTCTTGCGTTTCGCCAACTGTTGCCAAGGAACCACGTTGGAGTGGTGCTCCATCGGCGTGATGTAGATTTCGTCGCCCTCTTCGACGATCAGATCGCCAAAGCCGACAGCAACCCAGTTCAGGCCGGTCGTCGTGCCACGGGTGAAAAGGACTTCCTTCGTCGAAGCGGCATTGATGAAGCGGCGCAGCTTTTCGCGGGCGGCTTCATAGGCTGAAGTCGCGCGTTCCGCCAAAGTATGGACGCCGCGGTGGATATTGGCGTTGTCGAACTCATAATAGTGTTGGATGGCTTCCAGCACCTGTTTCGGCTTCTGTGAAGTGGCCGCGTTGTCCAGATAGATCAGCGGCTCGTCGTTCACGGTCTGGAAAAGGATCGGGAAGTCTTGTTTGATTTTTTTAGCATCGATCAAAGTTTCATCAACTTCCTTTCGATCATCTCTACCAGGCCTTCACGGATTTCTTTGACCGGGATGGCCGCGATGACCGTACCCAGGAATCCGCGGATGACCAGACGCTCTGCTTCTGCCTTAGGGATACCGCGGGAAAGGAGATAGAACATCTCTTCCGGATCGACGCGTCCGACGCTGGCGGCATGGCCGGCTGTGACGTCGTTCTCGTCGATCAACAGGATCGGGTTCGCATCCCCTCTGGCGTTATCGGACAGCATCAGGATGCGGCTTTCTTGCTGCGCATCGGCGCCCTTCGCGCCTTTGATGATGTGGCCGATGCCGTTGAAGGTCAAAGTCGAACGGTCCATGATGACCCCGTGCTGCAGGATATGGCCGATCGAGTGCTTGCCGTAGTTCGTGACGCGGGTATCGATGCCCTGCACTTGTCTGCCGGTAGAAACTGCAACGACTTTGATTTCGCTGTGGGAGCCGTCGCCGATCAGATCGGAATCGAAATCGGAGATGACATTGCCGTCATTCATGACGCCAATCGCCCAATCGATGGAGGAGTCCTTCAACAGGTGGCCGCGGCGATTGATGTAGACTGAAGTGTTTTCGCCAATGGTGTCGACTGCAGAGAATTTGACTTGCGCGCCGGTTTTCGTGATGACTTCGACGATGATGTTGGCGCTGTTCTTTTCGTTGCCTTCGGTTTCGTAGCGCTCCACGTATTTGACGGAGCTGTTCACGTCGGCGACCAGAAGCACGTGTTTGACGAAGCTTTCCTTCACGTGGGAATTCTGGATGAACAGAGCTTCCAACGGCTCTTCGATGACGACGTTCTTCGGCACATAAAGGAAGACGCCGCTGTTCATGAAGGCTGTGTGGAAAGCGGTGAAACGGTCTTCTTCCGGTTTCACGGCTATTGTCATATAGTATTCTTGGACCAGTTCAGGATAATCCTGAGCAGCTGTATATAAGTCGGTGAAAATGACGCCTTGATCGATCAAATGCTGCGGCAATTGCTCCATAAGCGTCACATTTCCGTATTGCACGATTTTCGGTGTATCGCCCAAGTCGTATTGGAGACCTTGGCTGTTCACCAATTCCTCGCCGTATGCACCAGCAGAGATGGTTGTGTCAAGGAGCGGCCAGCGGTGGTAGCTGATGCGTTCCATCAATGGGAAAGCCTGCTCTTCGTATTTTTCCAGCCATTCCAATCGTTTGCTGCGCATCCATTCCGGTTCTTCCTTTTCAATGGAAAACAGGCGAACCGCATCCAACAAGGACGTTTTTTCTTCGTTCAGCATGTGACGTCCTCCTATTCTTCATCCAAATGGATATCTAGACCTAATTCGTCGCGGATGCCGCGGTAGCCTTCCGCTTCCAGACGTTTTGCCAAGCTGGCGTCGCCGGATTTCACGATGCGGCCGTCCATCATGACATGGACGAATGTAGGGTGTACATAATTCAAGAGACGTTGGTAGTGGGTGATGATCAGGACGCCGAAGTCGGGACCGGACATCAGGTTCACGCCTTTGGAAACGACTTTCAAAGCATCGATATCCAAACCGGAGTCGATTTCGTCAAGGATCGCGAATTTCGGTTCGATCATCATCAACTGCAGGATTTCGTTGCGTTTCTTTTCTCCACCTGAGAAGCCTTCGTTCAAATAGCGTTCAGCCATTTCTTCCGGCATGTTCAGGATTTCCATTTTTTCGTCCAATTTTTTGATGAAGTTCATGACCGAAATTTTGTCGTCTTCCGGGCGGCGGGCATTGATGGCCGCGCGCATGAATTCAGCATTCGTGATGCCGGCGATTTCGCTCGGATATTGCATCGCCAGGAACAGGCCTGCGCGTGCGCGTTCGTCAACTTCCATTTCCGTCACGTCTTGGCCGTCCAACAGAACTTGGCCTTGCGTGATCGTGTAGCTCGGATGACCCATGATTGCTTGTGACAAAGTCGATTTACCTGTACCGTTCGGCCCCATGATGGCATGGATTTCACCGGTGTTCATCACCAGGTTGACACCCTTCAAAATTTGTTTATCCTCAATGGAGACATGCAGATCTATTATTTCTAAAGTAGACATAAATTAACTCCTCACAATCTATATATTTTAATCGAACCTTCATTATTAACACTACGACTATTTTAACCCAATTGAAAACCTTTCGCAATGGAATCATTATGAAAACCCATTTAATCAACGATAATTTTTTTCAATTTATAATCATTATAAACTATCGACCCGTTTTGTCCACTCATAAGGACGATTCTTTCCCATATTCTCAATTGTGCGGTAAAATGATAAAAATCAGCCATCAGCGAAAGGAAGACAACATATATGAGACCATTAATCGGCATAACCGGCAACCAATTACTAGAAGCTGTCCCGGCTTTCTCAGGGATATCCGTCGCCTACACCCCCATCGGATTCGTGAAAGGGGTCCAGGCTGCAGGAGGCAATCCGCTGATCATTCCGATCGGCGCGCCCGAAACGGCAGCGGACTACATCGCCAAAATCGACGGGTTATTATTGACGGGCGGACAGGATGTTTCCCCGAACTTTTACGGCGAAGAACCCAGCTTGCATATCGGCGCTACCTTCCCTTTGCGCGACGATTTCGAAATGGCGTTAATAGAGGAAGCCTTGAAACAGAAGAAACCGATCCTGGCCGTTTGCCGCGGCTTGCAGATATTGAACGTCCAGATGGGCGGCAGCCTGTATCAGGACCTTGCGCATGAATATCCGGAAATGCGTATCCAGCATCAACAAAAGACAGATTTCAAATATGCGACCCACTCCGTCATCGTGATGGAAGGCAGCCACCTCCACGAACTGGTCGGTGAAAAACTGTCGGTGAATTCCTTCCACCATCAAGCGTTGAAAGTTGTTGCCAAAGGTTTGCAGCCGGTCGGATACAGCCCTGATGGTCTTGTTGAAGCCGTTGAAGCGACTGATCCGGAACAAAGCATCCTCGCCATCCAATGGCACCCGGAGACGATGATACCGGAAGCTAAAAACATGCGTCTGTTCTTTGAGGATCTGGTCGCGCGGGCTGCGCGCTAGGAGGATTTCGGTTTTCGGATTCGGATCTCGGGTTTCGGGTCACCAGCTCCGGCGAGGGAACCTTGGCCGGAGTTGGTGGCGGAATAGTTTCGCGTCCTCCGGTGAGGAAACGTTCGCCGGAGGATCGCACAGGATAATCCGTTTTCCTCCGGCTAAATCCCTCTCACAGGAGAAAAGAACAGTTCCTGGCCGGCTCCTCCGGCCGACCCGGCCTTCGCCGGAACACAATTAAAAATCAAAAAGGCAAGCACTCGGACACGATGTCCGCATGCTTGCCTTTTCATCTTTTCACATTCTTCTAAAGTCCGGATTCATTCTGCAAAGCTTCGAAATCTTCAGTAGATACGTCCGTCAGCTCGACGATCCAGTTCATTGCTGCATCTGTGCTGTTCAGGTTCTCCGGATTGTTTTCCAATGCTTCGTTGACTGCCGTAACCGTACCGGCCAATGGAGAAGCCAGGTCGGTCATCGCTTTAGCGGCTTCGACGCCGATCAGCGTGTCGGTCGTTTTGATTGCGCCCGTTTCAGGAAGATCGATGAAGCTGACTTCGCCCAGATCGTCCTGGCCTTTTTCGGATAGGCCGACGATGTATTTGTCCGCTTCCTTTTTGATCCAGAAGCCGTTCTCACTGTATTTCACTGTATTTTCAGTCATGTTTTTCCCTCCTTCGTTTATTTCCAGGTCGTGCTAAATTTCTCTTCATCGTGGCCGACCGTGATCTGTGTGCCGTCCGTTACGAATGGCCGTCGGATCAGCATGCCGTCCGATTCCAGCAGGTCAAGCGCTTCTTCAAGTTCCATGCTGTCGAGTTTGTCCTTCAGTTGCATTTCCTTGTACAGATTCCCGCTCGTGTTGAACATACGGCGAAGCGTCAAATTGCCGGATGCAATCGCTTGGCGGATGCTTTCACGATCGGGACGCTCTTCACGGATGTCCTTCAATTCGTAGGCGATGCCTTCTTCGTCGAACCAAGCGCGCGTTTTTTTGCAGGTCGAGCATTGGGGATGTTGGTAAATTGTGATCATATAAGTGCCTCCTTGGGTTTAGATTCAGATTCCGAAATGTTCGTCCTCTTCCGAGAACATGTAGCTGCGGTAATGGTAGCGCATCGACATGACCAGTCCGATCCCCAGCATATTGCCGAGTAGCGCCGAGCCACCTTGCGAGATGAACGGCAACGGGATACCGGTGATCGGCAACAACCCGATCGTCATGCCAATATTTTCCAATACGTGGAACAGGATCATCATGATGACGCCTGTCGCCATGTAGGCATAAAATTCATTTTTCGTGTCAAAACAGATGCGGATCATTTGGTAAATCAGCAGAAAATAGATAAAAATGAGAAAACAACCGCCGATGAAACCGAAATTCTCGCCGATAGTGGAAAAGATCATATCGGAGACGCGCACCGGCACGTAGACTTCGGAAACGCCAAGGCCTTTGCCGAACAGTTTGCCTGATCCGATCGCTTTCATGCTTTGCGCCAATTGATAGGCATCCCCGGTACTGTCCCCAAACGGGTCGAGCCAGGAATCGATCCGGGCGAATTGGTAATTCTGGAAACCGAAATTCAGGAGCACTTCGCGGTTGTAGACGACCAAGTAGATGAGCAGCGTTCCGAGGGCCCCGATCGTCCCGAATACGGGAAGCAGGATTTTCCAGGATACACCGGAAAGGAACGTCATGCCGATGATGATCGCCAGAAAAACGAGTGTCGTACCGAGGTCGTTCTGCAGGATGACCAAAAGGAGCGGCGGCGCCGACCACATGGCGATCTTCAGCAGCAGGTTCATGTCGGTCTTTTCGGTCCGGTCATCAATCTGCATATTGTGTTCGGTGATGACCCGCGCCAACATGATGATGAGCGCAACTTTCACGACTTCGGACGGCTGAAAAGTGACCCCACCGAAGCGGAACCAACTTTTTGCCCCTTGGAGATAGTAAGTATTGCGGTCATAGAAGATCAGGACCAGGAACAGAAGCAGGATGCCGGCCCCATATGCGATCGGGGCAACTTTCCAAAGTTGTTCAGAATCGAAATGCATCACGATGGCGGCGGCGATGATGCCGATACCATACCAGACGATCTGCATGATGGTCGTACTGATGTCACCATCCGTCTGCAGGACGGTCGTTGAATAAATCGTCAGGACGCTGATGATGGCCAGAAGGAATACGGACAGGATAATGCCGTAATCGATCTTCGAAACATCCGCATTCTGCGTAGTTTGTTGATTTCGCATGATTAAATCCTTTCTTTCAAAAACAATAGGCGTGCTATCCTTTCATTATATAGAAACTTCGCACAAAAAAAAAGGCGCCGAGGTTTAAAAAAACCTAAACCTCTTTGCCCTGTCTTTCTGGATTCGATCATATATCTGCCTGTTTGTTCGTTTGGATACGCAGTTTTTTACGGATCAGACGCCGTTTCAGAGATTGCTCGTTGACACTCAGCGCCAATGCGTTCTTCGAATAACGGATTAAGTAGCGGCTCTCTTCCTTCAGCGCGACCGGCAACGGCTGGAAGTAATGGTACAGCATCACATTCAAGAAGCCACCAAGAATCAGCACCGTTCCCATCAGATACAACCACAACAGCAACGTGATCACGACCCCGATCGCACTGTTACCGATGGCCTGATTGCCGGCGACACCGACATACAAGGAGAACAGCTGCGAAATCAAGAGGAAGCCGATCGTTGCGAACGCTGCACCCGGTAGCGAATATTTAAATGACCAGCGCACATTCGGCACCACGTAATAAATGACTGTCATGATAATGGCGATGATCAAAAAGGCAACGATCCAGCGGAAATTTTCGAAGGCTGTGATGAAGTCCAACTGGATGGACAAAAACTCTTCGAAGAAATCCCGGATATACCTGCCGAACATGAACAGGAAAGCGACAAACGCAATCATGGCGACAAGCAGAAAGGCGATCACGAACGAAAAGATTCTGTGGACGATGAAATTTTTCCGCATCTTCGTGTTGTACACTTGATTCAAAACGTTCTGGAAGACATTGAATGCTTTCGACGCCGTCCAGATCGACAGCACTAGTCCGAATGAAACGACCCCACTGCTGCCACTGTTCAAGTATTGTTCCAGTATCGGGGTGAGTGTATTGCTGACTTCAAGCGGTAGGGCCATCTCCACGTAGGAGAGTACCTGCTCCCGCGGCAAAGGTAATAACGGGATGATGTTCCCCAGCAACAACAGTGTAGGAAGCAGCGCCAACAAAACATAGTACGCCATCTCAGCCGACTGTCGCCCGATTTCCATCCGGCCCCAATGTTGCTGGAAAAGGACCATGATTTGGCGAATTTTTGGATTCTTGATGTATTTTCTTAATGCGTTCATTTGCTTTTTCCTCCCGCCAAGATCTATAGCTTAATCATAGACAAAAGCAGCTGGAAATGCCACAGAAAAGCTGTGGAAAGATGAAGATGGCTTGGAAACGATCCCCTTCTTGGGTCCTCCCCGGGAAAAATTGGTTTGGATACAGAAAAATTACCGGTGAACACGGCTTCGCCGGGAAATAAGGTCTTGTTTCGATGCTGATTCCCGGTGAACGGGACCTCGTCGGGAAATCTGTTCTCATTTTGATGCGAATTCTCGATGAACTAGCCCTCACCGGGAATTCGACATTCTGTTTGTTCCAAAACTATATAACCGCGAAAAAAAAACAGCCCTCCGCCAGCAACTAAGCTGCGGGAGAGCTGCCTTTCCATCTATCTAGTTTAGTCTACTTTCACGATCCAACCTTCCGGCGCTTCTAAGTCGCCGAATTGGATGCCGGTCAGCTCTTCATACAATTTGCGCGTCACAGGTCCGACTTCTGTTTCGGAATTGAAGACGTGGAAATTGTCGCCGTACTGGATGCCGCCGATCGGAGAGATGACTGCGGCTGTACCGCAGGCGCCGGCTTCGCTGAACTCATCCAGCTTGTCGATGAAGACATCGCCTTCTTCGACTTCCATTCCCAAGTGATGCTCAGCCAAATACAACAAGGAATATTTGGTGATGCTCGGCAAGATCGATGGTGATTTTGGCGTCACGAAACGGTTGTCCTTCGTGATGCCGAAGAAGTTCGCGGAGCCCACTTCTTCGATCTTCGTGTGCGTTGCTGGATCAAGATAGATGCAGTCGCTGAAGTTGCGATCATGCGCTTCTTTACCAGGCAACAAGCTGCTTGCGTAGTTACCGCCGACCTTGGCTGCACCCGTGCCGTGCGGAGCGGCGCGGTCGTAGTCGGACACGATGAAGTTCGTTGGCGTCAAGCCGCCTTTGAAATATGGGCCAACCGGCATCGCGAAGATGGAGAAGATGTATTCGGTCGCTGGGCTGACGCCGATGTTGTCGCCGACACCCATCAAGTAAGGGCGCAGATAGAGTGTGCTGCCGGTGTTGTATGGCGGTACCCATTTTTCATTGGCTTTGACTACCGCTTTAGCGGCTTCGACAAATTTTTCCACCGGATACTCAGGCATCAACAGGCGTTGGCAGCTGTTGATCATCCGCTTGGCATTTTCGTCCGGACGGAACAGGTTGATGCTGCCGTCTTTTGTACGATACGCCTTCATCCCCTCGAAGCAGGATTGGCCGTAGTGCAGTACTGGAGACCCTTCGCTGATGTGGACTTTGTTGTCGGTCGTCATTTCGCCATCGTCCCATTTTCCGTCTTTCCAATAAGAAATGAAGCGGTAATCCGTCTTGATATAAGTGAAGCCTAGATTTTCCCAATCGATGTTCAACGCTTTTTGTTCTGCTGTCTGTGTCATTTCTGTCATCCAAACCACTCCATATCTATATTATTTACCTGTCATACTGAACGAAAAAAAGAACAAGCCTATGTGATTAGGCTCATTCTTTAATGAGAGCCCAATGAAACGGAAAGAGGACTCTACTTGTAATAAGTAAGAATCCTGGGCTAAATCACTTTTAGAATGACTAGGGAATCGAATGAGAACGACGCTCTCTTTTTGTTTTGTAACGTACACATTCCGCAAGTCGCATCCATTCTCATTCTCCCCCTTCTGTTTGTTAGATTATGATGTAATTCTATGCCTGTATCTAATGAATGTCAAATGCTTTTTTCATCGATTTGTAATAAAGAGACTTTGAAACGAACAGAAAATCATTTCGGCAAGCGGTACGACGCTGGGAAAGCTTGCTGGATTAAAGCGATGTCCTCTGCATCCAAACGGACTTCTGCGGCTTCGAGGTTTTCGAGCACTTGCTGTCGGTTGCGTGCGCCCGGAATGACGGCGTCGACGACATCTTTCGACAGATAATAGGCCAAAACGACATTCTGCAACCCGGTCCGGTGCTTCACGGCGAGCGGCCGGATCTGATCCACACGCTTCAGGATATCTTTGTAGGTTTCGCCCTGGAACTGCGGACGCTGCTGTTGTTTCTCCGACAGGACCGAAGCCTCCGTGTACTTGCCGGCCAGCAGACCGGATGCGAACGGGAAGTACGGGATGAAGGAGATGCCCTGTTCGCGGCAGTAAGGGAACAGTTTTTCTTCGGCCGACTGGTTCAAGAGGTTGTATTCATCCTGGACAACGTCGATATAGCCGTTGGCGTTGCCTTCCTTAAGCTGCTCCAGATTGAAATTGGAGACGCCGATGGCACGGATCTTCCCTTGTTCCTTCAGTCGATGCAGCGCGCCGACCGCTTCGGCTTTGGGTGTCGCTTCATCCGGAAAATGGATGTAGTAAAGTTCGATATGATCGGTCTGCAGACGTCTCAGGCTGTTCTCGACCTGCTCCGTCAGAAAAGCCGGATTGTTGTTCAGGACGATGCCGGCTTCGGTCACCTCGTGTGCGCCTTTTGTGGCGATGACCACGTTGTTGCGCAGGTTGTGTTCCTTCAGCGTCTTGCCGATGATCGTTTCGGAAGTGCCCATTCCATACATAAACGCCGTATCGATGAAGTTCAAGCCCTTATCGATCGCGCTCAGCAGCACATCGCCGCCGTATTCGGTGTTCGTTTCCGTATTGGCTGCAGCGATTTTATTCGCCCCCAGCCCGATCGGATGGATCAGTAGGTCGGTTCTTCCCAATTTCACAAGTTCTGTCATATCGTTTCCCCTTTCCTTACCCGTTCATTTATTCATTCGTTTATTATTTGCCAAGATGGACCCGTTTGGACCAGAAGCCGCCGTGAATGTACTTGGGATCGTATGAAACCATGAAGGCTTTCGGATCGATTTCCAACACTTTGTTCTGCAGGTGGCGTTCAGCTTTCCGCGTCAGCAGGATTTCAAGTACGAGACGCTCCCCATCCCTTCCGTGGGCTCTGTAGCAAGAGACCCCGTAACCAAAATCGCGCAGCAAGTTCGGCATCGGGCTGTCCACGTCCTGCGTCATAACTGTGATCATGGTGTAACCCAGCGCGAGCAAATCCTCGATTTTGATGCCGATAGCGATGCCGGCGCCGTACCCGAGCGCATAGGCTGCCAGATTGAGCGGGTTGTCGAGACTGTTCATGACCATCGACAGACCCAAAACATAGATGACGATTTCCACCATACTCAATAGTGACGCCAAAATGCGGTAGCCTTTTATAGTCAACATGAACCGGATCGTGTTCATTGTCACATAGCTCAGACTGATCGCGAATATTTTCGCCAATAATACCAAATCGAAAATCATCATCACCCTCTCCCTTTTTAATTCAAAGCTATCCTCTTAGTATTGTGCAGGATGGCGGGTGTATTCCCCTGTTAAGATATCCATTTCCAGCAATTCTCCGGTAGTTCCGTTGTAACGGTAAAAACCGACGGAGCTGGCTACATCTGTGCCGTTTTCGCGGACGTTGATGGTGACTTCATTGGCTTCGACCGATTCCACGATGAACAGGTACACATCGCTTTCGACATAGCCTGTCAATTGCGTGATTGTTTGTTTCGCCTCGGTGATCAGCGTTGACTCTTCAGTAGTCTTGGCAGTATCGGTTGTTGCGGGATCTGCAGTGGTGCTGCTTGCGGACGGCGTTTGTGCCTGTACGCTCTCAGCCGCTTCGAGACTGCTGGCTCTTGAAGCAGCTTGGTCGCTCGCTTCGGTCGTCGTTTCTGTATCTGATTGCACTTGCGACGTGCTTGTCGCTGCCTCGGTAGCTTTCGTGTCTGTTGCCGGGTTTTGGCACGCGACAAGCAGCCATGCTGTTGACCCTAAAAGCAATGCGGATAATCTTTTCTTATGCATAATTTCCCCTCTTTCATCCAATATATGATTCCATTGTACCTTTTTTGCGGAAAAAATGCTTTTCCCATCCATCAACTTAATCGAACCTTTACAATTTTATTGGATGCGGTGCAATATTGCGGCAACTCATTCGGTTTGCCCGCTTCGATCAAATTTGGCAAAAAGCGGCTGCCGAAGAAGAGCAATGCAAACTGGCTCTCAGCTCCGGCGAGGGTCCGTTCGCCGGAGTTGACCGGTAATAGATGGGCGCTCCTCCGATGAGGCTCCTGCCATCGGAGGAGACCATCCAAATGCGATCCTGTCCTCCGGCGAAACACCCCTCACCGGAGGACGACAATCATTATGCGCCCCGAAAAGCAAAAAAGCACCCCAGCGAGGGTGCTTTTTGGTTGTATGTTGTGTGTTCGGTAACTTGCTGTTGGCTTTTAGCCCTTCAGCCCTTCCTTTTCGAGGATCAGGTCGTAGCAGGCGATTCCCTGCAGCAGAACCTTCTCGTCGAAGTTGAAGCGGCTGCTGTGGAGCGGGTGCGTCCAACCCATGTCGGGACGGCCGGTCCCAAGCAGGATGAAGGCGCCGCGGATGCTTTCTTGGTAGAAAGCGAAGTCCTCGGCCAGCATCAATGGTTTGACGACTTCGTAGGCATCGACCGGCAACGCGTCCATCAACGTGCCGATCATTTCCGCATCGTTGGTGACTTCCGGATAGAAATCGCGGATATCCAACGTGCAGATGACACCACTCATGCGCTCGATGCCGGCACAGATGTCGGCAAGGCGTTCCTTGATGGAAGCATAGACCGCCTTATCGTAGCTCCGGATCGTCCCGGTCATCTCGGCTTTTCCGGCCACAATATTGCGGGCTTCCCCGGCATGCAACGTGCCGATGTTCACGACAGCCGGCTGCAATGGATCAAGGTCGCGGGCCAGAATGTTTTGGACCGAGAGAAGAATCTGCGCGGCGGCGATCAAGGCATCCTTGCCGAAGTGCGGTTGCCCGGCATGCGAGCTGACGCCCTCAAGCGTAATGTCGAATTCGCCGTTGCGCGCCATCAAGGGGCCTTTGGCCAAGCCCAGGATGCCTTCAGGCAGACTCGGATACAGGTGGTAGCCGTAAATCTTTTCGACCTGCAGCTCCTGCAGGATGCCGGAATCCATGATCCATTTCGCACCGCCCGGGCCTTCTTCCGCTGGCTGGAAGACCAAAACGACGGACTTTTCCAAAATAGGCAGGGACTTCAGGTATTTCGCGAAACCCAACAACAAGGCCATGTGCCCATCGTGTCCGCACGCATGCATTTTGCCCGGGTGAAGGGAAGCGAAATCCGCTCCTGTATCCTCGGTTACCTCAAGGGCATCCATGTCGGCACGGAAGGCTACTGATCCCGGGGACTTGCCCTTCAGGACGGCTACCCAGCCCGTCTCGGCTGTACTGATCGGTTCATAACCGAACGATACCAACTTTTGGCGGACATATTCCGAAGTCAACGGCAGATCGAAACCGATCTCCGGAATCTGGTGGAGCTCCCTTCGGATCGTCTTCACCGTATCGTATAATTCTGCAATCTGCATGCTGTTCACCTGATCCCTCTGCGTGTATTTATTAGTCTCTTAAGTCAGCCAATAATTGGGTTTTTTCGCTAGTCTGAGCGTCCTTCATTTTCACGATTTTAGCAGGGGATCCCGCAACAACCGCGTTAGCCGGTACGTCTTCCAATACGATTGCGCCAGCTGCGACAACAGCGCCTTCGCCGATGTGTACGCCTTCGATGATGACAGCGTTCGCGCCGACCAAAACACCGTCTTCGATGATGACTGGTGATTTCGATGGTGGCTCAAGAACGCCTGCAACCACTGCGCCTGCTCCGATGTGACAGTTTTTGCCGATCGTGCCGCGTGCGCCGACAACCGCGCCCATGTCGATCATTGTGCCTTCTCCGATGATTGCGCCGATGTTGATGACCGCACCCATCATGATGACAGCACTCTTGCCGATCGTCACGTGATCACGGATGAATGAACCCGGCTCGATGCGTGCATCGATTTTGGTAGTGTCCAACAATGGAATTGCGGAATTGCGTCTGTCGTATTCCATGACGTGATCTTTGATCTTATCTTTGTTTTCTTCCAAGAAATGATAGATCGCTGCAGCGTCGCCGAAGACTGTGTAGCTGTCCCCGTTTCCGAAGAATTTCAAGCCTTCGTAGGCAGGATTCTCGAAATCCCCTTTGATGTAAAGTTTTATAGGTGTTTGCTTTTCGGCAGCCTTGATGTAAGCCGCGATTTCGTAAGCATCTGTCAATAATAGTTCGCTCATTTTGATGTTTCCTCCCGATCATTTTTTTCTGTTCCAACATGCCCATTATAGCATGCCAGCCTGTGTTTGCCCTATGCGGCGGACGGCCGTTTGTTCCTGAAATGCAAAAAAAATAGCGGTAAGCGAGTGCTTACGGCTACGGAGACCTGCATTCGCCCAACCAAGCTAAAGCGCAATCCATTGTCATCGGGCAACGACAATGGAACAGCCCCACATTTGTTCAACCTGGGTCCAGCATCTGCATGCTTCGGCGACCGTCCCTTTCCCTTGCGGTACTCTTGACCAGCCGCGACCTCTTATTGCTTGGCGATTCATTTAATTTTTCTAATCGTACACTTATCCGGCAGAACTGTCAACCGCTCCGGGTCGGAAAGTGCCGGGATGAGTGGCCTTCTATATGTGAAAAAACTCATCAAATTAGCGGTTTTCTAATTTTCATTCAAGAGTGTGTAACTTAGCATAGAAATACGTCTGCAATCGTGTTATGTTATTTTCATGATATTGGGCGTCAGCAATCGGCTGGCGCATGTTCGACTATACATTGATTAAGGATATTTCATCCGGAGGAGATAAATTATGAGCAGAGAAACGAACCGTTTTGTGAAGCAACTGAAAGGATCGCCCATCCGCAACTTCGACGCTGCCATCAGCGATGTGAAGGACCTGATCCGCTTCACGATGGGTGAGCCAGATTTCGATACGCCGGATTTCATTAAAGCGGCGGCCGCAGACGCTTTGAACCAGAATCAGACGCATTACGCCCCTTCCGCCGGCGTCCTCGAAACCCGCAAGGAGATTGCGAAGTTCATGGAGCGGAAATACGGCCTGCATTACAACGCGGAGACAGACATCATCCTGACTGTCGGCGCCACGGAAGCGATCACTGCGTCGATGTTCGCGCTGATGAATCCGGGCGACAAGGTGATCATCCAATCGCCGGCATTCCCGCAGTATGAATACGTTACGCATTTGGCTGGCGGCCAGAGCGTCAAGATCGACACATCCGAGACCGGTTTCCTGATCACGCCGGAGGACCTGATGGCGGCGTTGGATGCGAATCCGGAAACGAAGATGGTCGTGCTTACCTATCCAAACAACCCGACCGGCGCCACTTATACGAAGGCGGAAGTCGAGGCGTTGGCCGAAGTCATCAGGAAATATGATGTTTTTGTCCTCAGCGATGAGATCTACAGCGAACTGACCTACGATGGCAGTCATACATCCATCGCCAAATACATCCCTGAGCAGTCCATCGTCATCAACGGCACTTCGAAAAGCTATGCGATGACCGGCTGGCGCGTCGGCTTTGTCGCTGCCCAAGCGGACCTGATCCGGGAAATTTTGAAATATCACCAAAGCCTGGTCACTTGCGGCTCCACGCCTGCGCAGACCGCGGCTGGTGTTGCGTTCCGCGACGGTGATGAAGCGACGGCAACGATGAAAGCAGCCTACCTCAAGCGCCGGGACATCCTGTTGGAAGGTCTGACTGCTGCTGGGCTGAAGATGAACAATCCGGACGGCGCCTTCTACCTCTTCCCGCGCATTCCGGAGCAGTACGGCAACGATGATTGGAATTTCTGCATCGACCTCGCGCGCAAAGCCGGCGTCGGCGTCATCCCTGGTTCGGCTTTCGGCGAATCCGGAGTCGGCTACTTCCGCATGAGCTACGCCGCCAGCGACGAGAACGTCATCGAAGGCTGCCGACGGATCGTTGCGTTTCTGGATGAACTGAATGCGAAATAAGTGAATGAATGTTTAACCGCACAATCGGGCGATTGTGCGGTTTTTTCTGTCGGGTTTGGGGTTTTGGGGTTTTGATTGTTGACCGGAGATCCGGCCCGCATTTTTTTGGTTTGCTCCGGCGAGAGCCGGCCTCGCCGGAGTTCCGGACGATGTTTGGCTTTCTCCTCCGGGGAGGGCGGGCTCGTCGGAGGTGGGGGTCAAAATTTTGGGTCGTCCTCCGGCCAAGGCCTCCTTCACCGGAGGAGCAGCCGCTCCGCCCACCACAACAAAAAAAAGAAGCACCCGCCGGCAATCCGGCGCGCACTTCGCATATTTTATCTCATTTTTATCTGACTTTACTCAGCAGCCATCGCTTCGGCTTCCATCTCGCGGATCGATTCCGCGACCTTCACCATCATCGAGCATTCCACGCGTTTACGGAACAGGTCGCAGCTGAATTCATAATTACCTTTCAAAGAACCTGTCGCATGCAGGGAGTTCGCAGGGCAGCCGCCGCTGCAGTACAATTTAGCCCAGCAATCCTGGCATTCCGGTTTGGAATAGCAGTTGACTTCCTTGAACTGGCATTGCAGTTCCGGTTTGGTTACGCCATCCCAGATGTTGCCCAGGCTGAATTCTTCATCACCCACGAACTGGTGGCAAGGGAATATTTCGCCCCAAGGAGTGACAGCCATGTATTCTGTTCCCGATCCACAGCCGGAGATGCGTTTCTGGATGCATGGGCCTTCGGAAAGGTCCAGCATGTAGTGGTAGAAAGTGAAGTCGTTGCCCTCTTCGCCGCGCTTCAGCATTTCCTCAGCCAGGATTTCATACTGTCTGTACAGTGCCGGAAGATGTTCCTCCGTCAAAGCGTAAGGTTCGGATGGATCGCAGATGACCGGTTCCATCGAAAGTTTGTCGAAGCCGAGATTAGCGACGTGGAAAATATCGTTTGTGAAATCGACGTTATTGCCTGTGTAAGTGCCGCGGACGTAGTATTCCTTGTCGCCGCGCCCTTCCACGAATTTCTGGAATTTCGGCAAAATGTAGTCATAGCTGCCTTTTCCGTTTACAGTTCGGCGCAGACGGTCATGGACTTCCTTGCGTCCGTCCAAGCTCAAAACGACGTTGTACATTTCTTTGTTCAGGAACTCATTGATCTCATCGTTCAAAAGCATCCCGTTCGTTGTGAATGTGAAACGGAAAGTCTTGTTGGACTCCTCTTCTTTGCTGCGCGCGTACTCGACGATCTGCTTCACGACGCGCCAAGCCATCAACGGCTCGCCGCCGAAGAAGTCGACGTCCAGGTTGCGGTGGAAACCGGAATTCTCAAGCAGGAAATCGATCGCTTGCTTGCCGACTTCGAATTTCATGATTGCTCTGTCGCCGTTGTACTTGCCTTGGCTGGCGAAACAATAATCGCAAGTCAGGTTACAAGTATGCGCAACGTTCAGGCAAAGAGCCTTCACGAATGTTTGGCGGTTCTTCAAGTCGATGGAAAGGTCTTGGTACAAGTCTTCCGTGAACAATTCCCCATTGGCTTTCAGTTCTTCGACATCCGACAGCGTATCGCGGATTTCCGTTTCGTTGATTTCCGGGTCGTTAGCATATTGTTCCAGCATCATCGTGACGATCTCTTCAACAGGTGTTGCTTCATAAAGCGCGATGATGTCGAAGGCAAGGTCGTCGACGACATGCACGGCACCGCTGTAGGTATCCATTACGATATTGTATCCGTTCAGTTTATATTGATGAATCATTTCGGTTTCAAACTCCTTTTTTGTCCATAAAATTGCCGCCCGACTGGAATCAGTCGGACGGACTCTTTTTTATTTCGCTGCTTGTTTAGGGTTCACACAGCTTTGGTTGGCGATTCCGCAAGAAGTTTTGCATGCGGATTGGCAAGATGTTTGGCATGCTCCGCAGCCGCCATGTTTGGCAGTATCCTTCAGGTTGCGGGTGCTTAATGTTACGATTCTTTTCATAACGACATCTCCTCTGAAATAGGTTAAGGAAGCATATTGCTTGACAGAAAAATGCTCCCTTTGTGATTAATTTTACCAACAAATTGTTAGCCCGTCAATCTACCGACCTATCAGCATAGTGACCGTTTTTGTAAAAATCGTGATTCACCCAATAACTATCAAATTGTAAGTTAGTGAGCAAGGGTTTCCTGTCGCATAATTTGGATATTTTTCGGAAGCTCATCAGCATCGCTGTAGACCTTTGTCCCCTTTTCCAATAGCGTATGGATTTGGCGGATAAATCCATTACTGATCCGTTCCCCAGGCACAAGCAAAGGAATTCCGGGCGGGTAGGCCCAGACGTATTCGGCTACCGTTTGCCCTATCGCGTTTTCAATCGGGCAATCTATTTTTTCTGATTCCAAGGCCTGCCAGATTTCACATTGCTTTTCGGGTGATGCGAAAAATAATGTCCCGTCGCTCTGCAAGTGCTCCCCATTCAACGAGTCGAGCGTGCCGTCGACGGCCAACAGCGCATCCGCCAACGTAGCCATTGCTGCATCTGTATCGCAGACACTGGTCATCGCCAACGCATGATCGCCGTATGCCATCTCCATTTCGATATGGTATTCGCTCCGCAACATTTCGGAAAGTTTCTGTCCGGTCAATCCAGTTCCTTGCGCCGAAATCAGGATTTTGCCTTTGTCGAAGGCGAAAAAGGTTTTGTGAGCGCCAAGTCTGTCTTTGCCGTGGCAAAGCACCTTCAGATGCTGGAGCTGCTCCATTTTTTCCGAGAAGTCCGTTAATCTCTTATTGTAGTTTTCGAATAACTGCTCCCCTTCGTCCCGCAGCAATCGGAAACAGCTGTCGATTGAAGCCATCAGCACATAGGACGGCGAACTGCTTTCGAAGATGGCGAGTTGCCGGGCCATCTCTTCTGGTCTGACCAAGTCGCCGTTCAGATGGGCAAAGGAGGTCATCGTCAAAGAAGGCAAAGTCTTATGCAGGCTCTGGATCACGATATCTGCGCCGAGTGCAGTCGCGCTGGTTGGGAAATGTTCCGAGTAGTTGAAATGTGAGCCGTGTGCCTCATCGATCATCAACGGAATCCCTTGCGCATGACAGATATCGGCAATCGCCGCGATGTCACTGACCACCCCTTCGTACGTCGGTGAAGTCAAAACGACCAGCTGCGTGTCCGGATGCTTTTTTAGCGTATCGGCGATGCTTGCTGTCGAAATGCCTCCGTGGATGCCGAATGTTTCATCCACTTCCGGCATCAGATAAACAACCTCCAATCCGAAAAGCTCGATGGCATGATAGACGGATTTGTGGCAATTGCGACCGATCGCAATCTTGCTGCCGCGTTTGGTAGCAGCGCGGATTCCCGCCAGCATGCCGCAGGTGCTGCCGTTCACGAGGTAGAATGAGCGTTTTGTGCCGTAGAAGTCTGCGATTTCTTCCATATATTCATTGATGATGCCGCTCGCGCCGTGCAGATTGTCGAAGCCGTCTATCTCTGTGATGTCGATGTTGTAAGGCAGATCTTTACCGAGCAGTGCAGTGTTCCGCTTATGCCCCGGCATGTGCATGGGGATGCTGTCGGACGCCGCATGTGCTTTCAGTCTGTCCAGCAAAGAAGGTTTCGTTGTATGTTTGTCCATAAGTGTGTCCTTTTCTTGATAATATAGTTCTGCCTTCATTATAACAGAGGAAAAAAACATCCAGACGTAAAAAATGCCCGTTCTCACTCATTATCGTGAGAACAGGCATTTTTCAGCATATATTGATTTAATCCAGCTTCACGCGGAACAGCCCACCCGCCAATTCCTCTTCCGTCTCGCCGACTTTCGCAGTCGTGATGTAGAGATACTCCAGATCCTTGCCGCCCAGAGAGCAGGAAGTCGCATTCTTCACCGGCATCAGGATTTCTTCAAGCTTTTTGCCGGTCTCCGGATCCCATCTGCAGACTTTTCCGCCGCCGTATTGCGCCACCCAGATCATGCCTTCCGGGTCCACGCACATGCCATCCGGATTGCTGCCGTCGGTGATCTCGACCACATATTTCTCGAAATTCGCTTCACCTGTTTTTGTGTCATAAGCATAGCTGCCCACTTTCTTGGTCGGCGTGTCGATGAAATAGAGCGTCTTTCCATCCGGTGACCATCCCATACCGTTGGCCAACGTGAGGCCATCCAAAACTGTGCGGACCGTTCCGTCCTTTTCGATGGCATACAAAGCGGCCTCCCCTTCATAGGTGCCCTCATAACCCATCGTCCCGACAAGCAAGCGGCCTTGCGGATCCAACTTCCCGTCGTTGTAGCGCATCCGTTCGTCATCGCGAGCCTTTGCCACCAGTTGCTTCTCCTTCGTCCGAGGGTCGATCCGGAAAATACCGTCCATTTCGGCTTCCAGAATCATCCCATCCTGATCGAGCACGGCGCATCCGACCGGTCCATCGGTCAAATAGGTCCGCACCTCACCTGTTTCCGAATCGATGGCATAGATCATGCAGTCTTCGATCGAAACGCAATAAAGCAAGCTGTTCTCCGCATCCCAATGCGGTCCTTCCAACAGAGTCGAACCTGCATAGAAAACCAGTTCCGGTTTCCTTACATTAGCCTGTTCGGATTTGTTTTCCATCTTCATCCACCTCATATTCTTGTGTCGTTTATGGTTTCAGTATATAACAACAAAAAATGCATTCCAATTGATTCGATTTTGTGGATAATTTTTGATATTTGGATGCCCGCGATTTTTTGTTCTCTCCTGAAAAATGCTATACTTTATGTGACTGTTCGAGGGGAACAATTCTTCTGAACACATCTTGTCTAAAGGAGAATGGCTATGGAAGATCGCAGTACGCTTCTGATCAATCAGAGCACCATCAAGGAATTATTGGACATTGCGGATTTCAACAATCTCGTGCATCAGACATTTCAGGGACTCGGTGACGGCACAATCATCAACCCGACAAAATTGACGCTGGATCTGGGTGAAGCTGGCGGTTATCCTCCTAACGAAGGGTTCATGAACGCAATGCCGGCCTACATCGCCTCGCAGGATATCGCCGGCTTGAAATGGGTCGGGGGATTTTTGGGCGAACGCAAAGCTGCCGGACTGCCTTATATCACAGGGATGATTTTGTTGATCAATCCGCATCTCGGTACTTTCACCGCTGCACTCGAAGGCGCTTATATCACCAATATGCGCACCGGGGCCCAGACCGCAAACGCATTGCGGTATTTACTCAAGAAACCGACCGTAACGATCGGCCTTTACGGAGCAGGGATGCAAGCCGGCACTAATATCCGTGCAATAGCGGATCTGTTCGACATCACCGAATTAATCGTCTGGAACCACAGACGCAGCACGGCGGAAACATTTGCAAAAAAAATGCAGGAACACGTCAAAGGCGCCATCCGGGTCGTCGATGATCCCCAGGAAGCCAGTCAGGCTGAGGTCCTCATCACCGTCACGTCAGCGCAGACTCCCCTCATCAAAGCGGAATGGATCAAAAAAGGCACCATCATTTTTTCGATGGGTTCTTTCCAGGAAATCGAGGATGCACTCATTCTGAAGGCGGACAAGGTCATCGTTGATCATGTGGATCAGGCTCTCCATCGCGGTGCTTTGAAGAAACTGACGGGTGAAGGAAAACTGTCCGAAAAAAATATTTTTGCAACTCTAGGCGAATTGGCGGTCGGAAAGAAAGATACCGGCGACCTTTCGCAGGACATCACCATCTGCATCCCGATTGGTACCGGAGCGATGGATGTCGCAATCGCCGGGGAAGTTTACCGAAGAGCACTGGAAAAAGGAATGGGCTACGCTTTTGATTTTGAAGCATAAAAATAGGAACGAACAGGAGGGATTTTTATGAATACCAACAACATCGAAAAACAAAACAGCCACTTGGACTTGCAGGATCAAGCGGTGCAGGATATTTTCGCGCTTTATCAGGATTATCCGGAAGTGCCTTACGTTTCCAAAAAACGCGATAAGGAGGGTTGGCTGAACGCCGTCCGGATCGGGTCGGAACAGCTCGTACCCAAACGCAACATGGTCCGTTTTGAGGAAGATATCTTGCCGGGTCATCTGATTCTGTTGTGGCGCATCCAGTTCGGCACGTTCACGAACGAGAGCGGCTATCCGAAATATTTCGAATACAACTACGGCATCAACGGCCCTCAAGCGTTGGATGAGGTGATCGAAAAAGGCTATGCGGTGGAACTGTCGGCATCCGATTCGCTGGATCACCTGAACGCAGCCAGCCTAAAAGCCATCCTGAAACACTACGAAGTGGCCGGCTATTCCAAAATGAAGAAGCCGGAATTGATGGAAATCGCAAAACAGAAATTGAGCGAGGATCAGCTCGCCTCCCAGTTCCCGCTGAGGGGTTACCGCATCACTCCTGCAGGAGAAGCGATCCTGGCAAAATATCCGGAAGTCGTCGACCGCCATCCGAAGAAGAAATATTGATGGACCACAAACAAGCATCCAGAAATCGAATTCTGGATGCTTGTTTTGTGCGCGTTTCTCCGCTGAGGAGTTGCTTCATCGGAGGTCAGTTGGCTAAATGGGTTCGGATCTCCGGCCAACGCAGCCAGACCGGAGATCGTTTGGCTGATTGCGGTCGTTCCTCCGGTGAATGCTGTCCCAACCGGAGCTGGGATGACCCAAAAATTACCGAAAAAAAGAACCTGATCCGAAGATCAGGTTCCTATAAGTTTAATTTTGAATTAAGCTTTGTTTACGTTTGTTGCTTGAGGTCCACGGTTACCTTCTTCGACGCTGAAAGTTACTGCTTGTCCTTCTTCTAAAGATTTGAAACCTTCAGATTGGATAGCTGAGAAATGTACGAATACATCGTCTCCGTTTTCGCGTTCGATGAAGCCAAAACCTTTGTCTGCGTTAAACCATTTTACTGTACCTTGTTCCATAATTGAAAATCCTCCTCGTGCTATTGCACATATATCATACATTGTTGCTAACGCTACGGATCGGAATTTTCGTAATGCAATTCTTTTCTCTAACCCAACAAAATGTTAAATTCATTGTATCATGCTTAACTCAATAATGCAAATCGAAATGGCAAATAAATTCGCAATACCGCTACAATACCACAAAAATTCTTTTTTCCAACGCGCTCTTCTGGAATTTTTCGTCAAAAAAAGAACCTGATCCGAAGATCAGGTTCCTATAAGTTTAATTTGAATTAAGCTTTAGTAACGTTTGTTGCTTGAGGTCCACGGTTACCTTCTTCGACGCTGAAAGTTACTGCTTGTCCTTCTTCTAAAGATTTGAAACCTTCAGATTGGATAGCTGAGAAATGTACGAATACATCGTCTCCGTTTTCGCGTTCGATAAAACCAAAACCTTTTTCTGCGTTAAACCATTTAACTGTACCTTGTTCCATAATTGAAAATCCTCCTCGTGCGTTTTGCACTTTATGATACATTGTTGCTAACGTTACGAATCGGAATGTTTTGAAACAATTCTTTTCTGCGCTTCACAAAATGTTAAATTCATTGTACCATGGATTTTTTGATTGTGCAAGCCCTATCCTCTTTTCTTGTAGTTTCAAATGAAATAAAAAGAAGCAATCCTTTGTGGGATCGCTTCTCTCTTTTACTTTATTTTTTTTCTTTATCAAGAATTTCGGATATTTTTCTGTCGACATAATTTAAGCCCATACCCATGAAATATTCAGCCAAGTCTTCATCGCTGATATCTTTTACATCGTATCCGCCCTGTTTTCTTTTAGCGGCATACCCTTTTCTCATTTTTTCAAGCATGTCTTCAGGTAGCTCCACTTGGAATTTCTTCATTGTCATCGCAACCGCCTCCTATGTCGTTGTTAGCCTGAACGATCGGATAAGATAAAGATTCTTCCGCATTGTTCAGGTAACGCTTTCATTATACCCTTCTTTTCAAAATATATACAGAATTTTATGCAAGAAGCAGCAATATAATCGATAACTGTTATTCGAATATAGAAAAACCCTTGAAGTGAGTGGCTTTTCCAACTCTTCATTCAAAAGATGTGACAGATACCTACATGATTATCCTCTTTTCCGAGTTACCTAAGCCGATTCATCAAGATCCAGACCGAAACGCTGGTTAAGGAACTGCGCCGCAACAATGCCTGTATCCTGCTTAAGAATACCGGAACCCCGATCGAAATTATCAGCGAACAGATCGGTTACAGGAACGTCACATTCTTTTACCAGAAATTCAAGCAAGCCTATGATATGACGCCGCATGAATACCGGATGAGTCTGAATTGACCTTGCATTTCCGGGCATAAAAAAAATGACCGCGCTCCAACTAAGGAGGCGGTCTTCATTATTATTGACTTATTTTCTTTTTTTGAACAGATCCCAAATCGAGAAAGTGGCTTTTTTGTAAATCCGGTTATAGGCGGTCCTTTTGGCATCCCGGATGAGTCCCATCCCCTTTTTTCCATAGAACGGATTGGTTTTGCGCTTGATCGCCCGCTTCATCTTTCCGGTTGTCCTAGCCTTCAATGAACGTTTCAGGCTAGGTTTGCGCATCCCGAATTTCATAGTGACCAGTCCTTTCTTGCGTACAGGAATATTTCTGGATGTTCGATCAGAGGTTACGGTTCTTCAATTGGAGAAAGTTCCGATTCGGTAACCCACTTATGGTTTTTGATCGTTTCCCCGGTGACCGTATCTATGTAATCCACCATATAGACTGTAGTCGTTTCAGCCGCATCGATAGTGGCAGTAGCGCCGCTCATCCCTTCCGTGTGCTCGGCTTCCAGCATCACTTCACTGCCGACGCCTAATGGGTCTGTTCCGGCATCCATGATTTCTTCCTGGATCACCCATTGATGGTTCTCCACTCTTGGGTCTCCATTGGTTGGATCATAGGAAACTTCATAGGCAACCGTGTCGAAAGCTCCAATGATTGTCGCTTCCGCACCTTCCATGCCTTCCATATGTCCTGCCTGCATGATGACGGAATCGCCAACTTTATAAGTAGGATTCTCCGCTTCCATCAACCCTTCAGGAATTACACCGGAATCGTCATGGACCATATCCCCCATTCCTTCAGAACTGCTGACGGAAGACTCCTCAGCCATGCTTTCCATCGAAACACTCTCTACTTCGACAGAAGCTTCCTCAGTCGAAGTCTGCGTTGAACAAGCGGCCAATAATACGGTAGCCGATAGACTGAAGAAACTCATCAACAATTTTCTTTGTTTCATTTTCATCCATCCTTTCTTAATGGTGGTGCTTGTCACTTATTTATAGTTTATAGAAAATGACAGTACATTTCAAAGGATAGCCCTTTCAGAATGGCCTCGGCGATAACCAGAAAGCTTCAGAATCCCTTCGCTCCGGTTCTGGGAAGCTTCACGATTCTCTTTTTACTTGCGACAGGCTGCAAAAATATTTTGTGCATAATCCTTGCTTTTTGGAATGGATGCCGTATAATATGAAATGCAAGATAACTCTGTGCATTCCCATTACGGGGACGTTACGGATTCGACAGGTATAGGTCGAGCTTTTGATGCGCTCCGTAGGTTACGTCTACGCTAAAACGTTACAGTTAAAACAACTGACAAAACACAAAACAACACTTTAGCTTTCGCTGCTTAATTGTAGCTAGCTAAGATCCTCCTGGTATCGCCCATGTACTCAGATCAGGGTCTCAATGATGTGGGATACGCTGTGACCTTCCATCTGGAGGAATCAGAAGAGAACAATCAGATTAGCCAACAATAATGCCTGTTAAACGGCTAGTTCAAGGCGAATTCCAATAGTTTAACTATGAGCGTAGACTTGGAAGTGCCGATATGCTTGGACACGGGTTCGACTCCCGTCGTCTCCATCTAGATGAAGGCAACACCCCACAGAAATGCCGATATGAAGCGATTCATTCGACATTTCGTGGGGTGTTTTTTGTCGTTCATCAAGTTGATTGGATGAGAGAACGCAGCGGACGGCCCCTTGGACTAAGGTCTCGACTGTTTGGGTTTGTGGCCTGCATCAACTACCGACACAAACAAAAGAAAAGAGAAGCGGCCGCCTCCAATGAGGTACCCGCTTCTCTTTTCTGCTTTACAGCTTATTTACTCATGTCTTCCAATTGGAAATGGATGGTTTCCATCGCTTGCAGCAAAGCTTCTGCTGTATCCAATGAAGTCAAACATGGGATGTTGTTTTCGACTGCTTCACGGCGGATCAAGAATCCGTCGGTCTCGCTCGTCTTACCTTCCGTCATCGTATTGACAACCAAGTTGATGCGGCCGTCGCGGATGGCGTCGAGGATGTCGTTGCTGTTCTCATTGATTTTCTCAATGACGTCGACTTTGATTCCTTCTGCTTCCAAAGCTTTACCGGTACCTGTCGTAGCAACGATGTGGTAGCCTAATGAAATCAAGCGTTTCGCCAATGGGATGATTTCTTCTTTGTCTTTATCCGATACAGTCATCAATGCCGTGCCATAGTCAGGCACATTCACGCCGGATGCGATAAAACCTTTATACAAAGCTTTCGGCAAGTTGACATCTTTACCGATGATCTCTCCTGTGGACTTCATTTCAGGTCCCAGAACCGTGTCGACTTTCTTCAGTTTACTGAAACTGAAGACTGGCATCTTCACGTATACGCCTGATTTTGAAGGAACCAAACCTGTCTTGTAACCCATATCCTTCAGCTTCAGTCCTAGGATTCCTTTTGTGGCCAATTTCGCCATCGGAATACCGGTCACTTTGCTCAGGAACGGGATCGTCCGGCTCGCGCGCGGATTCACTTCGATGATGTAGACGACGCCTTCGCTGATGACGAACTGGATGTTCACCAAGCCGATGGTGTTCAGGCCTTGCGCCACACGGATCGTATAGTCTTCGATCGTTTGGATCAATTCAGGTGACAAGTTTTGCGGCGGGTAAACAGCGATCGAGTCGCCCGAGTGGACGCCGGCGCGTTCGATGTGTTCCATGATGCCCGGGATCAGGACGGTTTCGCCGTCGCAGATCGCATCGACTTCCAACTCTTGTCCGATCAGGTAATGATCGACCAGGACCGGACGTTCCGGACTGGCCACGACCGCTTCGCGCATGTATTTCTCCAGATCCGCTTGGTTGTAGACGATCTGCATCGCCCGGCCGCCCAATACGTAGGACGGACGCACCAAGACCGGATAACCGATTTCGTCGGCAACTGCGACCGCTTCTTCAACGGTCACAGCTGTCTTGCCGGGTGCTTGCGGGATATCCAAGTCGCGCAACAACTGTTCGAACAGCTTGCGGTCTTCAGCGCGGTCCAGATCTTCCAGGCTCGTGCCCAGGATCTTCACGCCGTGTTTCACCAATTTGTCAGCCAGGTTGATGGCCGTTTGGCCACCGAACTGCACAACGACGCCCAGCGGTTGTTCCAGGTCGATGATGGCCATCACGTCTTCTTCGGTCAAGGGTTCGAAATACAGCTTGTCAGAGATCGAGAAGTCCGTCGAAACGGTTTCCGGGTTGTTGTTGACGACGATCGCTTCATAGCCGGCTTCCTGGATTGCCCAGACCGCATGCACGGTTGCGTAGTCGAACTCGACCCCTTGGCCGATACGGATCGGACCGGAACCCAAGACGATGACTTTTTCGCGATCGCTCGGGAAAGATTCCTGTTCCATCTCATACGTGCTGTAGAAGTACGGTGTGAAGGATTCGAATTCGCCCGCACACGTATCCACCATCTTGAAGACAGGGACGATGCCGTTGGCTTTACGCAACGCGTAGATGTCTTCCGAAGCCATGCCCCACAATTCAGCGATGATTTCATCGCTGAAGCCGTATTTCTTCGCTTCGCGCAGGATTTCCAAGTCTTTCGGTTCAGCTGCCGCCACTTCCTTCTCCAAGTCGATGATGTGCTTGAATTTGTACAGGAAGAAGTAGTCGATTTCGCTCCATTCATGGATCGTTTCCGGTGTCACGCCGCGGCGCAACGCTTCTCCCAGATAGAAAAGACGTTCGTCGCAAGCGACTCGGATGTTCTGTTCGATTTCTGCCATCGTCACGGTCTGGCCTTGGTCTTTCGGCAAGGCCAGATGGTTGACGCCGTATTCCAAAGAACGGACGGCTTTCAGCATCGATTCCTCGAACGTATGGCCCATGGCCATGACTTCGCCAGTCGCTTTCATCTGTGTGCCGAGGGTGCGGTCGCCCTTTTCGAATTTATCGAACGGGAAACGCGGGATTTTGGAGACGATGTAATCCAAAGCCGGCTCGAAAGCCGCATAGGAAGTGCCGGTTACCGGGTTCTTCATTTCATCCAAAGTCAGACCGACAGCGATCTTCGCCGCCATCTTCGCGATCGGGTAACCGGTCGCTTTACTCGCCAAAGCCGAAGAACGGCTGACGCGCGGGTTCACTTCGATGATGTAGTAGTCGAACGAGTACGGATCCAATGCCAACTGCACATTGCAGCCGCCTTCGATTTTCAAGGCTCGGATGATCTGCAGGGAGACATCGCGCAACATTTGGTATTCTTTATCGGATAAGGTTTGGGAAGGCGCCACGACGATGGAATCGCCTGTGTGGACGCCAACCGGATCGATGTTTTCCATATTGCAGACAACGATCGCATTGTCGTTGCTGTCGCGCATCACTTCGTATTCGATTTCCTTGAAGCCGGCGATCGATTTTTCCAACAGACATTGCGTTACTGGTGAGTAACGCAAGCCGTTCGCTACGATTTCGCGCAGGTCAGCTTCATTGTGACAGATACCGCCGCCAGTGCCGCCCATTGTGAAGGCCGGACGGACGATCAGAGGATATCCGATTTCCGCTGCGAAGCGAAGCGCTTCGTCCACAGTATGGATGATGTCGCTTTCCGGAACCGGCTGATTCAATTCCGCCATCAATTGACGGAACAGATCACGGTCTTCGGCTTGTTGGATGGAACTCAATTTTGTTCCCAATAGCTCGACATTGAATTCTTCCAATACGCCTGCTTTATCCAATTCCACGGCCATGTTCAGACCGGTCTGGCCGCCCAATGTCGGCAATAAGGCATCCGGGCGCTCTTTGCGGATGATGTTCGTGATGAATTCTACAGTGAGTGGCTCCATATAGACTTTATCAGCGATTTCAACGTCCGTCATGATTGTAGCAGGGTTGGAGTTGACCAATATGACTTTGTATCCTTCTTCTCTTAAAGCCAAGCATGCTTGCGTTCCGGCATAGTCAAATTCAGCGGCTTGGCCGATGATGATGGGGCCCGAGCCGATCACTAAGATGGATTGAATGTCGGTACGTTTAGGCATGTTGTTTTCCTCCTTGGACTGCTTTCATCATATTTACAAAATGATCAAACAAGTAATTGGCATCGTGCGGTCCGGGCGCTGCTTCCGGATGGTATTGAACCGAGAAGACCGGTTTGGTTTTGTGTTTGACGCCTTCGTTCGTGCCGTCGTTCAAGGCGCGGTGAGTTGCGACCAAGTCTGTTTGGCTCAGGCTATCTTCATCCACGGCGTAGCCATGATTTTGGCTCGTCAGGCTGATTTTTCCGGTTGTAAGATCCTTCACCGGATGATTTGCGCCGCGGTGACCGAATTTCATTTTGTAGGTTGTCGCACCGCCGGCTAATGAGATCAGCTGGTGGCCTAAGCAAATACCGAACATCGGCAAGTTTTCCTGCGCGATCAATTGCTTGATCGTTTCGATTGCTTCCGGAACGGATGTCGGATCTCCAGGTCCATTGCTCAACATGATGCCGGCAGGATTGAAAGCTAGAATTTCGTCTGCGCTTGTGTTCCAAGGAGCCAGAATGACTTCGCAGCCTCTTTTCAATAATTCTGCAAGGATGTTGTCTTTGAATCCGAAGTCAAGCAAGACGACGCGTGGGCCTTCACCCGCAAATATTTTGATTTCTTTTGTTGAATTCAATTGGATTTCGTCAACCGGTAATACGTAGGCTTTCAATGATGCAACAATCGCATCCAAGTTGTCCGCATTGCTTACCATTGTGCCGCGCATAACGCCGGCGTTACGGATTTTTTTGGTGATGCTGCGTGTGTCCACGCCGTAGATTCCTGGTACATCAAAGTCCTTCAAAGCTTCATCCAATGTTTTGGTGGAGCGGAAGTTGCTTGGATGTTCCGCCACTTCATGCACGACCATCCCTTTCAAGCCCGGAAGCACACCTTCATAGTCGTCTACGTTGATGCCGTAGTTGCCGATCAACGGATACGTGAAAGTGATGATTTGGCCTGTGTAGGAAGGATCTGACAAAGTTTCTTGGTAACCTGTCATCCCTGTGTTGAATACGATCTCCCCGATTGCATCTTTTTCTGATCCGAAAGCATATCCTGGATAGCAGCTGCCATCTTCTAAAACTAAAAATCTACGTTGTTTCATGTTGTTCCTCCTGATTTCTGATTGACAAGGTACGTACCTCACTTGCATGAAAAATAGGAAAATGTAAAAAAAACACACCTATTATTGGGCGTGTTTCAACGGTTGTTTACATTAATCGTTTCACATGCCTTGTTAGCCTCTCTGTGCTAATTTAAAGACGTTCTAGCCACGCTGTATCCCGTACAGTATTGTGGATTACGTTAATTTTAGACTATCCGGACGGAATTTTCAATTGATATTTCCAAAAAATGAAAAAAAGATGTGATTTTTAATTGTTCTTGACTCTAAAATACAGAAAAACCCTTGGAAACAAAGGGTTTTGTTCCAAGGGCACTGCTTTAATTTATTTGACGTCCTCTTCGACTTTATCGGCAGGCGTCACTTTATGGACTTCCGGCTCCTGCTCATCGCCAGGCGTGAAGTCATCGACAAAATGATCGGTGCCGTTGTAGAGATCCAAGTGATAGAAGCCATCCTCATAGCGGACGACCGAAATGCTGGCATTATCCAGATGGCGGTCGATCGAGAAATCAGGAATGACGGCATGGATCATGTTGCGGATCGTCATCCCGTGGGAAACGATCAGAATGTTTCTTTCGGAATCGCGGTGCTCGCTGATCAGCTTGATCAAGCCTCGTTCGACGCGCAGCCAGAAAGTCATGTAATCTTCCGCTTCGTGGTAAGGATCCATTTCTTTCAATCCGTTCAATTCTTCGATGACGGAGCGGTGGGCATCATAATTCGGCTCACCATCCGCGCTTCCGAGGAATTTATTCAGGTTCCCCCAGGTTTCGCTCGCATCCAGCCCTTCAAAAGAGCCAAAGAAAATCTCCCTGAATTCGGGCATGGCCACCACTTTCAAATGGTCGGCATGCTGGTTTTCCTTCAAAATGATCTGTGCTGTTTCAAATGTCCTTCTCAAGTCGCTGCAGTAGACCGCATCGAACTTGACATCGCCCAAGCCTGCTCCGCTTCTCATGACGTCGCGTCTGCCTCTGGGCGTCAGTGGTGTGTCGGACCAGCCTTGCATCCGATTGTATTTATTCAGATAAGTTTCTCCGTGTCGCATAAAATAAAACGTTACTCCCTTTTTCAAGGTTAACCCGCCTCTCTCAAGCTACTTTCGCATTAGGATACTTGCTTTCCTTCTCTTATCTTAACAATTCCGGCGGCTGATTGCATCTATTTTCATGCAACTATTTGTCGCTGAGCAGATCTTCGACGATTTCACCGGATTTGTAGGCGCGCAGCAGCTGCTGCAGATCAATGACTTGTTGGGTCAGCCTCTTGCCGACATCCGTCTGCCTTACCGTCTTGCGCTCCAATTCCTTGTCGACGATGCGTCGGGTCGAAACGATGTCCTTTTCGTTTTCGATGGCATCCTGTCGGGAAGTGAACGGCTGGTGCGAAACCAACTGCATTCCGAAGGAGTTGTACAGCAGCGTATAGCCGGCCAGCCCTGTCGTATTCTGGTAGGCTTTCGAGAAGCCGCCGTCGATGACGATCAGTTTGCCGTCCGCCTTCAACGGATTCTCGCCGATCTTTTCTTTAACTGGCGTGTGACCATTGATGATATGGCCTTTTTTCGGATCCAGTCCGAATTCCTTCAGTATTTTGTAGGACAGTTCCACATTGTCGCGCTGCTCGTAATACAGGTTTTTCTTCTCAACATGAGTTTCTTTGTCGGCACAATAGAGACGCTCGAAAGTCGTCATCTTGTCCTTGCCGAACAAGGAAGAAGCTTTTCCTTCCCACAAATACCAGATCAGATCCAGGCTACGGATGTTGTGTTTCGTTGCTTCGCGGTTCAGGTAACCTCTGCGCAACACTTCCTCGTATTTGTCCAGGAGGGCTTTGCCGCTGTACTTGACGTTTGCGATCGCCATCTCCATGAAGCTGCCATCCGGATTCAGCGGCACGCAGCCGTGGAACAACAGATTGTCGTTGTAGCTCAAATACATGCTGCCTTTACTGAGAAGGAACTGAACATGCTTCTGCAGTCTTTCGGAATTCTGGAAACCGGTCATGAGTCTCTCGACAACCAGAATTTCCTCTTCGGTCAAGCGGTACGGATCAGCTGGATCGACTGTCGGGAAATAATCGCACAGCAGCGGATATTCTTTCCCATCCAACTTCACGGTTCCCTTTTCGTAATCGATGAAGTCTAGCACCATCCGATCGGCCATGTCGAATTCAGGGTGGCGTTTGATGATTTCCCCTTCGAGCTTGAATTGGATGATCGAAATGGCTTGATTCATTTTAGCGATTTGACGAAGTTCTTCCGGGAAGATTTTGTTTTCGTCCTCGGTGTTGATTTTCGGCATGAACGGTTCATAGCGATCCTCTTTGTAGACCATTTCCGCGAACGTGATCAACGGACGCAAGGAGATGCCATAAGCATCCTCGATAATTTCAAGGTTGTTGTAACGGGCCGAGATGCGGATGACATTGGCCATACAGGCTACTGACCCGCTCGCGGCACCCATCCAGAGGACATCATGGTTGCCCCATTGGATATCCAACTCGTGGCCATCCATGAAGGTATCGATGATTTTGTCAGGGAATGGGCCTCGGTCGTAGATGTCCCCGACTACATGCAGGTGGTCGACCACAAGGCGTTGGATGACATGCGAAATGGCAGCGATCAGCTCTGTCGCGCGGTCCAGGGAAATGACTGTTTTGATGATTTTTTCGTAATAATCCTCTTTGTTCGTCATAATCGTGTCTTTGAAAAGCAGCTCTTCGATGATATAGGCATAATCGGCCGGGATTGCCTTTCTGACTTTCGAGCGTGTGTATTTCGAAACGGTGAAGGCGCACAATTCCGTGATGCGCAGTAAGGTCAACGAATAAAATTCATTGATTTCCTCTTCGGAATCCAGGCTGTCCACGATCATATCGATTTTGTCTTCCGGGTAATAGACGATCGTCGCAAGCTGATTCATCTCGCGGGTGCTCAGTCTCCCTTGGAAAATTTCCCGGATTTTTTCTTTGACGTTCCCGGATCCATTCCTGAGTACATGCTGCACGGCATCGTATTCCCCGTGCAGGTCGCTGATGAAGTGCTCGGTTGCTTTCGGCAAGTTCATGATGGCTTCCAAGTTGATGATTTCGGTTACAGTTTTTGCTGCTGTCGGATATTCTTTTGCCAGCAATCGAAGATACTTGTCTTTCGTTATCATTACAATTACACCCCTACTTTTTTCAATTCACTCAGAACGGAACCCCGCAAGGCAAACGTTGCTCACAGGATTATCTTTATTTTTCCTGACAAGATGATTACTTCTATCATAGCTTGAATTAAAAAAAAATGATAGACAAGATACAAAAATTACACAATTGGTCACAATTTAGATAGTGTACCTGTCCGGGGGGTCTTGCATGGATCAAGCCAGCTCCGTTCAGGCTCCCAACTCCGGTGAGGATTGTCTCGTCGGAGTTGAGTACGGATTCCGCTGCTCTCCTCCGGCGAAGGCTGCCTCGTCGGAGTTGAGCACGGATTCCACAGCTCTCCTCCGGCGAATCCTGGCTTCGCCGGAGCTGGCGTTAACCTACCGCTACCGCCATACAGACGCTCAAACCGTAAAAAACGCGCCTGCACTCCATCAGGAATGCGGGCGCGTTCGTTATTCACATTTATGCTTATCTTTCTTTCATCGCTCTGTCGATTTCGCGTTTCATATCCTTTTGCTTCAATGCGTCACGCTTGTCATAGCTCTTCTTCCCTTTTGCGAGTCCGATGAGCACTTTTGCGACGCCATTCTTGAGGTAGACCCTCAACGGCACCAGCGTAACACCGGTCGTCTTAGTCTCCTCGATCAGGTACTTGATCTGCTTCTTGTGCAGCAATAATTTCCTGGTGCGCAGCGGATCATGGTTGAAGATATTGCCCTGTTCGAACGGGCTGATATGCACATTCTGAAGAAATACTTCCCCGTTCCGGATGCTTGCGTAGCCGTCCTTCAGGTTGATTTTCGCTTTGCGGACGGATTTGATTTCCGTTCCGGTCAGCACCATCCCGGCTTCTATCGTGTCGAGGATGATGTAATCATGGCTGGCTTTTCTGTTCTGCGCTAAAACTTTTCCTTCGCCTTTTGGCATAGTCCGGCACCTTCATTTCGTTAGCTTACTTCTTTTTGCCTCGTTCTTTTTTCCCTTTGGCTTTTTTGCCTGGACGGGAATAGAACGGCTCTTTTCCTTTTTCGGTCTTTTTGCGCTGTCCGCTGTCGCGCTCGGATTGCCGAGGATTCCGTTTTTTGCCCTTCGGAATCTTCGAACGGATCTGTTTGACCAGATCCAGGTCGCTCTGGCTCTGGGCCTTTTCCTTGTCGATGACAAGTGAGAAGTCGATTTCACGCGTGACAGGATCGGATTTTTCTACTTTGATTTTGACTTTTTGGCCGATACGGTAAATGACGCCGGTTCGTTCGCCCATCAAAAGCAGATGGCTTTCGATGTAGTTGAAATAATCTTCAGTCATTTTCGAGATATGCACGAGGCCTTCCACCGTGTTAGGCAACTGTACAAAGATGCCGAATTTCGTGACGGAACTGATGACGCCTTCGAACTCTTGGCCGACTTTGTCCATCATGAACTCTGCCTTCTTGAGCGATTCGGTTTCGCGTTCCGCATCAACCGAGCGGCGTTCCATCTGCGAACTCTGAACGGCGATATCAGGCAATTGCCCTTTCCATTTTTCAACCACCTTTGGTTCAACGATGCCTTTTCCATACGTGCGGATCAGGCGGTGGACGATCAAGTCGGGGTACCTTCTGATCGGTGAAGTGAAATGGGTATAATCTTTCGCAGCCAAGCCATAGTGGCCGACCGGTACTGCATCATATTTTGCTTGCTGCATGCTGCGCAACAGCGTGGTCGAAACAACAGCTTCGTATGGTTCATCCTTGACTTTCGCCAAAACGGCCTGCAGTTGCTTAGGTTTGACATTTTCATGCGTTCCGCTCACCAGAATTCCGAAAGTCGTCACGAATTCCAGGAAGCGCATCATTTTAGTCGGATCCGGTTGATCATGGATCCGGTAGATGAACGGCAAATTCGCCTTCGTGAAATGATGGGCGATAGTCTCGTTCGCGCTCAACATGAAGGACTCGATGAGGCGCTCGCCGACACCGCGATCCGTCACATAGATGTCCAACGGGTGGCCATTTTCGTCCACGATGATTTTCGCTTCATCGGATTCGAAATCGATGGCGCCGCGTTTTTGGCGTTTCTTCAGGAGGATCTCATGAAGGATGGCCATTTCTTCGAACATTGGCACAAAATCGCTGTATTTTTCGCGCAGTTTCTTGTCGTGGTCAGTCAAAATCGCATTGACATCGGAATAGGTCATCCGTTGTTTGGACTCGATGATGCTCGGGAAAATATCATAGGCGACCACTTCCCCATCCGCATCCAATTCCATTTCACAAGACATCGTCAAACGGTCTTCATGCGGCAACAAGGAACAGATGCCGTTGGATAATTTCTGAGGCAACATCGGCACGACACGGTCCGTCAAATAGACACTGGTGCCGCGTTCATAGGCTTCGCGATCGATTGGGGAATTCTCAGTCACATAAAAGGAAACATCCGCGATGTGCACGCCCAGCAGATAATTGCCATTATCTAGTTTCTTCAAGGAAATCGCATCATCCAAGTCTTTGGCGTCAGCACCATCGATCGTGACGATCTGTTCCGAACGCAAATCCCGTCTGCCTTCCAACGCCTCGGCAGGAATCTCCAATGGAATGCTTTCAGCTTGAGCCAACACATCTTCCGGGAATTCGGAAGGAATGCCGAACTTATAGAGAATGGCAAGAATATCAACGCCCGGTGCATCCTTGTGGCCAATTTCTTTCGTGACCAGCCCTTCCATCTTGACTGGATTCTGCGGTGTAGGGTAGCTAGTGATTTCCACCAGGCAGACACTGCCTTCAACCGGATGTATGCCTTCCGGTTTGATGTAGACAACGATACTGTTGATTTTCGTGTCCCGCGGAACAACGAATCCCAAAAAGCCGGTTTCTTCACGGCGATCGGAATCGTAAGGCACAAATTCACCGACGACTTGATTCGATTTGCGCGTCAAAACAGCCGTTACTTCAGCTTCGACTCCTTTGTCATTCCAAGGCTCCGCTTCTCGGGTGATCTTCAACTCGACCGTATCGCCGTCCATCGCGCTGCCTGTTTTGCCGCGCGGGACAAAGAGGTCACTTTCGTTCGGATCGACCGTCACAAAGCCGAATCCGCGGTCGTTGCTGCGGAAAGTCCCCGTCAAAGTGGCGCCTTGCACCTTCAGACGGAATTGCCCGGTCTTGTTCAGCAACAGGATACCTCTTTCCTCCAATTGCGCAAAAACTTTGACCAATGCTTTGAATTCTTCGGAATCGGTGTAGCCCAACGCTTCACTTACTTCCTTCAATGTCATGCTCTTTCCGGCATGCTCCTGAAAATAGGCTAGAACGTCAATTTGGATCTGATCTATCTTTCTCATACTTATCCCTCATTCCAATTTAGTCGGTTCAAAAATGCCAATACTGTTTCTTCAAATATGTTTCTGTCTTTCCCAACGGTGATGACATGCGTTGCTTCCGGGAAAAAATGATAATCCACTTCAGCATCCACGAGGCTATCCGCCAACAACTTCCCGCAGTCGGCGCTGATCATTTCATCCTTGCCGGACTGCGCGATGTAATAGGGGACGGTGATGTCAGCCAGATTCGCCTTAATCAGTTCCGTAAAGGCATCAATTTGGGCAAGCTGGGCACTCAATTTTGGCTTCATCAACGCCAGTTCGTGTTCGATTTCCAGATTTGCCATGCCGAGTTTCTTCTTCGAAAGCTTGGCGAAATGCATAAAACTGATCGGCACCCGCGATTCCCCAAAGCTGATGATTGGTGAGTTGAAGGAGCCTCCACCGATGAATCCTCCCGTTTCGATGGCCCTTGTCGCCATAATGCCGCCCATTGACAACCCGAATACGGCAAGCTGATTGTAGCCCTTTTCCATCAGTTCATCTTTTGCACGCATGGCATCAGCGAACCAGACAGCCGGGCCTCCCAAATCAAGAATGTCCTCAAACCGGCCGGTCGCATGCCCCGTAAAATTCGGTGCATATACAGTATACCCGTTCCGTTCCAAAAAGCGTCCCAACAAACGCACATCATTTGCGCTTCCGGTGTAGGCATGCAGCAAAAGGACGGCGCGCGGGCCAGCTTCGAAGAAAAAGGGTTCTGGTAAATTGATTGCTTTCATAAAATTCCTCCCAACTCGTTCATCTTCATTTTACTGTATTTACAGCTTTTTTCCTAATATATCAGATATTTGCGGACGAAATTTTTCAGCAATTCATAAGCTGTGTCGCCTAGTTTAGGCGAGCATCCTTTTCAGGCGAAAAAAAAGCAGAACCCGGTAATGTGGTTTCTGCCTGCAATAGTTAATTTGAGGATAGATAGGTTAAAGCCAAGGCGATCAGGATGAACAATGCTCCCAGAACGACTGTGATCTGACGCAATACCGCTTCAAAGCCTCTTGCCTTTTGTTTGCCGAATAATTGCTCCGCTCCACCTGTAAGTGTGCTGGCTGCATTGGTTTTTGATGGCTGCATCAGCACAACAATGATCAACAGCACAGAAACAACCAACAGGGCCGTTAATAGTACATCGTATAATGACAAATGATGGACCTCCCTATAATAATTTTCTACTACTAACTTTAGCACAAACTATAGGGTTTTGCTAGCAATTTCCGAAAAGAAAAGCGCCCGGATCCGCTCACCTCCACTGGAGGTGACAGTCCGAACGCTTTCGCACTCTTTAAACGTGTTCTGGATCCCAGAAATCTGTGCCTAAGCTGACTACCACACACGGACAAAAAGCGTCCGCTTTGTGTTAGTCCTCTTAGTGCTCGATTTCTGACCCGGGATCCATCACACTCTCTTATCTTCTGATGACGCGGACGTTTACGATGCCGTCGATTTTTTTGAAATTTTCAACGACTTCAGCAAGTACTGCTTCTTCTGTTTCGGCGATATCGATGACAGTGTAGGCATAATTGCCACGGCTGCGGTTCAGGATATCTTCGATGTTGATGAAGTACTTAGCCAACCCGGAAGAAATCTGGCCGACCATGTTCGGGATGTTCTTGTTGATGATCGTCAAACGGATCGGTGATTGCATCGCGATATCGACTCCCGGGAAGTTCACGGAATTCACAATATTCCCTGTTTCCAGGAAGTATTTCAATGTTTGGGCTGCCATGATTGCGCAGTTCACTTCAGCTTCTTCAGTGGAAGCTCCCAAGTGAGGCATTACAATGATAGCATCGTTGTGAAGCAAAGCTTCGTCAGCGAAATCCGTTACGTATTTGCGGATGCTCTTTTCTTTCAACGCTGCCAGCATATCAGCCGTGTTGACCAATTCGCCGCGGGCAAAGTTCAAAAGAACAGCATTATCTTTCATTTGAGCCAGGAATGCAGCGTCAACCATGCCTTTTGTTTCGGCATTGACTGGTACGTGAATGGAAATGTAGTCCGCTTTAGCTAATACTTCAGCGATTGAAGCAGCTTTTTGGACACGACGATTGATGTTCCATGCAGTTTCCACGGAAACATATGGGTCATAACCGATGACTTCCATGCCTAAACGGAAGCCGTCATTGGCCAACATAGCGCCGATAGCTCCCAAGCCGATGACACCCAATGTTTTTCCGGATATTTCTGTCCCCGCGAATTGGCTTTTGCCTTTTTCGACTTGTTTCTCGACATCGTCACCGCTTAATGTTTGGACCCATTCCATTCCTTCTTTGATCGGACGGGCAGCCATGATCATAGCAGCCAAAACAAGTTCTTTGACCGCATTGGCATTCGCGCCAGGCGTGTTGAAGACAACAACGCCTGCTTCGGAGCATTCTTCAACGGGTACGTTGTTGACGCCGGCGCCGGCACGGGCAATAGCTTTCAAACTTTCAGGAAATTCCATGCCATGCAGTTTTTCGCTGCGCAGGATGATACCGTCAGGGCTTGCGCCTGAGTTAAGGACGAATTGATCTGCATTCAGTAAATTTAAGCCTTCTGGGGCAATCGCATTGTAAGTTTTAATCTCGAACATTATTTGAATTTCCCTTCTTTAGCTTCAAAAGCTTTCATAAATTCTGTTAATTCTTTAACGCCTTCATAAGGGAATGCATTGTAGATACTTGCGCGCATACCGCCAACGGAACGGTGGCCTTTCAAGTTCAGGAAGCCCAAAGCTGTAGCTTCTTTGACGAACTTCGCATCCAAGTCTTTGTTTCCGGTAACGAATGGGATATTCGTCAATGAACGGGAATTGACTGCAACTGGAGAAGAGAACAAGTCTGATTCTTCGATTGTGCGGTACAGTAAGCCCGCTTTTTCTTCGTTCATTTTCACCATAGCTTCAACGCCGCCCAAGTCCTTCAACCATTCGAAGACTAATTTAGCTACATAGATGGAGAAGCTTGGTGGTGTATTGTATAACGAATCATTTTTGATGTGTGTACGGTAATCAAGCATGCTTGGTAATTTATTCTCAGTCTGGATCAGATCTTCTTTCACGATCACGATCGTCAATCCTGCAGGCCCGATATTTTTTTGTGCGCCAGCATAGATCAAACCGAAGTCATTGACATCGTAACGGTTGGACAGAATGTTGGAAGACATATCGGCAACGATCGGTGCATTCACGAAACGAGGGATCGTTTGGAAAGCTGTACCTTCGATTGTGTTGTTTGTTGTGATGTGGATGTAATCGTAGGCTTCGTCTGTTTCCGGAATTTCAGGAATGTAAGTGAAATTATCCTCTTCGGAACTAGCCAATACTTCCATATTCGGTACTTTTAAGATTTTAGCTTCAGAGATGGCTTTCTTAGCCCATGATCCGGAGTTGATGTAACCGACTTTGCCGCCTTTCCCAAGATTCATCGGAATCATGGAGAACTGCAGGCTTGCGCCACCTTGCAAGAACAAGACTTTATAGCCTTCAGGGATATTCATCAATTCCCGTAATAATTGCTCTGCGTCTGAAATGATCTCTTCGAACAAGGAGGAGCGGTGACTCATCTCCATAACTGACATGCCACTATCTCTGTAGGATAGCATTTCACTCTGTACTTTCTCTAAGACTGATTCTGGTAGTATTGCTGGACCAGCGGAAAAATTTCTTGCTCTTTTCATCCTTTTGTCTCCCCCTTATCAATTGTCCTCATTATTTATTAATAATAATTTAATCTTATTATAGCAGATTACACGGCGAAAGGAAGCGAAAATGCCTATTTCCCGAAAATAATTACATGCGGATGTTAGGAACAAACCTCATAATTATGATTATATCGGAACTCAAAACAAGTTTTTCGACCTAAAACCGAACATTAAAGGATTAGACAACAAAAAAAGTCCGGCGTTCCAAGCGCCGGACTTTTTCTCGCATCTGGTTGTCCCAGATGGTCTTTATGTGAAGACAGTGTTCCAAGCAGCTGTCTTCCTGTTAATTAATTAAAATTATTTGTTTTTTAGGTTGTAGAAAGATTTCAAACCATCGTATACAGCCAATTCGCCTAATTGATCTTCGATGCGTAACAATTGGTTGTATTTAGCGATACGGTCAGTACGGCTCAATGAACCAGTTTTGATTTGTCCAGCGTTTGTTGCAACAGAGATGTCAGCGATTGTAGCATCTTCTGTTTCGCCTGAACGGTGAGAAATAACTGCAGTGTAACCAGCTTTTTTAGCCATTTCGATAGCTTCGAAAGTTTCAGTCAATGAACCGATTTGGTTAACTTTGATCAGGATCGAGTTACCGATTCCGTTTTCGATACCGCGGGACAAGATTTCAGTGTTGGTTACGAACAAGTCATCCCCAACTAATTGAACGCGTTCGCCCAGACGTTCTGTCAAAAGCTTCCAGCCATCCCAGTCATTTTCATCCATACCGTCTTCAATTGAGATGATTGGGTATTTGTTGACCAATTCTTCCAAGTAATCTACTTGTTCTGCAGCAGTGCGTTTTGCGCCGCCTTCGCCTTCGAATTTAGCATAGTTGTAAACGCCGTCTTCGTAGAATTCAGATGATGCACAGTCAAAGCCTAAGTATACATCTTTGCCTGGTTCTAAACCAACTGCTTTGATTGCAGCCAAAATAGTTTCTACGCCATCTTCTGTTCCGTTGAAGCGAGGAGCAAATCCGCCTTCATCCCCAACAGAAGTTTCCAATCCGCGTTTTTTCAGGATTGATTTCAATTCGTGGAAGATTTCAGCACCCCAACGCAATGCTTCTTTGAAAGAAGGAGCGCCGACTGGCAAGATCATGAACTCTTGGAAAGCGATAGGAGCATCCGAGTGAGATCCGCCGTTGATGATGTTCATCATTGGTGTTGGCAAAGTTTTAGCGTTGAATCCGCCTAGGTATTGGTATAAAGGGATATCCAAGTAATCTGCTGCAGCGTGAGCTACTGCGATAGATACTGCCAAGATTGCGTTAGCGCCCAATTTTTCTTTGTTAGGAGTGCCATCTAAGTCGATCATTGTTTTGTCGATAGCTAATTGGTCACGTACATCGAAACCTAAGATAGCATCAGCAATGATGTCGTTTACGTTTTCTACAGCTTTCAAAACACCTTTTCCAAGGTAACGACCTTTGTCTTCATCACGTAATTCGATTGCTTCGTGTTCGCCAGTAGAAGCTCCTGATGGAACCATTCCGCGTCCGAAAGCGCCGCTCTCTGTGTAAACTTCAACTTCGATAGTTGGGTTTCCGCGTGAATCTAATACTTCTCTAGCTAAAATATCTGTAATGTATGGCATGGTTTTCTCTCCTTTTAGTTGGCTGAATTACTTGTGTTACCAAGTATCATTTTAGACAATTTTCTTACTTTATGCAATAGCTGAAGCGTTTTGCTTACGCTTTAACGATCAGCGATTCGCCTGTCATTTCTGCTGGTTTTTCTACGTTCAATAAATCAAGCATAGTTGGAGCAACATCGGCCAATTTGCCGTCTGTGCGCAACGTGACGCCTTTTTTCGTTACGATTACCGGAACCGGCACGGTTGTGTGCGCAGTATGCGGCTGTCCGTCTTCAGTGGACATAGTGTCCGCGTTACCGTGGTCAGCGAAAATGATGGCATAGCCACCTTTTGCATGGATAGCATCAACGACTGCGCCCAGGTTCTCATCTACCGCTTCGATCGCTTTGATTGTAGGTTTCAACATGCCTGAATGGCCGACCATGTCAGGGTTCGCAAAGTTAAGGATGATGGCGTCGTATTTGTCGTCATTAATCTCTTTCACTAATGCTTCGCCCACTTCATAAGCGCTCATTTCAGGTTTCAAATCATAGGTTGCAACTTTCGGTGAAGGGATCAGGATGCGTCCTTCGCCTTCGAAAGGCTCGTGACGTCCGCCGTTCATGAAGAAAGTTACATGCGGATATTTTTCGGTTTCAGCGATACGCAATTGTGTAAGTTTATGTTGCGCCAGAACTTCACCCAGAACGTTTGTCATCGGGATAGGCTTGAAGGCGATATCCGCGATTACAGTATCTTGGTAAGAAGTCATCGTCACAAATTTCACGTTTTTAGCGCGTTCCCCGCGTTCGAAGTTCGTCCATTCTTCGTTAGTGAAGGCATTTGAAAGTTGGATTGCACGGTCAGGACGGAAGTTGAAGAAAATGATCGCGTCATTGTCTTGCAATGGCCCAACTGGTTTGCCATCTTTAACGATGACAGTCGGCAAGACGAATTCATCCGTTTTACCATCTGCATAGCTTGCTTCTACAACAGCTTGTGCAGATTCAAATTTTTCGCCTTCGCCGTGTGCGATGGCGTTGTATGCCAATTCCACACGTTCCCAACGGTTGTCACGGTCCATAGCGTAGTAACGACCTGAAACAGTCGCGATTTCGCCCAGCCCGATTTCTTCCATCGCTTTTTCCACTGTTTCGATGTAGCCTGGTGCAGCGTGCGGATCCACGTCGCGGCCATCAAGGAAAGCATGCAGATAAAGTTTTTTGACGCCTTTTTCTTTTGCACTCTTGATCAATGCAATGATATGGTTGATGTGACTGTGCACACCACCATCAGAAAGCAGACCGAAAAGGTGCAAAGCAGAATCATTTTCGGTGGTGTGATCGTAAGCACCTACAAGCGCTTCGTTCGTCAAGAATTCACCATCGATGATGGCTTTGTCGATTCTGGTCAAACTTTGGTAGACAACTCGTCCGGCACCAATGTTTGTATGCCCTACTTCGGAATTACCCATTTGACCTTCAGGCAGTCCAACAGCAAATCCGGAAGCCAGCATCGTTGCATGCGGAAAATTGTTCCAATAACGGTCAAAGTTCGGTTTCTTCGCTAGCTTAACCGCGTTGCCCATCATTTCGTTTCTCCAGCCGAAACCGTCTAAAATAATTATTGCTACCGGTGTTTTACTCATTATTTAATAGCCTCCAATAATGCTAAGAATGACTCAGGAACTAAACTAGCACCGCCGACTAACGCGCCATCAATATGTTCTTCAGCCATGTATTCTGCAATGTTTTCAGGTTTAACACTACCGCCGTATTGAACGCGAACTTTGTCAGCCACTTCTTGGCCAAAGATTGTAGCAACAGTTGCGCGCACTACGCCGCAAGTGTCGTTCGCATCTTTTGCAGTAGAAGATTTGCCAGTACCGATTGCCCAGATTGGCTCATAAGCGAGAACTAGGTTAGCCACTTGGTCTGCAGTCAGATCTTTCAAAGCTGCAGTAATTTGTCCTGATACCCACTCGTTTGTTACGCCTGATTCACGTTGTTCCAACGTTTCGCCACAGCAAACGATAGGTGTCATGCCATTACGCAGAATAGCATGTGCTTTTTTATTGATATCTTCATCTGTTTCGTGGAAGTACTCACGTCTTTCAGAGTGTCCGATAATGACGTAGTCGACGCCTAAGTCCCCTAAAGCTTTCGGGCTGATTTCACCAGTGAAGGCACCCTCTTCTTCAAAGTAACAGTTTTGCGCGGCAACTTTCAAATCAGTTCCCTCTGTAGCTTCTACCATTTTTTCTAAAAATAAAGCCGGTGATCCAATAACAGCTTCTACTTTATCAAAAGCAGGAACCTTAGTTTTTACAGCCTCGATGAATGCTTGTGCTTCCTTAGCTGTTTTGTTCATTTTCCAGTTACCGGCAATAATCGGTTTACGCAATATAATCACTCCTTAAGATAGGTTGCTTATTTGTCAGAAATTGATGCTACACCTGGTAATTCTTTGCCTTCTAGGTATTCCAATGATGCTCCGCCACCTGTTGAGATGTGCGTGAAGTCATCAGCAAAGCCTAATTGCATAGCAGCTGCAGCTGAGTCTCCGCCGCCGATGATTGTTACAGCATCGCTTAATTTAGCGATCGCTTCGCAGACACCGATTGTTCCTTGAGCAAAGTTAGATAATTCGAACACGCCCATAGGTCCGTTCCATACGACAGTTTTCGCGCCTTCAAGCTCTTTAGTGAACAATTCGATGGAAGCAGGTCCGATATCCAATGCCATTTGATCAGCAGGGAATGCTTCGTTTTTAGCGATTGTGATTTCTCCATCGTTGCCGAATTCATGAGCCATTTTAGCATCGATAGGCAAGATCAATTTGTCGCCAGCGCTCTCCAACAATTCTTTAGCCAATTCAACTTTATCAGCTTCCAATAAGGATTTACCGATTTCCAAGCCTTGTGCTTTCATGAATGTGTAAGCCATGCCGCCGCCGATAAGTACTTTGTCGGCTTTGTTCAATAAGTGTTTGATAACACCGATTTTGTCGCTTACTTTTGCTCCGCCAAGGATAGCTACGAATGGACGGACAGGCTCGTCAACAGCTCCGCCGATGAACTTGATTTCTTTCTCCATCAAGAATCCAGCTGCACTTTCAAGGTTAGAAGCGATTCCGACGTTGGAAGCATGTGCACGGTGAGCCGTACCGAATGCATCGTTTACGAATAGGTCGCCCAGGCTAGCCCAGTATTTACCCAATTCAGGATCGTTTTTGCTTTCTTTTTTGCCGTCAACATCTTCGAAACGAGTGTTTTCGAATACCAAAACATCTCCATCTTTCAAAGCTGCAACTGCTGCTTCCAAAGCTTCGCCGCGTGTTTCAGGAACGAAAGTGACTTCTTTGCCCAACAATTCAGCCAAACGATCAGCTACAGGCTTCAAGCTCAACTTCGCTTTGTCTTCTTCAGTTTTTACTTTTCCTAAGTGAGAGAAAAGGATGACTTTTGCGTTATTTTCGATCAAGTAGTTGATTGTAGGAAGAGCTTGAACGATACGGTTGTCGTTAGTGATTGCTCCATCTTTCATAGGAACATTGAAATCAGCACGAACCAATACTTTTTTTCCAGCTACATCTAAATCTGTTACAACTTTCTTTGTCATTACGTCGCCTCCTGATATGTGTATCTACATAAGAAAAGCGAGGAAGCGCGTTGCCTCCCCGCTTTTGTTATCTTCTACGATTCAGCTTTCAATAAATGAAAGACTTAATCTTATAAGCTAGCAAATTCTACTAAAGTACGTACTAATTGTGAAGCGTAAGACATTTCATTGTCGTACCAAGCAACAGTTTTAACTAATTGTTTGTCTCCAACTGTCATTACTTTAGTTTGTGTAGCATCGAATAAAGAACCGAAGTTGATTCCTACGATATCGCTTGAAACGATTTCGTCTTCAGTGTATCCGTAAGATTCGTTAGAAGCAGCTTTCATAGCAGCATTGATTTCTTCAACAGTTACAGTTTTTTCCAATACAGTCACTAATTCAGTCAATGAACCGGTAGGAACTGGAACACGTTGAGCAGCTCCATCTAATTTGCCTTTCAATTCAGGCAATACATCACCGATAGCTTTAGCAGCACCAGTTGTGTTAGGAACGATGTTTGCAGCTGCAGCACGCGCACGACGGAAGTCACCTTTAGGATGTGGAGCATCCAAAGTGTTTTGGTCGCCAGTGTAAGCGTGGATTGTAGTCATTAAGCCTTCAATGATTCCGTATTCGTCGTTCAATACTTTAGCCATTGGAGCCAAGCAGTTAGTTGTGCAAGATGCGCCTGAAACGATAACGTCTTCAGCATTTAATTCGTTATGGTTAACGTTATAAACGATTGTTTTAACGTCGCTGCCTGCTGGAGCAGACAATAGAACACGTTTAGCGCCTGCATCAACGTGAGCTTGAGCTCCTGCTTTGCTCATGAAGAATCCAGTACACTCTAATACGAACTCTACGCCAAGTTCTGCCCATGGAAGATCTGCTGGGTTACGTTGTGATAACACTTTGATGTCTTTTCCGTTTACAGTGAAGAATCCGTCATTAACTTCTACATCACCATTGAATCTGCCTTGAGTTGTATCATATTTCAATAAGTGAGCTAACATTTTAGCGTCAGTCAAGTCATTGATTGCTACAACTTCGATTCCTTCTACTTCTTGAATACGGCGGAATGCTAAACGTCCAATACGTCCAAAACCGTTAATACCAACTTTTACTGTCATACTGAGATTTCCTCCTTAGGATAAGTCAAAATTTTTATTTTAAAGGGTTACCCCTTTTAAAATCAGATTAGCTGCGCCCTCATCCGTAATCAGCCATGTTTGATGCGGGGCATATTTCATGAACGCTTTAATAGCCTTGGCTTTCGTGCTTCCCCCTGCAATGGCCATTGCGTACGGGATCTTTTCGATGTCTTCAATCTGAAGTCCGAACCGGGACAATCGATAGACGATTTCTCCGTTCTCATTGAAGTAACAACCAAAGGCTTCACCTACCGCATTATGCGCTTCTAGGGACGAAATCAACCCATGCGACATCCTACGTCTTTCCATCATTACTTTAGCATTACCGATACTATATAACAAGCAGTTTGCCTTTTTCATGACGGATAAAGTATGTTTGATTGATGGCTCGGATTTCATGGATGCATAAGCTTTTTCGCTCAAATTATCGGGAACGAAAAGTGCCATGTTCTCACCGCCTACCAACTGCGCCATACGATCGCTGACACTGTTGGCTTGTATCGACATGGATTCGCCTAAACCGCCTCGTGTCGGGACAAACATGAACTCCCTGTTCTGTGACAATTCAGGTGAAAAATGTTCAGCAGCCTGTGCCATAGTACTCCCGCCAGCAACAGCAACGATAAATTCGCCTGCCGGCAATAACGCATGCAGTTCTTTGGCTGCAGTTTTTCCGATTTCATCCAGAACGGATGCATCTTCATCACTATCGCCAGGAACAATCCTACAAAACTGAATATTCAGATAATCCGCTAACGCCTTTTCTTTCGCATTCATATTCAGCAATAACCGCATGAACCTTTCCAGCTGACGAAAAATGTCTTCGCCTTCCTCAGTCAATTCCATCCCGTTCTTCGAACTGGAAAGAAGACCTTGTTTCCGCAAAAAATCTGTCTCAGTCCGTAAAGTCCTTTCTGACAAGGATACTTTATCGGCCAGGACGCGTCTCCCGACTGGAGCATACATTTGGATATTACGCATGATATGGTAACGATTTTGAAGGACTGACATAATGTCCGGGACTATTTGCTGCAAGACTGAAATAGACTCTTCCATAAAAACCCTCTTCATTTGCACGTGGACGCTTTTCGCCCCGCTGCAATCTTAGGCGGTCCTCGTTTATTTCATATCAGGAGAGATGGAATAGGACTGCAAATATTTTTTTATTCCGTCTATTCTCCCTCGTCTTTACTTCATCATTTTAACAGTAAACACTAGACGTTTCAAGCGTTTTGGCAAATAAATTCAAATTCCTTTAAAATAGATTCGTTCAATATATCACGAGTAGCCTATAATCCGATTGCCTTTTAGACATACGCTTTCAGAAAACCTTGGTACATCAACTTTTTGATAAGGGCCGATAATCGTCCCGTTATTGTTTAACGTTTCGCATCTTTTTCATTTATTATTGTCGATTGACAGCCTATTCACCGCATAACTGGTGCAACAAAAATGTCCCACGGTCCGTTTCGATCGTTTTCTCCAATATTTCTTCGCGCATGACAGTCGCCGGGACCGCCAAATCTCCAGCCAAACGAGTCACATCGAGCGGTTCCAACTCCCGACCTTCCAGGAAAAAGCCTTTCTGCAAGCCGCAGATCAATTCTCCCGCCGCAAGCAGCAACTCTTTTCTGAATGCAACTGCAGACCGCAACTGCTCCCACTCCGTTTTCTTCGCTGCCAGAAATTGTTGCACATCCACATCTTCGTGTTGCATCATCTCTTCATAATATTCTTTTTGGAAAATGATGAAAGGAGAAGCCCACTCATTGTACTTTACTCTCAGGTGCCCATCCACCATTTGAAGATAAAGATCCGGTCTGGGCAAAGAAAGGCTGTCCTCGCCATATGCTGATCCCGGAGTCGGGTCCAACGTTTGGGCATACTCGAATACCGCCTTCACATCGGACAGCTCGACATCCATCTCTTCAGCTATTGCTTGCCAGTTTTTGCCACTGAAGGCCGTAAAGTAATTCTCCAGAATATAATAGGCGATTTCCGGCGCATATTCATCACGCTCCGTCTGCAGCATCAGGCATTCCTGCAGATTTCGGGCCCCCACACCCGGGGGATCCAATTGATGCAGGAGCGTCAACGCATCCAGCATCACGATCGGTTCGACACCCTTCTGTTCCGCGGCTTCATTCAGATCAATTGTGACGTACCCTTCCGGATTGATGAATGCCACCAAAAATAAAACCAACTCGCGCAAGGGCGTGTCCCGCATATTTGCATAGATTTGTTCCAATAAGAATGTATCCAACGCCGGCACTTCTTCAAATACTTGATCCATAGCGGAAACAGTATCCATCGGATCGTCTTTATCCGGTTTATAGACTATCGTTCTTTCTTTTACAGCGCGTTCATCGAATTCTTTATTGATTTTCACTTCGATTAAGGGATTGCCCAACGCTTTTTGTTGAAGATAAGCGAACAATTCTTCATTATCGTACCCCACCAACCTCAGCGATTCCTCCAAACTTTCTTTATCCATATGCATACTTGATATAACCGACACACTAATCCCTCCTCACCTTTTCAGAATCATTTTATCACACACAAGCCTCCATTGAAATCGTTTTCAATCAAGGGCGGGTAATTTCAGCAGGAGTGTAACTGTTGTTCTGACAAGTCAATATGAGGTTCCGCAAAGTAGAAAAAGTGCCAAAACCATCTTGCGGTTTGAGATTCAATTTTCCCCTTGCTATCTTTCACGCTATAGGTTATAATTTTAATGTTGCTTGTCTCCTTGGTGTAATGGATATCACGTAAGATTCCGGTTCTTGAGATGGGGGTTCGATTCCCTCAGGAGACGTACTATTTTATTGACACTTCAACGGTTTTGCACTTTGAATGCAAAAAAAATGCAATAAATCTCCTTTCCCAAGCGGAATAGGAGATTTTTTTATTACCTTCTCGTTTCACATTGAATCCGATCGGCATTTTCAAAATCTATTTTTGGACATTTGCTGACTGAAACGATATGATTGAGTAAGGTATATTTCATCAGAAAACGCGAAGCTTCAGGCCAAACATTACAATTGACCTTTTCTGACCAATGAGTTAAAATAAACCTTGTAAAGAAAAACTGTTCATTCAAAACGAACAAGGAGGAAACATATATGAATTTAATCCCTACAGTAATCGAACAATCATCCCGTGGTGAACGTGCGTATGATATTTATTCCCGTCTTCTGAAGGATCGCATCATCATGTTGAGCGGCCCGATCGACGACAACACAGCAAATTCTGTCATCGCGCAATTGCTGTTCCTGGATGCACAAGATTCAGAAAAAGACATCTACATCTACATCAACTCTCCAGGCGGCAGCGTTTCTGCCGGCTTGGCAATCTTCGATACGATGAACTTCATCAAGGCCGACGTTCAGACGATCGCAATGGGTATGGCAGCTTCGATGGGCAGCTTCTTGCTGACTGCCGGCGAAAAAGGCAAACGTTTCGCGTTGCCGAATGCTGAAATCATGATTCACCAACCGCTTGGAGGCGCGCAAGGTCAAGCAACCGAAATCGAAATCGCAGCTCGTCACATCCTACAAACGCGTGAACGCCTTAACAAAATTTTGGCGGAACGCACAGGACAACCGATGGAAGTCATCGAACGCGATACAGACCGCGATAACTACATGACCGCCCAACAAGCCAAAGAATACGGCTTGATCGATGAAGTTATGGTCAACTCAAAATCATTGAAATAAAAAAGTACGTTTAAAGCGAAGACAATCAGCAGAAAGATGCTGATTGTCTTCGCTTTTTGTTGGGGGGTATTTCGTGGTGCTTGGCAGCTAGGTTTCCGCCACTTTCCCTGAGGACAGCAGCGGATAAGAGGTCGCAGCTCCGGCGAGGCGTCCGTCGGAGGAAAGACGAAGAATTAAAAACAAACAATCCGTCAGCGCGCCTGCGCATCTCCAATTCGACAAGAAAGGCAGACGGAACGCAAGCGTTCCTGTCTGCCTTTCTTGTTTCCTTAACGGATATAATTGAAGATATGTTCCCAAGTCTGCTTGCTGAATACAAGCATCGGATTGCCGTCACCGAGGACGCCATACCCGACCATCAGACCGGCTCCGAAGAGAATGAAAGCCATCAACATGAAAATCAAAACCCACATCACTGTTGACAGTACAGGTTTGAAATCAAATTTCACAGCGATCACCTATCTTCCTTTTTTTATTTTGGTTTTTTGGATCAATCGTGCCAACATTCCGAAAAGCCCGCTGGACGGACGATTCTTTTGGTCGATGTTATTCAAGAGGATACCCGTTCCCAAAGCAACAGCATCCAAAGGTTTTTCCGCAGCGAAAACCGGAACCTTCAACTCGCTCGAGAAAAGCTTCTCGATTCCGCTGATCAAGGCGCCCCCGCCTGTCAATACGATCCCTGTATTGATGATGTCCGCAGCCAACTCAGGAGGCGTCATTTCCAACACTTCCTTCGCTTGCTCCACGACAAGAACCAAAGTTTCGTGCATCGCTTCGTAGACTTCTTTGGAAGTGATGTAGATGGTGCGCGGAAGGCCCGTCACCATGTCACGGCCGCGGATTTCCATTTTCTCTTCTTTTTCAGGCTCCAAAGCAGTTCCGATGGTGATTTTGATCTTTTCGGCTGTCCGCTCACCGATCAATAATTTATGTTCTCTTTTTACGAAGTTCATGATGTCGGCATCCAGTTTATCACCGGCCGTTTTGATTGAACTGCTCGTTACGATGCCGCCCAACGACAAGACTGCGATATCACTCGTTCCGCCACCCATATCGATGACCATATTTCCGTTCGGCTGAAAAATGTCAAGTCCGGCTCCGACAGCCGCAACTTTCGGTTCTTCCTCCAGATACACATTTTTGCCGCCGCTCTTTTCTGCGGCTTGGATGATCGCTTTTTGTTCGATTGTTGTGATGTTTGTCGGACAACAGATCAAAATATTCGGCTTGGTCAAAAAGCCCTTTACATTCAAACGATCAATAAAGTGGGTCAGCATTGCTTCTGTGATGTCAAAGTCTGCGATGACGCCGCCTTTCAACGGACGGATCACTCTGATGTTTGCCGGCGTACGCCCGACCATCATATAGGCTTCTTCCCCAACTGCTAAAACTTTTCCGGTTTTTGTGTCTACTGCTACGACGGAAGGCTCATTCAAGACGATACCTTTCCCTTTAACGTGAATCAGTACGTTCGCTGTACCTAAATCGATCCCTATATCTCTGGCCACGTTGTTCCCCTCTCAAACATTCATCATTTAGCGATAGCTATCTTGCGGACGACAGTTGTCCGACTTATTTTACAAAAAGTGCTTCAACATCTGAATCACTGAAAGCATTCTGCTCGTCTTCCGTTACACGTTCGACGTCAGCTCCCAATGCCTGCAGCTTTTTATCGAATTCATAATAACCGCGATCCAAATGCGATAGGTTCGTGACGCGCGTATAGCCTTTGGAAACAAGGCCAGCGATGATCAAAGCAGCTGCCGCACGTAAATCCGATGCGGCTACTTCTGCACCTTGCAGATCAGTATTGCCATGAATCAGTACCGTCTGCCCTTCGACTTTGAAATCAGCGTTCATACGTCGCATCTCTTCCAAATGCATGAAGCGGTTTTCGAATACTGTCTCAGTCATCGTGCTGGTACCTTGGGATACTAATTGTGCAATCGTCATTTGCGCTTGCATGTCGGTAGGGAACCCCGGATGCGGCATTGTTTTGACGTCAGTCGCTTTCAAAGTACGCGGACCGATGACACGCAGGCCATTTTCTTCTTCCTGGAAGGCAACGTGCATTTCCTTCAGTTTTGAAATCAGCGGTTTATTATGTTCGGCAATTGCATCTTCAATGAACACATTCCCGTTCGTGACTGCAGCTGCAATCATGAACGTTCCTGCTTCGATACGATCCGGAATGATTGAATGCTCCGTTGCTTTCATGGATGAAACGCCTTCGATACGGATTGTTTCTGTTCCGGCTCCGACCACTTTCGCGCCCATGCGGTTCAAAAAATTCGCCAAGTCAACAATTTCAGGTTCGCGGGCGACGTTTTCGATGATAGTGGTTCCTTCAGCCAAAGTAGCGCCCATCATGATGTTCTGGGTTGCACCGACACTTGGGAAGTCCAAGTAGATGCGTGCGCCGACTAATCTGTCGACTTTCGCTTCAACAAAGCCATTTTCGATCTTGATGTCGGCACCCATCGCTTCAAACCCTTTCAGGTGAAGGTCGATAGGCCGTGTTCCGATGGCACAGCCGCCAGGCAAAGCGATGCGTGCATGGCCCAGACGTGCTAATAGCGGACCCATTACGACGATTGATGCACGCATTTTGCTGACATAAGCAAATGGCGCTTCAAAATTAATGTCGTTTGATGCATCCGCTAAGATGGTGTTGTTGTTTTCTTGAAATTCAACGCCGACATTCAGATGTTTCAGAACATTATTCATTGTGAAAACATCAGACAGTATCGGAACGTTCGTCAATACAGATTGCCCTTCGCTTGCCAAAAGTGTAGCAGCCAAAATCGGCAAAACTGCGTTTTTTGCGCCTTCAACTTTAACTGTTCCTTCAAGACGGTTACCGCCGCGAACAATTATTTTTTCCATTAAAAATCCCTCCGAAAGTCAATTGTGATTTCATTTGTATGTTTGTATGCAACTATTTAGTAAACCTGGAACTCTGAACTGCCCGTACAGTGACAATCTCTTGTGCAACCGTGAGCGGATCACGAGAACAGTAAGTAACTGATGTTCCGCGAAGTCGTCACCAACTCAAGCAGAAACGTACTTACTGTATAGCCTAAAGCAATCGACAGAAAGAAATAGAGCACCCGTGCTTCGCGTATGTGCCCCTTCCTTATCCATTTCTCCAATCTGATGGCTTTCATCGACCAGAAAGAAATGAAAATAAATATCATATGGGATAGCAATACTATTATACCGTTAAACATCGTTATGTCCAAGCGACGCACTCCTCCCATATTCTCAAACTATACTAACATAAATATTGTGAAAAAAAAACCAGGAAGATCGTTTTTGTCGGGCCGTCTCCTAAGAATTTACTAAGAAAATCGTTTACATTTATATTACCAATCAGGTATAATAATATGTTACAACACATAGAAATGAAATTGTAGGCTATTTCTGTAGATAATTTGTGCATATTATCTCGTCAACTAATTAATTGTTAGGAAATAATTGTCTGTAAAAAAAAAGAGGCCAACGATGGCCTCTTTTTTTACCTAGATCTGTTTTTCGAAACACCGATACGGTTGATGGCTTTCGATAGCGAAATCTTAGCACGTTGGAATTCTTTTTCATTTTTGATGTCGCGAGCTTCTGCCATCCGTTTTTCGGCGCGTTCTTTGGCGACTTCAGCACGGTCGATATCGATATCCTTCTCGCGTTCCGCACTGTTCGCAATGATGTTGACGATATTGTCGCGCACTTCCATGATGCCGCCGTTGACGGCAATATGGTTCTGAGCCAACTCATCGGTCACGCGTGTTACGATCAGGTCGGCGATCGCCAAAGGCACAATGATAGGGGTATGGTTTGGCATGATGGTAATGCCGCCGTCCGTTGTTTTGGCGGTCACCGCTTTAGCGCGATGCTGAAAGGCGATGCCATCCGGCGTCACCACGTTGACTTGCAGGTATGCCATCTTATTCCCCTCCTTTGTAGCCTAACTCTTTTGCTTTGTTCAGAACTTCCTCGATCGTACCGACGTTGCGGAAAGCTTCTTCCGGCACACCGTCGTATTTACCTTCCACGATCCCTTTGAAGCCGCGCACGGTTTCGGATACAGGGACATACGATCCTGGAACGCCGGTAAAGGCTTCGGCCACATGGAAGTTTTGGGAAAGGAAGAATTGGATTCTTCTAGCGCGGTTAACAGTGATTTTTTCGGAATCGGACAATTCGTCCATACCTAGGATAGCGATGATATCCTGCAGTTCACGATAACGTTGCAGAATGCGTTGCACTTTCGTGGCAACGTCATAATGTTCATCCCCGACAATTTCCGGAGATAAAGCACTTGAAGAGGAAGCCAACGGATCCACAGCGGGATAAATCCCTTGCTCAGTCAGCTTACGCTCCAAGTTGGTTGTTGCATCCAGATGGGCAAAGGTTGTTGCAGGTGCCGGATCGGTATAGTCATCCGCCGGTACATAGATTGCTTGGATGGAAGTGATTGAACCATCTTTTGTGGAACTGATCCGTTCCTGAAGTTGGCCCATCTCTGTTGCCAACGTCGGTTGATACCCTACTGCTGAAGGCATCCGGCCCAATAGCGCGGAAACTTCGGAACCAGCTTGGGTGAACCGGTAAATATTATCGATGAACAACAGCACATCCTGTTTTTCTTCATCACGGAAATGTTCCGCCATCGTCAAACCGGACAAGGCGACACGCATACGTGCACCAGGTGGCTCATTCATTTGACCGAATACCATGGCCGTCTTTTCACCGACGCCCGACTCCTGCATTTCGTGGTAAAGGTCATTTCCCTCACGCGTACGCTCACCGACACCAGTGAACACGGAGATGCCGCCATGCTGTTCGGCTACGTTATGGATCAATTCTTGGATCAGTACCGTCTTACCGACACCGGCTCCACCAAAGAGGCCGATTTTTCCGCCTTTCAGATAAGGCGCCAGTAAGTCGATGACCTTGATGCCTGTTTCCAGGATTTCAAAGTTACTGCTCAATTGATCAAAAGTCGGTGCTTTTCTGTGGATGGATTCACGACGGAAATCATCAGGGATATCGCCCTTCAAATCGATCGCCTCACCCAACACGTTGAACACACGGCCTAATGTGCCTAAACCAACCGGCACTTTGATGGGTGCGCCGGTATCGACAACAGTCAACCCTCTTTGCAGACCATCAGTCGACTCCATTGCGATTGCGCGAACCACACCATTCCCCAGTTCAAGCGAAACCTCCAACACGATGGTTTCTCCTTCTTCATTACTCCCAGCTTTGGGCGCTTTGTGTACGATCAGCGCATTGCGGATGTCCGGGACACCTTCTTCCAATGGGAAGCCAACGTCGACTACCGGCCCGATTACTTGTACAATATGACCTTTTTTCATGCCTTTTCCTCCCATTTTCTATTCTTCCAGAGCAGAAGCTCCACCGACGATCTCGGTGATTTCTTGAGTGATTGCAGTCTGTCTCACTCGGTTGTATTGAATCGTCATATCGTTGATCATATTGGTCGCATTATCTGTGGCACTCTTCATGGCCGTCATGCGTGAAGCATGCTCGGATGATTTAGCGTCGATAATGGCGCCGTAGATCAAACTTTCCGCATATTGCGGAAGTAAAATTTCCAAAATTTCTTCTTTGTTTGGTTCAAAAAGATAATCGACTTCGTAACCGACCGCTTCATGGGAATCCAAGTCCGTTAATGGCAGCATTTTTTCAGCCCTATACTCGGAGATCAAAGCGTTGACATGATGTTTGTAGCAAACATACAACTCATCAAACGCACCATCACGATAAAGCTGGATAGCCTTCACTACGATATCACTGACTTCCGTAAAGCTGGGTTGGTCGTTCAGATCCCTGATTTCGAACGCAACTTCGATGCCGCTCTTTCTGAGATCATCAGCGACCGCCCCGCCGACCGACAGCACAACAAACTCATCGTTTGAAGCATGGTCGATCGCAAGCATATCTTTTGTCGCTTTAAGGATCGAACTGTTGTATCCTCCTGCCAAGCCTTTATCGGAAGAAATGATCAGATAGCCCGTTTTACGGACCGGACGTTCGATCAACATATCGTGAAAATCGACCAGAACCTGGTCACTCGCTGACACGTGGCCATGTTCCTCAATCAAAGATAATTGTGTGCTGGCTATATGTGTTACGATTTCGCGTATTTTTGCTGCATAAAGCTGATATCCCCGCACCTTTTGTTCGGCACGTATCAGTTTGGAGGCAGACACCATTTGCATGGCGCTTGTTATTTGACTTGTCTTCTTTGTGGAAGAAATGCGTTTCCGGATGTCTATTAAAGACTCTGCCATATTATCACCTCAATATTATCTGTTCATGCTGACCAATCTACTCGACATGCGGAATAAAGATGCTCGCAAATGCACTCAATGCTTCATCCAGGTCTTCGGTAGGCGGCAAGTCTTTTGTCTCCGAAATGATGGAGAACAGATTCGGATAGGACATTTTGACGAATTTGAACAGCTCAGACTCATATCGTTCGATGTCCTGTACCGGAATGGAATCGATATATCCATGCGTCAATGCATAGAGAATGAGAACTTGTTTTTCGACATCCAAGGTCTTGTGCAAGTCCTGCTTCAGTATTTCGACGGTTCTGCGGCCGCGGCTAAGGCGTTTCTGTGTGGAAACATCCAAATCCGAACCGAACTGGGTGAATGCTTCCAGTTCGCGATAGCTGGCCAAATCAATACGCAATGTTCCTGATACTTTTTTCATGGCTTTGATTTGAGCAGACCCACCTACACGGGAAACGGACAAACCGGCAGATAGAGCCGGACGGATTCCCGAGAAGAACAAATCGCTTTCCAGGAAAATCTGACCATCCGTGATGGAGATGACGTTCGTCGGAATATAAGCGGAGATATCCCCAGCTTGCGTCTCTACGATCGGAAGGGAGGTGATTGAACCGCCGCCCAACTCATCGTTCAATTTTGCCGAGCGTTCCAACAGACGGGAGTGCAAGTAGAAGACATCCCCTGGATACGCCTCGCGACCTGGCGGACGGCGCAACAGCAAGGACATTTCGCGGTAAGCAGCTGCCTGCTTAGAAAGATCATCGTATACGATGAGTACGTGTTTGCCTTTGTGCATGAACTCCTCAGCCATAGCTGTAGCAGCGTAAGGCGCGATATAGAGCATCGGCGCGGATTGAGAAGCACTGGCGGTCACGACAATCGTATAATCCATTGCATGATATTTTTTCAATGTTTCCGTCATATTACGGACTGTCGATTCCTTTTGTCCGATTGCGACGTAGATGCAGATAACATCTTTTCCTCGTTGGTTGATGATTGCATCGATTGCGATGCTTGTTTTCCCGGTTTTGCGGTCACCGATGATCAGCTCGCGTTGTCCTCGACCGATAGGCACCAAAGCATCCAATGCTTTTAGGCCTGTCTGAAGAGGTTCTCTGACGGACTGACGATCCATAACGCCCGGCGCTGCATTTTCAACCGGTCTTGTGCCGGTCGTTTCGATACTGCCTAAGCCATCCACTGGGCTGCCTAACGCATCCACAACACGCCCGATCAAAGCATCTCCGACCGGTACTTCCATGATTTTGCCTGTGCGTTTGACGATATCGCCCTCATGGATATTTTCATAAGCTCCAAAAATGATGATACCGACATCCGTCATTTCCAAGTTTTGGGCCATACCGATGGAACCGTTGGAAAATTCCAACAATTCACCAGACATAACGTTCTCCAAACCTTTCGCGCGTGCGATTCCATCACCGATGTAGGTAACTTTCCCAATTTCTTCAAACTCTGATACAGATTGAAAAGTGTTGATCCTATTTTTGATCAATGAACTCAAATCTTCGTTTTCAGTAGCCACATTATTCACCTCTTCAACCCTATTAATCTTTTAGGATATGTCTCTTCATTTCTTTCAACTTTGTAGCGATGGTATTGTCGAAATAATGATTCTCCGACTCCAACCGGACGCCGCCCATCACCGAGGGATCGACCACTTCAGTCACAAAGAAGGTCGCTTCCCCGATTCTTTTTTCCATTTTATCCATGATGCGCGACTTTTGTTCTGCCGTTAAAGGAACAGCAGAAGTCAACTTCATATTCACGAACTCTTTTTTATTTTCGTACAGTGCATTGAACGCCTTGACGGAAGCCAAGATACCTTCGTTATCAAGGTTATCTTGGAGTCCTTCGAGAAACTGAAGCGTCTCGGGAGCGAGATACTTCACTGCCAAATCAAGATTTGGCTTCTCTCCCGCTGCGGCGTCTGCGTGATTGAAGGCATCCTTTAACTGCGATAGATCGAGATAGAGCCTATCCGCAATCTTCGAGTTTGTCAGGCGGTTATAGTAGGCTTGCACATAGGCTTCTACAGTAGCGATTGCTTTACCGTCCTTTTCCATATCAATCATCCAGCCCTTCAATGAACGCTTCGATCAAAGTCTGTTGATCTGCATGGTTGATCTCCTTGCCGAGGATCTTTTCAGCGATTTCCAGTGAGATGACTCCGATTTCGGCGCGTAATCCTTCAAGAGCTTGTTTTCTTTCGAGTTCGAGCTCTTTTTGGGTCACTAGTTTGATCCGGAGTGCATCTTCTTTTGCTTCTTTGATGATGCTCTTTTGTATTTCATTGCCTTCTGCTTGAGCTCTGTTTAAAATATCGCTCGCTGTTGTTCTGACTTCTATCAGCTGCGCATCGACTTCCGCGTGTTTCTTCTCGGCATTCTCGCGCGCCGTTGCCGCTTTATCAATATTTGTGTGTATCATTTCTTCCCGATCCGTTAAGATCTTCATCAAAGGCTTCCATGCGAATTTTTTGATAAGAGCCATCAATATCAGAAATGACAACAGCGTGACAATCGTATCACCTAATGCGGTAATCTCTCCCAATACGAGATTGGCTGTCATTCTCATCCCTCCTGTAGTTATCTGTCTTGCTGGTCCCTATTATTGGAAAATCAGTAAGAAAGCTATAACTACCGCCATGATGGGAACAGCTTCGATTAAACCGACACCGATGAACATCAAAGTTTGTAGTTTGCTTTGCAATTCCGGTTGTCTTGCGATCGCTTCGATTGTAGTAGAAATAACCTTTCCGTTTCCTAATGATGCTCCGATTGCCGCACCGGCAACCGCAATAGCAGCTCCTATAAAGTTCATAATAATAATCTCCTTTTTCTCATATAATAATGCGCACTTATTAAGCTCATGGATCAGCAATTTATTCCGCTTCGATCTTATGAGCGAGGTAAACCATAGTCAACGTAGTGAAGACGAAGGCTTGGATGGATCCGATAAAGATGGAGAATCCTTGCCAAACCATTTGGAGAGGAATCCCGACCACCCAAGTCAACAAGCCGTATGAATTCGCTAATGAAGCAATCAATCCCAATAAAATTTCACCGGCATAAATATTTCCGTAAAGACGCAACGCCAATGTCAAAGTGTTCGTGAATTCCTCCAAAATTTTGATAGGCATGAGAGGTGCAACCGGGCGAACATAGCTGTTCATGAAATATTCCTTGAACCCATTCTCCTTGATACCAAAGTAATGCGTCAGTAAAATCACCATCAAGGCCAAGCCTAATGTGACGATTGGACTGGCTGTCGGACTCTTCCAATAGGAGTAGCCATCGATGTTCAAGATGAACACAAGCCCCAACATATTGGCAACCCATACAAATAGGAACAAAGTGAATCCCAACAAGTGGAATTGTTGCCCGACTTTCCAGTGAAGCGAGCTGGAAATCATGTTCCGGATAAAATCAACCAAATATTCAATAGCCAATTGGCTTTTGGATGTTGGCCTCACTGCCAGTTTCCGGGTAGCAATAAAACAAAATAAAAAAACAATGATGCAAGTCGCCAATACACTTATGATGATATTCAAACTGAAACCCAATCCCATAAAATGGATGACTTTAGATTCAGCTTCCAATATTTTCACCTCTTTTCAATACAAATAAAAAAACAGCTATGCCAAACCCAGTCCACGCTACATTATTTTAAAAGACATTCGTAAAAGTAGACAACTAATTTAGCTGGACCTGCCATACTCTAGTCACAATAAGTGGCTATTTCATAAGTTTCTTTGCATATCTGTTCAACATCGCTAATCATAACACCAACTTTATCGAAATTCAAAGCAAATCTACGGAATATAAGGATATTATCAGCCTTTTCATGAAAATGATGAAAAGATACCGCATTCATAATCATACATACTCGATATATAAATATACTTATAGGATTCTGAAAATCCGAACGCTGAACAAAAAGTGATTCAACTGGGGAAATAAAAGCAAATTTATTGCCTTTGATGCTACCCTTCAAACCCGTCGGCACGATAACCTTACGCGATTGAAGTATAACAAACTTAACTTGCACAAAAAAACTGAGCCAGAAATACCCATCGGATATCTGGCTCAGCTCTTTATTTTTATTTTTCAAGATTATGTAACTGGGAAGATCGTTCTCATGATAATATTGACTGTTCGACAATTATGGACACAATTGTCTCAATGCCATTTTGAACGCTTATTTTGTGCCGAACAATCGGTCGCCAGCGTCACCCAAACCAGGAAGGATGTAGCTGTTTTCGTCCAATCTTTCATCCAAAGAAGCTGCATAGATATCCACATCCGGATAAGCCGCGTGCAATGCTTCCACTCCTTCAGGAGCTGCCACAAGGCAGATGAACTTCATGGATGATGGTGATGCGCCTCTCTTTTCCAACGCTTCGATAGCCGCGATGGCTGATCCGCCTGTCGCCAACATTGGGTCAACGATGAACAATTGACGTTCTTGGATGTCAGTCGGTAATTTCACGAAATATTCTACTGGCTCCAATGTCTCATGGTCACGGTACATGCCGATATGGCCAACTTTTGCAGCAGGCAGCATCGCCAAGAAACCATCGACCATGCCTAAACCTGCACGCAGAATCGGAATGATGGCAACCTTTTTACCTGATAACGTTTTTTGAGTCGTTTTCACCAATGGCGTTTCGATCTCGATGTCTTCCAAAGGCATATCCCTTGTTACTTCATAAGCCATCAACATCGCGATTTCGCTTACTACCTCACGGAAAACCTTTGTTCCGCATTCTTTCTCGCGGATGATTGTTAATTTGTGTTGAATCAACGGGTGATTCATTACATGGAATTCTCCCATATACTTTTGCCCCACTTTCCTATTTTTGCTCAACCTATTGTAATGGAAAACCGCTGTAAATACCAGAAATAAAACAATGAGAAAACACTGAACGATATGTTTAGGGATGAAACAGGCCTGGTTGTGCTTGTTTTTTGGGATAAATGATGAGGTCGTCGGCTCTTCGGTATGCTTCAATCTGCGTTCAGCCGACAAAGTACGCAGACCGAAGAAAAGAGCCGCCTCATAGAGGCAGCTCTTCAGTAATCTATTACGCTTCAGTTGCAGCTAATTTTTTGTGCAATGGGAAAGCTTGCGTGATGGCTTTGACAGCCGCACGGACTTCATCCAATTTCGCTTCATCTGTGTGGTTTTGGATAGTTTCCACGATCAATTCAGCAACCTTGCGTGCTTCTGCTTCCTTCAAGCCTCTAGTTGTGATGGCAGGTGTGCCGATACGGATTCCGCTGGCTTTGTTGGCGCCTAGCGTTTCGAAAGGAATCGTATTTTTGTTGACAGTGATTTCAACTGTATCCAACAATTTTTCTACTTGTTTTCCGTTCAAGCCGCTGCTTGTAACATCCAACAATAATAAATGATTATCTGTTCCGCCACTGATGACGCGCAGGTCGGATGCATTGAAGACATCAGCCATTGCTTGGGCATTTTTGATGACTTGTCCGATATATTCAGTATACTCTGGTGTTGCAGCTTCAAAGAACGAAACAGCTTTAGCAGCAATGACGTGCTCTAAAGGACCACCTTGGATGCCTGGGAAGACAGCACTGTTCAACTTTTTGCCGAATTCTTCTTTGGCTAAGATTACGCCGCCGCGCGGGCCGCGAAGTGTTTTATGTGTTGTGGTGGTTACGATGTCGGCATATTCAACAGGATTTTGGTGATGTCCTGTTGCGCAAAGTCCTGCGATATGAGCCATATCGACCATGAAGTAAGCGCCGACTTCATCAGCGATTTCTCTTAAACGTTTGAAATCGATTGCGCGTGGGTAAGCACTGGCGCCGGCAACGATCAATTTTGGTTGTTCTTTCAGGGCAATCTCTCTGACAGTGTCATAATTGATTGTTTCTGATTCTTTTTCCACACCATAAGCAACGAAGTCATATGTCTGGCCGCTGAAGTTCACGGATGCGCCATGCGTTAAGTGGCCGCCATGGCTCAGGTCCATACCCAAGATTTTGTCGCCGGGTTGAACTAATGCACGGTAAGCTGCCATATTTGCTTGCGAACCGGAATGCGGTTGTACGTTGGCATATTCTGCACCAAAAATTGCTTTAATGCGATCGATCGCCAAATTTTCGATGATATCGATAAACTCGCAACCACCATAGTAACGACGACCAGGGTAGCCTTCAGCATATTTGTTGGTCAAGATGCTGCCTTGTGCTCTCATAACATCTTCAGATACAAAGTTTTCGGAAGCAATCAGCTCGATTCCGTTCTCTTGTCTTTCGCGTTCTTTATCAATTGCTGCAAATAATTCTTTATCCATGTTTGCACCCTTCCATCACATTATTCCAAAATTTTAAACATAAAAAAATGTAAGTTGAGTATAGCATAATTTTTCAGAAATAAAACATATAAGCTCCTGAATTTGGATATTTTGTATAAAAAGTAAGCTAAAGACGGATATTAGGCGATTATTCCGCCTGTTTTTTCGGATATTTTGAAGAAGCCGCTTTTTCCAGACGATTCATGAATGCCTTCCCGAGGCCGGCAAGGTCATAAGCTTCCGCCAAAATCACATCGATCGGCTGTTCATCCAGATAACGCAATCCGGCATAGAGACGCTGCGATGCTGCCGCCACATCATTCTTCGATCCCAATGAATAGGTAGCTAGCGCTGCATGCTTATGGGCAGCCAGTTGTTCATCGGATGCCAAAATGCCGATTTCCTTGCCTTCACCGCGATATTCCTCAATGGCGGCTTCCCACTCAGCAGCCGTTCCATCGACGAGCACGACCGGTTGCGCGGGAGCATAATGTTGGTACTTCATCCCTGGCGCTTTCGGAGCCTCCGCTTCATTTGTTGTTTGCGCACTGCTTGACAGTTTGCCGATGATCGGCTCCAGCTGCACTTCAGTGATGGCACCCGGGCGCAAAATGACAGGTCCTTCGGCATTGGTCAAGTCCAGTACGGTGGATTCCAAACCGATCTGCGTTTCTCCGCCATCAAGGATTCCCGCAATTTTTCCCGATAGGTCGTGCATCACGTGTTGGGCTGTCGTCGGGCTCGGTTTGCCTGATGTATTCGCGCTCGGCCCTACCAAAGGAAAGCCGGTTTTTCTGATCAATTCCAGCGTCTGCTCTTGATCGGGCATCCGCAGCGCGACGGTTTTGTGGCCTGCGGTAACGGTAGGCGCAAAAACCCCTTCTTTCATCGGAAAAATCAACGTCAATGGACCCGGCCAAAAAGCCTCCATCAAGGCTTCTGCCTGTTGCGGGACAAAAGCTACATACTGAGCAATATCCCGATCAGATACATGAACAATCAAGGGATTGTCACTGGGCCTTCCTTTCACTTTATATACATTTTTGACGGCTTCATCATTTGATGCGATAGCGCCCAAGCCGTAGACAGTCTCTGTCGGGAAGGCGATCAATTGTCCGGCTTTCAGCAACTCGGCTGCCTCATCAATCGTTGATGTGTCGTATAATTTCGTTTCCATAGTAAATGCTCCTTTCTGGATATTTTGACTTGCAAGGTCGCCGTTCAGGTAAAAAAATAGCTGGGGCAATTGCCCGCAGCCATTTTTTGCCCATGGATAACAGGCGACTCTTTTCTTCATAGATATGCTTAATAAGTCAGTTGGCTAGCTTCACGGGTTAGCCCTTCGGAAATTAGATAAATTGGGCCTATTGCGCTCTACGATGCTCAGTCGGCCCAATTTCCTAAATTTCATTCAGGGCTGAACGAACCCGTTCAGCTTTTCTTATTTGACTATGAGCATGCGATCGAGGCCGGAAAGATCTTTTTCGATCGTGACCGTTTTATCAGGGAAAGCTTTTTTGTAGAGTTCCAACAGCTTTTCGCCTTGGCTGAACCCAATTTCCAGGAACAGACATCCGTCCGTTTTCAAATGGAACGGCAGCGTGAAGGCCATCTTTTGGTATAAGTCCAATCCGTCGTGGTCAGCGAACAAAGCCGAATGCGGTTCGTACTCCAAAACAGAGCGGTCCATCAAACCGATCTCATCTTCGCTGATGTAAGGCGGATTGCTGAGGATGCAGTCGAAGGTCTCCAGCTGAACGGGTTCCAGCAGATCCCCTTGTAGGAAACGGATGTCGGCATCCAGTTGCTCCGCGTTCTCTTTCGCAACGGCCAACGCTTCTTCAGAAATGTCGGTGGCTGTCACTTCATCCTGCGGGCGTTCCTTCTTCATCGCAATGGCAATGGCGCCGGACCCTGTCCCGATATCGAGGACCTTCTGCGGCCCTTTCCCTTCCAGGCATTTTAGCGCCCGTTGCACGAGCTCTTCCGTTTCCGGGCGTGGAATCAACGTAGCTTCAGTGACTTTCAAGGGATACCCATAGAACCACTCGACGCCTACGATGTACTGGATCGGTTTGCCAGCGACATACTCATTTATGTCGCTGAAATACTGCTTGTATTGCTGCTCCGTTATCCTCTCGGCAAAACGCATCAAAAGATCCGTTTTCGTCCAACCCAAGCGATCCAAAAGCAGCCTTTCAGCAGCCAACGGACTTTTCTCGTTTTGTTCCAAAAAAAGCGCGCCATTCTGCAATGCTTGCTGGTAAGTGAGCTCCTTAGATTGACCCATTGTTTAAGGACTCCAATTTTTGCGTTTGATCTGCCATGATCAACGCATCGATGACTTCATCCAATTTTCCGCTCAAAATCGTATCCAACTTTTGCAAGGTCAAGCCGATACGGTGATCCGTGACACGGTTTTGCGGGAAATTGTAGGTGCGGATCCGTTCGGAACGATCGCCTGTACCGATTGCGGATTTACGCGTCGCATCGTATTCTGATTGTGCATCTGAAGAAATTTTGTCGTAGACACGCGTGCGCAAAATTTTCATCGCTTTCTCGCGGTTTTTGATTTGGGATCGCTCATCCTGCATGGCAACGGCGATTCCGGTCGGCAAGTGAGTCAAACGGACCGCGGATGCAGTCTTGTTGACGTGTTGTCCGCCGGCTCCGCTGGCATGGTAGATATCGGTGCGGATGTCTTTGTCTTCGATGTTCAATTCGACATCTTCCGCTTCCGGCAAGACGACAACGGTGGCAGTGGAGGTATGCACACGTCCTTGAGATTCTGTTTCCGGGACACGTTGAACACGGTGTGCCCCGCTCTCGTATTTCAGTTTGGAATAGGCACCGTTTCCGCTGATCATCAGGATGATCTCTTTGTAACCGCCGATGCCGGTAATGTTCGCATCCATGACCTCAACGCGCCAGCCATGGCTTTCAGCGAATTTGCTGTACATTGTGAACAGCTTCCCAGCGAACAAAGCAGCCTCATCTCCGCCGGCAGCCCCACGGATTTCCATGATGATATTTTTGTCATCATTCGGATCTGTAGGGAGCAACAAAACTTTGATGCGCTCTTCAAGCTCGGTCTTCTCTTTCTTTAAGTCGTTCAATTCCTCTTTGGCCATAGCAGCCATTTCGTCATCCAACTTTTCTGACAACATTTCTTCTGTGTCGGATATTTCTCCTTCCACCTCTTTATAGCGATTGAAGGTCGCGACTTTCTCGCGCAGCCCTGCTTCTTCTTTGGTCAATCCCAAGAACCGTTTTGTGTCAGCCTGGACTTCCGGATCGCTCAACAATTCGGAAAGCTCTTCATAACGGATAATGAATGCATCTAATTGATCATACATAACTTTTTCAAACTCCTCTTTTTATGTTTCTGAGTATCTGTTCTAGGCCAAGGGCGGATGGTGATAGTGGTTACGGCAGACGGGAAGATAGGATTCGTTTCCGCCGATCTGGATCTGTTCGCCGGCATATACTGGTTTTCCATCCACGACACGCATGTTCATGATCGCTTTTTTATGACAGTACCAGCAGATAGTTTTGATTTCTTCTATCTTATCCGCGTAGAGCAACAGATATTTGGAGCCTTCGAACAATTCGTTCTGGAAATCATTTTTCAATCCGAACGCCATCACCGGGATTCCCAATTCATCCACGATGCGCGCTAATTGGATGACATGCGCTTTGGATAGGAATTGGGATTCATCAATCAAAATGCAGGCTGGCTTTTTTGGATTTTTGCTGACTTCCAAAAACACATCCGTATCATCCGCAATCGGAGTGGCCTCGCGCTTCAAACCGATCCGGCTAGAAACATAGCCTACGCCATCGCGGTCATCGATCGCGCTCGTAAAGATCATCACTGATTTGTTCTGCTCTTCATAATTGTAGGCAACCTTCAGGATCTCAATCGATTTCCCGCTGTTCATCGCCCCATATTTAAAAAATAACTGTGCCATTATGTCCACCTTTCCAACAGCGACTTGCCTATTTTTTCATAAATCGGCCGGAATTTCCTGCAAAAAGAAAGGATGCTCTTATGTCATCCTGCTTCCGACCCGCTATTATCTCACCTTCATCATTCCATTCCGGTAAGATTACCGAATGATAAAAAAACTGAATAACATCCCGTATAATGATAGTAGGAAATGGCTCCAAAGTCAATAAAATTCACGCTCAGCAGCCCTCCAGATGCAATCGGAACACCAATTCCTGACACGAAGCGGCATCTAAAAATATTCAATCCGGGCAATTTCTGCTATACTAACGCTATCGAAAAAAGCCTTGTTATATGCTATGATGGCAAGAGATACATAAGTAAGGAGCGAATTTATTTGACTATCCGCGGTTCACTAGCAATCAATATCGGGAAAATCGCCCAGTGGGGTCTTCAGACATTCACAAAAGGCGGAACCAGCCTGCCAGGTAAACTGGCCGTCAAATTGGATCCCGACGTTTTGCAACACCTTTCTGAAAATTTTGATGTCGTCATCATCACCGGCACGAACGGTAAGACGCTGACGACATCTTTGACTTATCACGTCCTGCAGCAAAAATACCCACATATCCTGACGAATCCGACAGGCGCCAACATGGAGCAAGGCATCATCTCCTCGTTCCTGGAAGGCTATTCGCGAAAAGTAAAAAAGGAAAGAGCCTTTGCTGTTCTGGAGGTCGATGAAGCCAGCCTGGTTAAGGTTACAAAGTTCATCAAACCGAAAGTCATCGTCAACACGAATGTTTTCCGTGATCAGATGGACCGGTTCGGTGAAATCTACACGATCTACCAAAAAATGGTCGATGGCGCTGCGCTCGCACCGGATGCCGTCATCTTGGCGAATGGGGACAGCCCGATTTTCAACTCCAAAGAGTTGGTCAACAAGCAGATCTACTTCGGCTTCAACCATGAACCGGATGGCGATACCCTTGCGCATTACAACACGGACGGCGTGCTTTGTCCGAAATGCCAGCACATTTTGCGCTATAAATTTAATACCTACAGCAACCTCGGGAAATACTACTGCCCACATTGCGATTTCAAACGTCCAGAGCTGGCTTATGCTGTCACCAAAGTGGACAAATTGACGCACAAGAGTTCTTCATTTGAAATCGATGGCCATCCGTTCCACACGAATGTCGCCGGTCTCTATAACGTCTACAACGCCTTGGCTGCCTATTCAGTCGGTAAACACTTTGATTTGACTCCGGAAGAGATCCAGGCAGGTTTCTCGGCTGCCCAGCAAAAATTTGGCCGTCAGGAAACGATCACAGTCGACGACAAGGAAATAATCCTGAACCTGATCAAAAATCCGGTCGGCCTGAATCAGGTCATCGACCTCCTCCATTACGAAGACGAGCCATTCAGCGTCGTGTCGATCCTTAATGACCGCCCGGCAGACGGAACCGATGTCAGTTGGATTTGGGACGGAAATTACGAGAAGTTTTTGGATTTTGACATCCCTAAAGTAACCGTCAGCGGCATCCGCCAAAAAGAGTTGACCTTACGGATGAAAGTTGCCGGTATACCTGAAGAAAAACTGGAAGTTTTACCCGAAATCACCGATGTCATCAAAGCTTTCAAAACGGCTCCGACGAAAAAAATCTATGTGATGGCAACTTACACCGCTGTGCTGCAACTCCGTAAAGAGCTGGCGAACCAAGGCTATATAGCGGAAAGGATGAAATAAATGCGACTACGTATTTGCCACTTGTACGGCAACCTGCTGAACACTTACGGCGACAACGGGAATCTGTTGATGCTCCAATACTGTGCCCGTGAAAAAGGCATCGATTTCGAAACGGAGATCATCAGTTTGGACCAACCGTTTGATCCCGAAAAATATGACCTCGTCTTTTTCGGAGGGGGCCAGGATTACGAACAGTTCATCGTCTCAAAAGACATTCAGGCTAAAGCAGAAGGAATCAAGGAATACATCGAAAATGACGGCGTTGTATTGGCCATCTGTGGCGGCTACCAATTGTTGGGGCATTATTATATGGATGCATCCGGCAATAAGATCCCAGGCATCAGCGCCTTGGATCACTATACATTGAGCCAGGACAACAACCGGTTCATCGGTGACATCACGATCCGCAGTGAGGAATTCAATGAGACCTATGAGGGTTTCGAAAACCATAACGGACGGACCTTCCTTGGCGAAAACATGCGTCCGCTCGGAAAAGTCGAAAAAGGCATGGGCAACAACGGCGAAGATAAGACCGAAGGCGCACGCTACAAAAATGTCTTCTGTTCCTATTTCCACGGGCCGCTGTTGGTCCGCAACATCCACTTGGCAAACCGCATCGTCGATATGGCCATTGCCCAACACAACAAAAAGATCGAAAAATAAATCGAAGAAGAGGAGCTGCCCTGGAATGGGGAAGCTCCTCTTCTTTTGTTATAGCGCCCTAGTTGTCCGATTCTTCCGCGTTATCGGACATCCTCAGGAGATGACGCATGACGCATGACGCTTGTCCGATTCTTCCGCATTATCGGACATCCCCAGGAGATGACGCATGCCGCTTGTCCGATTCTTCCGCATTATCGGACATCCCCATAAGATGACGCATGCCGCTTGTCCGATTATTCCGCGTTATCGGACATCCTCAGGAGATGACGCATGCCGCTTGTCCGATTCTTCCGCATTATCGGACATCCCCATAAGATGACGCATGCCGCTTGTCCGATTCTTCCGCGTTATCGGACATCATCCTGTATTCCTTTGAGTGTGGCATCACAAAAAAGGCTGCATCAGAATGATGCAACCTTCTGTTCTTTGCTTTGACAGATTACTATTCCATCGCGAATGAAAGTACGATCGTCAGCACTACAAAGGCCAACAGACCGGCGACGAAAGCCCATGATTGCCATCTGGCCATATTCAGCGTACTGCCGATGCCAAAGCGTTTTTCGACAAATATCGAAGGATCTTCCGGATTGTAATACCATACTCCCCATTTCCAGTAGCGCTCTTCATCCGCTTCCGTCACTTCATCAGGCAGTTCACCAGCTTCGTTCAGGAACAGCTTTTCGCCGCCTTGGCCGTATTTCCAGGTCAGATAGACGCTGTACCCAACTATGATGACCACGAACGGAATCGTCATGCCGAGGATCCAATCGGCCCCTCTTTCTGCGAAGAACAAGGAAAAGAAATGGATGCCGCTCAACAAGAGCTGCGTCAGCACCGTCACGACGAGGAAGTAATAGGACCAAGCCTGACGGAACAATTTGCTCTGCTTGCTGGAGAGGTCTGACAGATAGGGCGAAATCTTCTGTTTCGATTTGATGAAGGAATAGTGGCTGAAAAACATCATCGGAACCATCAACAATTGTATCTCCGGCAGCATGAATACGTTCACGTAGGTTTTATCGACGATCCGATCCGGTTCATTCGAGCTGTTCCAGTGAACTGGGAACCGCTCGGGAATCAGGTCGTAGAAATAGAGCGTTACCGCTACAGTCACCAACAGGATGAACAGTTGCGCCGAAACAAAGACCGAATGGGGGACCACCTTCAGATCTTTCTGATAGCCGGTGTCGATGACGATTTTGGCTTTTTTCGTTTCGATTTTGATGTTGTTTGCTGTTTTCCAACTGCGGAGCTGCTTCCGTTTCTGCAGATAGAGAAGGAAGGACAGGAAGATGAAAACGAACATCGCAACCGTCACATAGATGCTGGAGAACATCTCCACTTTCTCCTGATCATCCCAGCGAAGAAAGAAAAAGATTGGAGCAGCGAGCAGTATACTCCCGAATATATTTTGATAAAGATAGGTCTTTTTAAGCTTCAAAACATAAGGGTCCTTTTGATGCGATGTCGGAACCGTCACTCCAAACGGTGTACTTAACCGGCTGTAATATGGCGTAATGCCGTTGACGACCCCAATAATCAAAAATAGTATCACCATGAACCAACTAAATATCAGCATCTGCTTTTTCCTCGCCTTCCAGCTCTTTCTTGATTTCGTTCAACCAGCCGTTGAACGTTTCTTCATTGACCTCAAAAATCTGTTTGTCGATCAGGATTTCCTTGAGCTTATCCTGAATCGCCGCTTTCGTACGTTCGTTTGACGCCATCGCTACGCGCTCGCTGACGAAATAGCCCTTCTGGTTTTTTTCCAGGACGCCTTCGTCCGCCAACAGATTGTAAGCTTTGTTCACGGTATGCATGTTGATGCCCAGTTCGCTTGCCAGGCTACGGACGCTCGGCAATCCATCACCAAATGACCATTCCCGTTTGAGGATCCCAATTTTGATTTGGTACATCAATTGCGTATAGATCGGCGTATCGCTGTTCGGAAGAATTTCGATGAACATTTTTACCCCTCCTGTTCGTTATATAACAAGTATAACACTTGCGGAAAAATTTGCAAGTAGGAAAAAATGGCCTGCCGAGGCTGCAGGATGACTAATATTCACTCTGTCCTCCGGTGAACGACGGATTCGTCGGAGGACAGATCCACATTCCTATGTGTCCTCCGATGAGCACGGCCTCGTCAGAGGACAGGCTGCATTTCAAAGCGCTTCTTCGATGAACGACGACCTCGCCGGAGTTCATCACTATTATGCGTTCTCTCCTCCCCCACCCATACCCAAACCAACTAGATCAGCACAACATAAAAACGGTATGCGACCGATAACCACCGGTCGCATACCGTTTTCCAATATTTGTTTTCGCTACTAGTAACTTTCCTGTAAAGCCCTGATGCTGTTTTCCGTCACGACCGAAGTATCGCAAAGCATATCGATCGGATGTTGTTTCTTGTTTTGGAAGGCAGCGACAAGATAAATCACAGCCACGATTTTGCCGATATAGCGGCCAACGCCCTCGCGGATCAGGATAGTCTGCCAACTGAGTTTTTCTTCCTTGAAGCAGACAACGCGGATGCCGAAGATCATCTTCCCTAGTGTTTGGCCGTTCGTATATTTCGTCATCAGTATGAAATACCCGACAAATAGCAGCAACTGAATAAATCCGTACAAGGTTAAGGGATCGTTCCCTTGCATACTGACGCCACCCAAAGCGAAGATCGGTTTGATCAGGATCCCCACCAAAGCCTGTATGACAAGCAAATCGACGAGATATGCAAAGAACCGAATCCAAAAACCGGCGAATACGTAGTCCGGGTAGCGGTTAAACGGACGTTCCTGCTGGTCGGACAAGCGCTCGGCATCCTCCCAGGCTACTTTCTTTTTCCGGATTTCTTCCAAGCGTGCTTCATGCGTAGTGGTTTGCTCTTCCATCATCACTCACCTCCGTAGAGATAAAGCAATCTCGGAGCGGCGGTTGTCCCAAAAGTGTCACGGAGCAGTTGCAGTTCAGAAAGCGTCTGGTTGTTCTGGCTCGTCAGTTTGGCAGCCGCCTGAGCAAACAACCAAGAAAAATCGGAAAACAATCCAGGTGTCGAAGTATAGTCGAAAACTTCAGCATCCTCGAGGTCATAAGCTACTTTCATCGCTTTTAACGCATCATCTGTGTAGGCTATCTCATCCACCAACCCAAGCGCTTGAGCTTGGGTTCCAGAATAAATCATGCCATTCGCTACTGCGCGGACTTCTTCTTCAGGCATATCCCTTCCCGTAGAAACAACAGTGACGAAACGCTGATAGGCCTCATCGACATAAGCCTGAAGCAACGCACGCTCTTCTTCCGTCATATCCCGGTCCGGCGACCCGATGTCCTTGAGGCTGCCTGACTTGATCGTATTGTATTCGATACCCAATTTTTCAAGAAGGCCGGAGTATTCGATTGCCTGCATGATGACACCGATCGAACCGGTAGTCGTTTCAGCTGTAGCATAAATTTTGTCCGCACCAGCGGAAATGTAGTAGCCTCCGCTTGCGGCAGTTCCTTGCATCGAAGCATAGACAGGAAGTTCCTTCTCAGCAGCTATACGGTACAACTTATCGTGCGCTTCCGCACTTTCATATACCCCGCCGCCCGGGCTATCCACTATCAGGAAAATCCCTTTGATCGTGTCATCTTCTTCGATGGCTTTCAATTGCTCCAGAAAAAGGTCGTGATCATAGCTGGAACCGTCCGTCAGCATACTCCCTGCCCCTGATTGGATGGTTCCTTCGATATGCAGAACTGCGATCCGATTGCTGGCATCGCCGCTTTCCAGAACGCTTTCCTGCAGACTCGTTCCTGGTATCAGATTGCCGGTAAGCTGGCTTAGTGAATCTTCTGTTTGGTCAGCCAACCGGGTCGACAGAACTTGCGAGCCGAGTGATGCCACGAAAAGCACAAGCGCGATTGCCACCGCAATCCATCTCTTTTTGTTCATCAAGCATTACCCCTTTTCGTTTCGTTTATTCTTGAGCATAATCCTCTTCCGGTTCTTCCTCGATTTCCGGTTCATCCAAATACAACCCGGAAATCTCTTTGTACCAATCGAAAATATGCATGAACAGCACTTTAAGGACAGCATAACCGGGAATACCCAAGATGAATCCGGTCAGACCGAACAGTTTTCCTGCCGTAAGCAATACGAAAATGATTGTGACCGGATGGACTTCGAGATTGCTGCCGAGTACCTGCGGAGAAATGACGCGCCCCTCGATGAATTGCTCGATCGAGAAAACAAGCAGCACTTTTGCCAACATCAGCGGAGAATCCACTATCGCAACAATCACCGCGGGCACCATCGCAATAAAGGAACCCATGTACGGGATGATGTTCAGGAAGCCTGCGAGTATCCCCAGGACGATGCCGAATTTCATTCCGATGATGGCATAGCCGATGACGAACATCAGCCCGACAAAGAAGGCGACCGTTATCTGACCGCGCACATATTGACTAATCTGCGTGTTGATTTTTTTCAGCAGTTCTCCGATCGATTCCCGCAGATTTGTGGGAAAGAATTGCAGAAAAGTGAGCGGCAACTTATCTCCTTCTTTCAGAAGATAATACAAAATGATCGGCATCGTGATGATTCCCACAAACGCATTCGTCAACAATCCAACGACACTGCCCAGGCCGCTGACCGTGTTCGACAGGACTTCATTCAATTTCGCGGAAACGGTGTTGAAGATGTCCGAATTGATTTCGTTGATCTGATCCTGCAGGGAGGTGAACCAATCATAATTGACCAATTCAATCGTCATGCTCTCGAGCGCCTGCCAATAAGCCGGAAATTCACGGACAATGCCTATCGTCTGGTCGCGGATGATCGGAATCAGGATCGCAAATCCCCAGATCATCATCAGCAACACCAGCACGAAAGCGATCCACGTCCCGACAAAACGCTTGATGCCCCGCTTCTCCATCAGCGTAACCAACGGATTCAGCATGTAATAAAAAATGCCCGCCATTATCAGCGGAAAACCGATGACACTGAAGAAGCTGCCTATCGGACCCAAAAGATAGGAAATTTTTGAAAATACGAAAACGATCAGGAGAATCAGTAAAGTGATCAACAGGACAGTCACGAACTTGTTGTTCAGAAACCATCTTTCGAACCACGACAGCCGATTCCCGGATTTCGTTCCTCTACGCGGAGCTCTTTCCATTGGACTCACCTTCAATCTTTCTTCTTATAAGTAATTGTAGTGCCGTCCGTTATTGTCGGCAAAATGTAAGGGGTCAAATAGATGCTCGTTTCCAAGCGTTCATCATCCCAGTTTTTGAAGATCATAGTTGTATGGCCGATCGACTGCAGATTTTTCAGGACATGCGTACCGACATAGGATATGCGGTATTCCTGATCGTCAAACAAAATCCGGTCACCGTCTTCCAGTTCGAACCATTCCTGGGGCTCCACAAAACGATGGATGACGGAAACCTCCTGCAATGTTGGCGTTGCGCTGTCATCGAACAGGATGATCATCGGTTCCTTTATATCTATCGCTTTTTCTCCAATTTGAATTACTTTGCTTTGCATTGACATATCTCCTTTTCAGACACTTTTTACAACTTCTATTCTATCACAGTTTATTTGGCAAACCATTGATTATGCCGTTGAATCCAACTTTATTTGCTTTCCAAGCTTTTTTTTCTGTAATTGTGAAGGGCGTTTGTTATAATGGAATTATCATAATATTTAGGAGGTCTTTGGATGGAACAAGTTTTATATCTTGGCTCTTACACGAAAAGAGAAAGCAAAGGGGTTCATCAAATCATTTTGGACACCGATAAAAAAGAATTGCGTGATTATCGCTTGATTGCGGAAGTCGACAGCCCTACTTACCTGGACTTATCTGCGGACAAAGAAACGCTGTACGCAATTTCCAAAACGGACGAAGGCGGCGGTGTCACTTCTTTCAAGAAAAATGAAAACGGAACCTATGACAAGGTGTCCGAAATTTCTGCTGAAGGATCTGCGCCTTGCTATATCTACTTCGATGAAGAAAAAAAATTGATCTTCACTGCCAATTATCACGGCGGTTATTTGACTGTGTACAAAGAGAACGCTGACGGCTCATTCACGATGACCGACCGTGCGCAACATGAAGGTTCAAGCATCCATGAAAACCAAACCATCCCGCATGTGCACTACAGCGCACTTTCCCCTGACAAAAAATTCTTGCTTTCATGTGATTTGGGAACCGATGAGGTATACACCTACACAGTTTCCGCTGAAGGCAAACTGGCGGAAGTTGCCCGCTATAAAGCGACTCCTGGCACTGGCCCGCGTCATTTGGTTTTCCATCCGAACGGTAAAGTGGCTTACATGTTCGGTGAATTGAGCAGCGATGTCGAAGTGTTGGCTTATGATGCAGCAGCGGGTACTTTCTCATTATTGCAAGTCATCACGACTATCCCTGAAGAGCATACAGGGTTCAACGGCGGCGCGGCCATCCGCATTTCCGCAGACGGCAAATTCTTGTACGCTTCCAACCGTGGACATGATTCATTGGTTGTCTATGCTGTATCCGAAGACGGCGAAACATTGTCATTAGTGGAATATGTCCCTACCGAAGGAAACATCCCGCGTGACTTCAACTTGGATCCGAGCGGTCAATTCGTGATCGTGGCCCATCAGGATTCCGATAACCTGACTTTGTTCGAACGCGATGCAGAAACCGGCAAATTGACGTTGCTGCAAAAAGACGTCTACGCGCCAGAGTGCGTTTGCGTCTTCTACTAAAATAATAACAATATGCCTCCCGTTCTGATGAACGCGGAGGTTTTTTGATATCATTCAGTCGGTTTCATTTATTTCCACCCACGGGTCCAGCCCTTCCTCCCCACTGAGCAGAATAGTTACCTAGTTTAGGTACTCTCCTGTATACTCGACTTATGGATTATTTGAATGGAGGTTGGAGCTTACATGATTTCCGGTTTTCACCATCTCACCGCCATCACCAAAGATGCGGAGAAGAACAAGATTTTTTACACCGATACCCTAGGGTTGCGTCTCGTCAAACAGACGGTCAATCAAGATAATTTGACAGATCCCCACCTTTTTTATGGGGACTACAAGGGGACCCCTGGTACGATATTGACCTTTTTCGAGTTGCCGAGAGTCGGCCAACGTCACGAAGAAGACAGCTACATCCATGAAGTGCTGCTGAAGATACCTCAAGGCAGTCTGTCGTTCTGGAGAAACCGCCTTACCGCGGGAGCCGTTCGTTTGATTGGAAACGATGAAGCTAGCTGCACTTTTCTGGATCCGGATGACATGAAAATCAGCTTAGTCGAAATGCCCGAAATGATTGCGCCTGATCAGGCTACGCGCCATAGCGACGTGCCCGCCGAATACCAAATCATCGGAATCCAAGGCATCCACTACACTGTGTCCGACCTGGAAAAAACGGAAGCCTTTTTCCGCGATGTGCTGGGCATGAAGGTGACAAATCATATAGCCCATCCGACCCCTTTCCCGGATGAGGAAAGTCGTTTGATCCAGTCCACTAGCCTGAAGCCTACCCGTCTCGGCAAAGGAGCCATCGACCACATCGCCTACAGCGTACCTGAACGCAAAGTCCTAGATTTGATTCTGGATAAGGCAAAAGACAGTCAGATCACCGTTGAAAAAATCATCGACCGCGGTTATTTCCAAAGCCTTTATCTGCGCGAACCGAGCGGATTGCGCATCGAAATAGCGACTGAGCACCCAGGCTTCACGCTCGACGAACCGCTGGAAAAACTCGGGGAATCTTTTGCCCTCCCTGATTTCCTGGAAACAAAACGAAAAGCGATCGAAGACACCATCCTGAACAGAAAGGAGTGAGCCCATGCAACATTATAATACCGAAGATCTCAACACGAAACAGATGTACAAATTTTTGACAGGGAGCATCATCCCCCGCCCGATTGCCTGGATCACCACCCAGAATCCGGAAACTCAGGTCGTCAATGCGGCGCCATTCAGCTTCTTCAGTGTCGCTTCGAACGTGCTGCCGCTGATTAGCGTGGCCATTCTAAGGAATGACGGAAAAATCAAGGATTCTGCCAAAAACCTGCTGGCTTCCGGACAAGGCGTCGTCCATATCGTCAGCGAAGAACTGGTTGATGAGATGAATAGGACGGCTGCTCAATTGCCTGACACCGAGAGCGAAATCAATCTGACGGATTTGACATTGACTGCCAGCAACACTGTCACTGTACCCGCGATCAAAGAGGCTAAAATACGGATGGAGACAACTGTCCATCAATATGTTCCTCTGACGGATGCGGAAGGCAACGTGCTTACGGATCTGTTCATCCTGCGCGTCGTAGATTTCTTTTTCGATGAATCGGTGTTCAATCAGGAAAAACAGTATGTTTTGGCCAACAAATTGGAGCCGGTCGCTAGGCTGGCCGGCAACGATTATACAAAGCTCGGGGAGATTTTTTCGCTGGAACGTCCTTAACGGATTTTCAGTTTGCAAATGGCGACTCTCAGGCAGCTTTTCCGCCTAACGAAAAAGCTTCATCCGGCAAATCTCCGGATGAAGCTTTTTGGGATATATGAAATTATTCCTTCGGCTGGACGCTTCCTATTTCTGCTTTAACGGCAGACTCGCCGGTCACATCCAGGCTGAAATTTTTAACTTTGTCCATATTCGTGATGACGACGACCATCGCGGAATCTTTGCCGGCTTCCTGCAGCTGCGCTAAATCCACTTTGGCGATCAGTGTGTCCGCAGTCACAGCTTGGCCTTCCTTCACGAAGATTTCGAATGGTTTCCCGTTTAACTCAACCGTATCCAACCCCATGTGCAACAAAAGTTCCAATCCGCTGTCCAACAAAATGCCTACTGCATGCTTTGTCGGAAATACGCTCAATACTTTACCTTTTGCTGGTGAATAGATGTTTCCGTCTGTAGGAATGACCGCGAAACCGTCACCCATCATTTTTTGAGAAAATACTGGATCTGCAACATCTGAAACAGGTACCACTACACCATTGGCAGGTGAATATAAGATTTCCTTCTCAACTGGCAGTTTCCCCTTTTTATCATCCTTCTTAAAAAAGCCAAACATGCTATCGCCTCTTCCTTATTTAAATGAGCTTTTGTGAAAATTGGTATACTTCATTTTAACATAAACAGGTAAGCATTGTGAAATTTTTTTAGCACCGCTTACATTCAAAAATGCTCCTCCATTCCTTAAGAATCCTTGAAAAGGATTGGCTAATCTTTTTCATTTCGCTATACTAGATGGTGGAGTATCAAAAAAATGCACAACAGAAAGGATATTATATGGAATTTATGGAAATACTGAAAGCAATCATCCTCGGCATCGTTGAGGGTATCACCGAATGGCTGCCCATCAGCAGCACAGGACACATGATTTTGGTTGAAGAGTTCATCCAATTGAATCTTTCGCAGGCATTCAAAGAGATGTTCTTCTACGTGATTCAGCTTGGTGCCATCCTCGCGGTAGTCGTCATCTATTTTCACAAACTGAATCCCTTCTCCCCTAGCAAAACGAAGGAAGAGAAGACACAGACTTGGGATATCTGGAAAAAAGTGGTCATCGGCTGCATTCCGGCTGGAGTCATCGGCTTGCCTTTGAACGATTGGGCGGACGAAAACCTTCTGAACGCGACAGTTGTGGCATTGGCGCTGATCATCTACGGGATCCTGTTCATCGTGATCGAAAACAAGCATAAGGATCGCGAACCAAGCATCACCGATTTCAGCCAATTAACCTATATGAAAGCTTTCCAGATCGGCTTGTTCCAAGCACTCTCGATTATTCCAGGCACATCGCGCTCCGGTTCTTCCATTCTGGGGAGCATCGTGTTGGGCACTTCCCGCTTCATCGCGACGGAATTTTCCTTCTTCATGAGCATTCCGATTATGTTCGGGATCAGCTTTTTGAAGATCATCAAATTCGGTTTTGATTTTACCGGACTTGAATTCGCTGTTCTCTTTTCGGGCATGCTTACTGCTTTCCTCGTTTCGATAGTCGCCATCAAGTTCCTGATCGGTTACCTGAAACGCAACGACTTCAAAGCGTTCGGTTGGTACCGGATTGTACTTGGAGCAATCGTCCTGGTCTATTTCCTGTTTATCTGAAAAATCAGTTTCGCCATCCTCTTGGGGGATGGCTTTTTATTTTGTCATCCAGAACTTTTTGAACTCTTATTGATAATTATTATAAACTGTCATTTTTAGTTACCCTTCTAGTTTTATTGCTGTGTGCAATTTTCGACCCTTTCAAATTATGTCTGAAATATGGATATTGAGAATGAGATTCATTTCCGTTTGATTATAATGATTATAATCTAGATTTTTTTAGTGCTATCATGAAGGCATATAAGGAAGGAGTGTCAAATCATGAAAGACTTATTCAAGAATAAAGCGATGATCGCAACCATGATCAGCGGCATCCTCATCATTCTTGGCATTGTGCTGCAATGGCAAAGCTTTGATACTGCTGCAGCCATCATTTTCGTGCTATCGTTCATCATAGGCGGCTATAAGCAAGCAAAAGAAGGATTCATCGATACATTTGAAAATAAACACTTGAACGTCGATATATTGATGGTGCTTGCCGCAGTCGGTGCCTCGCTTATCGGTTACTGGATGGAAGGCGCGCTGCTCATCTTCATCTTCTCGCTCTCCGGTTCGCTTGAGGAATACGCGACAGAGAAAAGTACCCAAGCGATAACCGCGTTGATGAATATTGTCCCTGAAATAGCAAAACGCATCAACCCGGACGGTTCAATCGAGGACGTTGCGGTCAAGGATCTGAAAGTCGGCGATACCTTACTGGTCCCTAAAGGCGCCAGCATCCCCATCGACGGCACGATCGCATCGGGCCAAGGCCTGATCGATGAAGCCGCCATTTCCGGCGAATCCGTCCCTGTCGAAAAGACTGTCGGCGATGATATCTTCGGCAGCACAATCAACTTGAGCGAAGCGCTGACGATGACCGTCTCGAAAGAATCCAAGGATACCCTATTCGCCAAAATCATCCGTATGGTCGAAGAAGCGCAAAAGACCCCTTCGAAGACGGCAAGCTTCATCAACCGCATTGAAAACACCTATGTAAAAATCGTCCTCATTTTTGTGCCGGTCATGATTGCCGTTTTTTATTTCCTCCTGGATTGGGGTTGGAATGAATCATTCTACCGAGGCATGGTGCTGTTGACGGTCGCCTCCCCTTGCGCATTGGTGGCATCGGCCACTCCTGCTGTCCTTTCCGCCATTTCCAATGCAGCCAAACGCGGTATCCTCTTCAAAGGTGGCATCGCGATCGAGAACTTCTCGGCCATGGATTGCATCGCATTCGACAAAACAGGCACGCTGACGGAAGGCAAACCTGTAGTGACGGAAGCAAGCTATCTGACAGGCACAGATGAAAAACATATCATGTCCGTCGTCTATGCTTTGGAGCACTCATCAACCCATCCGATCGCTTCCGCGTTGGTCCAACATCTCGATACGAAGGAATATGAGAAGTCCCAGATGGATTCAATCCAAGATCTTACCGGATTCGGTTTGGCTGGCGAAGCATTCGGAAGCTATTGGAAAATCGGCAAAAAGACCTTCGTCGTAACCGATGAACTGAATGAGCCTCCATTCGTAAAGGAGGCTTTCGCGCTCCAGAATGAAGGAAAGACCGTCATTTACGTTTCGCAGGATGATAAGGTCGTAGCCTATTACGCTTTATTGGATACGCCTAAGTCAGAGGCAAAAGACATGATCGCCTTTTTCAAAGCCAATGGTGTCCATACGATCATGATTACAGGTGATAATGAAGCAACCGGGCAGACGATCGGCAAGCAATTGGGTGTGGATGAAATCCGTGCGAATTGTCTTCCCGAAGATAAAACCACCATCCTGAAAGATCTGCAGGCGAAATACAAATTGGTCGGCATGGTCGGAGACGGCGTGAATGACGCACCAGCACTGGCAAACGCCGACATCGGCATCGCTATGGGCGAAGGCACGGACATCGCCATGGAAACAGCGGATGTGGTACTGATGAAGAGTGAACTCGATAAGTTGGAATATTGTTATGGCTTGTCGAAGAAGCTGAAAAAAATCACCATGCAGAACATCATCTTTTCGATCACCGTCATTCTCATTCTGATCCTATCAAACCTGTTCCAACTCATCAACCTTCCGCTCGGGGTGGTCGGACACGAAGGCAGCACGATACTGGTCATCATGAACAGCTTGAGGCTGTTGGCGAAAATACCTACCCACCACTTTCAGGGCACTGCCAAACCTACCGCAAAGACTTCTAGCAGCGGACTCGCGCACGAAAAATAATTTTTACTCATGCTAGTGATAGCTGAAAACATAAAAACAGGGCTGTATCAAACCAGAAGAGAATTTTCTGGTTTGATACAGCCCTTTTCTATGGAAAAATGAATTTATGCTGACGATTAGCTCCGGGCAGAAGACCTTCCGCCGGAGCTAAACAACAAAAAAAGCATCACCTCCGACCACCGTGGCTTCGCAGGAGAACAGCCACCGATTCCGACCCCAGCTCCGACCAGCATTCGTTCACCGGAGTTGAGCAACCCGGTATCCCTGCCATCAAACCAGAAAAACGAGGCTATCTCATTATGAGACAGCCCCGTTTTTGGTTTAATCTAATCTTTTTTGGCCGGGAAGAAGGCATCGTAAAGCACTTTGACTGCTCTGGCTTCGTCCTTTTCGTCGATTCCGAACATGATGCTGACTTCTGATGAACCTTGGTTGATCATTTCCAGGTTGATGTCCGCTTCAGCCAGTGCTGTACAGGCTTTCGCTACTGTCCCGACGGAATTGACCATGCCTTCGCCGACAATCATCAATAAGCAGATGCCGCCCTTGACATTTACATCGTCCGCTTCCAATTCGTTCTTCAAGCGATACAACAACTCTTGCTCCTGCTGCATCGTCATCTGGTTGGCGCGCAGGATGATCGACAAATCGTCGATACCGGATGGCATGTGTTCGAAGTTCAGGTTGAAATCTTCGAAAATCTGCAGCACTCTGCGGCCGAAGCCAACTTCTCGGTTCATCAGGTATTTGCCGATGTAGATGCTCATGAAGCCGGTCGAGCTCGCGATGCCTGAAACGATCTGCTTGTTTTCAGGCTTCGTTCTCGTGATGCTGGTACCGGGTGCAGCCGGGTTGTTTGTGTTTTTGACGACTACCGGGATTCCCGCGCTGAAAGCCGGCTGCAAAGCTTCATCATGGAAGACTGAAAATCCGCTGTAGGATAATTCACGCATTTCACGATAGGTCAATTGCTTGATTTTTTTAGGGTGTTTAACCATTTTAGGGTTTGCCACATAAATGGCATCCACGTCCGTAAAGTTTTCATACAGGCTGGCTTTGACACCATTGGCGACGATTGCGCCGGAGATGTCCGATCCACCTCTTGAGAAGGTAAGTAATTGACCATCCTTCGTATAACCGAAGAACCCCGGGAAAACGATGATTTCTTTCGAATCCCGCAATGCATAGAGATTCTTGAAAGATTCCGGCAATACGCGCGCGTTCCCAGGGTTGTCGCTGACCAAAAGGCCGGCATCTTTCGGGTTGACGTATTTGGCAGGGATGCCCTCTTTATTGAAAAAAGCAGCTACAAGGATGGCACTGTTGTCTTCACCGCTTGCTTTGTAAGCATCCAGTGCATACAATTCATTGTAGAATTTTGTCTGAATCAATTTCTCATAATTTTTGGAAATGATGTCCATAACACTAGGATCGATCTCCAATTCATCGACGATATCTTGATATCTTTTCAGGATCGTCTTCAGGGTTTTTTGGTGATCTTCTTTATTTTGTACCTCATCGGCCAACTTGATCAGCAAATCCGTAACCTTCTCGTCTGAGTCAGTACGCTTTCCGGGTGCTGAAACGACCACAATTCTTCTGTCTGCGTCATCTTTCACAATCTGCAATACTTTTTTCAATTGAGTTCCATTCGCAAGGGAACTCCCGCCAAATTTAATAACCTTCAACCCGAACACTTCCTCGCTTAATTTCTTTAATGCCTTTTTAATTTTGTAATTGTTTTTTCATTTATGCTTTAGAATATCATCATATCACAGCTATGGCAATTACCTTTTCAAACTTTACATCATTTGTAACATATTTGTATTGTTAATGCTATGGCCATTTGCAAAAAAAGGAATATACTATGAGTTAACTTAGTGTGGGAGGTTTCAAATCAGTGAAAAAAAATAATCCTTGGAGGATCGTAGTCGGATTATCCGTAATCGCAAGCATCAGCTCTGCTTTGTTCAAGTCAAATCGCAATGCCGGTAAGAGCCTATCAACATCGTATACCCCTTACATCGGCACATGGAAAAACGACGCACAGTCCTTGAAGGTTGAAATTACTGATAATCTGGAGATTCTCCTGAACAACAAAAAATTAAAAGCAACCCTTGAAGAAGCCAAACCCAACGAACTGGTCTTCCGCGACCACTTCGGCTATTATCTGATTCTGAAAAAGGATACATCCCCTACGCTGACCATCTACGATGAAGCGGAAGAACAAGAATTCTACTTCAAACGCGAAACCGATAAATAGCGAATCGTTAATGCAACACCGACGCCCTTAAACAGGGCTTTTTTTTTGGAATTGAATTTATGCTCAGAGATTCCCCTCCAAAAGCCACTTTGGCGGGGAACTACATCGCTAAACCGCAAACAAGGGCTGCCCATTTCCGGGGCAGCCCTTGTTTGCAATTAACATTCGATTAGGAATGTGGTTTGATCTTCCAGATTTCATCCGCGTAACGCAGAATCGTGTAATCCGATGAAAACGGCCCTGAGCTTGCGATATTCATCAGTGCCATGCGGTTCCATCTATCTCTGTCAGAAAAGGCCACATCTGCCTCATATTGCGCTTGCAGGTATCCGTCAAAGTCCTTCAGCAAGAAATACTCGTCGTTGTACATGACCAACGAATCGAAGATATCCCGGCCTTCCGTCTCGACACCTGGAATCGTGCCATCAATAAGCAGATTCAGGATACGTTTCAAACGCGGATTCTTGTCGTAGATATCTCTTGAATTGTACACGCCATTGCGATAGTATTCTTGCACTTCATCACTCTTCAGGCCAAAGATGAAGATATTGTCTTCACCGACATGATCCCTAATTTCAACATTGGCACCGTCCAATGTTGCCATCGTGATGGCACCATTCGACATCAGCTTCATGTTGCTGGTGCCGGAGGCTTCCTTGCCGGCAAGAGAGATCTGTTCGCTGATATCGGCTGCCGGGATAATCAGCTCTGCCAACGAGACCCCATAGTTCTCAACGAAAACAATCTTGATTTTGTCATTGATGGAAGGGTCATTGTTGATCAGATAAGCAATCGAATTGATCAATTTGATGATTTGTTTTGCGTAATAATAGCTAGGCGCAGCCTTCGCACCGAAAATGAAGACGCGCTTCTGTAGGTTAGCATTGGGATTATCCTTCAGTTGCAGATATCTGTCCAAGATGTGCAGAACGTTCAACAATTGGCGTTTATAAGCATGCAATCGTTTGATCTGCACGTCGAACAATGCAGTCGGATCGATTTCGATGCCCATCTCTTGCTGTACATAAGCTGCAAAACGTACTTTGTTTGCCAACTTGACTTGTTCTAGCTTATCCAAGACATTTTTATTGTCGCGGTGCGCCTTCAGAATTTTGATGTCTTCCGGATCGCTCTTCCACTCCGTCCCGATTGTGTCGTCAAGCATCGCAGTCAGATTTTCATTCGCAATCTGGACCCAGCGCCTTTGCGTGATTCCATTGGTTTTGTTGTTGAATTTTTGCGGATACATCACATAGAAGTCATGCAGCGTATCAGCCATCAGGATGTCAGTATGTAATCTAGCGACGCCATTGACGCTATGGCTGCCGATGATGGCAAGGTTGGCCATTTTGATTTGTCCATTTGCGATGATGGCAGTGCGCTGCGATAATTCGTCTCCGTATAAAGGCGTTTTCTTGTCGATATGGCGGCGGTTGATTTCCTGAATAATCTGGTAGATACGCGGCAATAAATCTGAAATCATCGTTTCCGGCCAACGCTCCATTGCTTCCTGAAGAATCGTATGGTTGGTATAGCTGACTGTTTTCTTCGTGATTTCCCACGCCTGGTCCCAAGTCAACCCTTCTTCATCCAACAGGATCCGCATCAATTCAGGTATTGCCAAAGTTGGGTGCGTATCGTTGATGTGGATGGCGATTTTATCCGGGAAAAGGCTCCAGTCCAGATTTAATTGCTTGAAATAGCGGACGATGCTTTGGATGCCGGCAGAGGAGAAAAAGTATTCCTGCTGAACGCGCAATAGACGCCCTTCATAGTTGGAATCATCCGGATACAATACTTCGGTGATACGTTTGACTTCTTCACGTTGCTCTTCCGTCGAAAAACGTGCTTCATCACCATACGGTATTTCTGCAGACCAAAGTCGCAGATTATTGACGACGCCGTTATTGTAGCCGACTTGCGCTGTATCGTAAGGAACCGCTAAGATATCACGGGTATTTTCGTGACGCACACGCAATTTGCCGTCCCCATCCTGCGTAAAGCTGACCTCTCCGCCGAAACGTACGATGACGGCTTTATTCTCTTTTCTGACTTCCCATACGTTCTTGTTGCGGAGCCAATTCTCAGGCAATTCAATCTGATAGCCGTTGATGAATTTTTGTTTGAAAAGACCATAACGGTAGCGGATTCCGTTGCCGTTTCCGGCAAGGCCGGTCGACGCGATCGAATCCATGAAGCAGGAAGCTAATCTGCCGAGTCCGCCGTTTCCTAAAGCCGGATCGACTTCAGCACGCGCCACTTCATCCAAATCCAAGCCCATATCCTCCATGCCTTGTCTGACGCAGTCCAGTATCCCCATATTCAGGAGATTGCTTTTCAGCATCCTTCCGGGCAGGAACTCCATCGAAAAGTAATAGATTTGCTTTTCCTTTTTGTTGTTGTACTCCGTGACTGTTTTAATCCAATCCTCGGAGTAGAGTCCGCGGACCAAGTCCCCCAAAGCAATGTACTGTTCCGTTTTTGAACCCGCCTCATAACCGTAAGCGAACAATTCCTCAAATTTCTTTTGGTATTCTTTTTTGAACTCTTGAATGTCAAATGCCATATATACTTTCAACTCCTCTTATTCGTTGACTAATGACTGATAGACGTCCAGATAATCCTTGGCCGGTTCTTTCCAGCTGAAATCGCTGCTCATCGCTTCGCGCACCATTTCTGCCCAGGCTTTCGGTTGGTTTTCATATACATCCAGCGCACGATAGATGGTTCCGAGCAGGGCATACCCACTGAAATCAATGAATGTGAACCCGGTGCCTTCACCTGTGTAGGAATTATAAGGGACCACCGTATCTTTCAAGCCGCCCGTCTCGTGCACGATCGGCAAAGTGCCGTAGCGCAAAGAAATCATTTGCGACAATCCGCATGGTTCGAATGCGGAAGGCATCAGGAACAGATCCGCGCCAGCGTACATCTGCTGTGCCAACGAGATGTCAAAATCGATGACCGCTGCAAAGCGATCAGGATATTTGGCGGCAAAATAACGGAATGAGTTCTCGTATTGCGCTTCGCCGGTACCCAGGATGGCAATCTGCACATCGCGGGCATTCAATAATTCCTCGGTTTTTTCCTGCACAAGTTGGTAACCTTTCTGATCCGTCAAGCGCCCGACGCTCGTGATCAACGGGATGTCAGGATTCACTTCCAATCCCAAACGCTCCTGCAGAGCCGCTTTATTTGCCGCTTTACCGGTCAAATTGTCGGCTGAAAAATGGAATTCCAATTTCGGATCGGTTTCCGGATCATTGACATCGTAATCGATTCCGTTGATGATGCCTTTGATTTTCCAGCTGTTGTACTGCAGCGTTCCTTCCAGCCCTTCACCGAATTCCTGCGTCTGGATTTCATTCGCATAAGATGGGCTGACCGTCGTGACGACATCAGAGAAATTGATACCGCCTTTCATGAAGTTGACGTTCTCATAATACTTCACGCCAGCTTCATGGTAGATGTTCATGCCTGTCCCGAAGATACTCGTCAGGATGGAAGGATCATAGACACCTTGGAAACGGATATTGTGGATCGTGATGACTTTACGGATGCCTTGGTATGCTTCGATCCAGTGGTATTTATCCACAAGCAATACCGGAACCATAGCCGTATGCCAATCATTCACATGGACGACATCCGGGATGAAGTCAATTTTTTCCATCATTTCGCAGATCGCCAAGGAGAAGAAACCGAATCTTTCGGCGTCATCCATTTGGCCATACAAGGACGGACGATCGAAATAGGCCTGATTATCGATGAAATAATAAGTTACCCCTTCCAATTCCAAAGTTTTGACACCGCAATACATGCTTTTCCAACCGACTTGCACACGGAAATGAATCAATTCCTTGATCTCTGCTTTGTATTTTGCAGGCATGGTCGAGTAGTACGGAAGCACTACCCTGATATCCACTCCTTGTTTTACTAACTCTTTCGGCAATGCGTACGCAACATCGCCGAGACCACCTGTTTTAAAAAAAGGAGCAGCCTCACTTGCGGCAAATAAAATTTTCATCGTGCGCATCCTTCTTTCTAAACAGTAATTGTTTTATTTTTTTCGATCACGACAAGATTATCTTTTGTGCCTTTCAAAGTCACGCCGGGTCCGACTGTCACATTTTTGTCCAGAATGCAATATTCAAGGATTGCGCCCTCGCCGATTTTAGAGCCTTGCATAATCATACAATTACGCACTTCGGCATCCTTAGCGATGTTGACTTTACGGAAGATCAAAGAATCCTCGACTGTCCCCTCAATGACGCAACCTGTCGCGAATTGGGCATTTTTCACATGTGCCCCTTTAGCATAATAGGTTGGTGCCCCATTTTTCACCTTCGTGATGACGTTTTGGCTACCATGGAACAATGAGGAAAATTTATTCTTTTCCAACATTTCCATATTTGCGTTGAAATAAGCTGGGATGGAGTCGATGTCGGCCAAATACCCTGTATATTCGTAGGTGCTGATTTGGTATTCCGGCAAATAATGTTCAATCAGCTTGTCCGCATCGAGTTGCACGTCTTCCAATTCGGCACGTTGAATCAGTTCCAGCATCTTATCGACTCTCATGAAATACATATTCATGTCCAGTGCGAGACGTTCAAGGTCGGCAGGAGCATCTTCTGCATCTATAAGATGAAGCAAGTATTCATCGCGATCAATCTGAAGAAATTTTTCCTGCGGTCTCATCTCAAAGAAAGCTTTAGGTACAGTCTTGTAGAGTACGGTGATATCGCCTTCCTTTGTCAAATGGTGCTGCATGACTGCTTTGATATCGACATTCGCCAGGATTTTGCTGCCCATGACGACAACGTATTCGGCTTTGGATCGCTCGATGAATTCCTTATGGTTCTGATAAAAATCCGGAGCATCGCCATTTTTTTCTTGGACTGCTTTCAGCATTTGTTGAGAATAGGTGAAAATCCCGCCGGCCAAGCCGGACTCAAGGTCCCAGATGGAGCCGCTGCGGATATGGTCATAGATCGAGCGTCCGCTTCCTGCGATGAACATGCCCACTGATTTGATTTCAGCATGGCTGATGCTCGAAAGATTAAAATCGATCAGGCGATAACGGCTAGCGAACGGTAAAGAGGCAATCGGGCGGGCATGCGTCAAAGGTTTCAACGCAGTCTCGTCCTCGGTTAAATTTAAAATGGCACAAATACTATTCATCTTCATCTTTCAGTCCTCCTATAACTTCAGCATATCCAACAACTTCGATTTCACCGTTCTTGCCGATGACATTTGCATTGTCGGCGATTTTTGCATTTTCCCCAATGATGGCATGCTCGATTGTGACATTTTCACCGATCGTAACATTTGCCATGATCAAGCTATCGCGTACGATTGATCCATTGCCGACGCGAACGTTCTGGGATAGGATCGAATGCGTGATTTCACCTGCAACGTAGCAGCCATCAACGATCATGGAGTCTGTTACGTTGGATGACTCTGTCAAGAACTGCGGAGGGGACACCGGATTTTTCGAATAGATGCGCCAGTCTTCATCACGGATATTCAGTGTGTGATTTGGATCCAGGAATTCCATATTCGCTTCCCAAAGGCTTTCGATTGTACCGACATCTTTCCAATAACCATCAAACGCGTAAGCGAAACAGTTTTCTCCGTTTTCAAGATAGGTCGGGATAACGTTTTTGCCGAAATCTTCCATTTCGCGTTGTTTCGCCTGATCTTCCACCAAATATTTACGGAGCACCTGCCAATTGAAGATATAGATCCCCATGGATGCAAGATTGCTTTTCGGTTCTTTCGGTTTCTCTTCGAATTCGATGATGCGGTTTGTCTGATCTGTGTTCATGATCCCAAAACGCGGTGCTTCTTCCATCGGAACAGGGATAACACCCACTGTCAAACTGGCATTGTGCGCAATATGGAACTCCAACATATGGGAGTAGTCCATCTTGTAGATATGGTCACCAGACAATACCAGCACGTATTCTGGATTGTATCTGTCTATATACGCGATATTCTGGTAAATGGCATGGGCAGTCCCCTTGAACCACTTTTCGCCGTCCGCACTCGAATATGGCTGAAGGATAGTCACTCCACCGTCTCTGCCGGTCAATCCCCACGACTCACCATTTCCGATGTGTTCATTCAATTCCAAAGGTTGATACTGTGTCACTACCCCGACTTTATTGATGCCTGAGTTAGCGCAGTTACTTAAAGCAAAATCGATTATTCGATATTTTCCGCCGAACGGAACGGCCGGTTTGGCTGTTTCGCGCGTCAATTTCCCAAGCCGGGTGCCTTGCCCTCCGGCTAATATCATTGCCACCATTTGATTTTTCATAGTATCAGGAAGAATGCCTCTTCCTTTCCCCTCCTTCTCATCATAACTATCTGTAGATCTATTTATTAACACCAAAAACGCGTTTTGGTTTGATGAACAAAACTCCTAATGCGGGTAACGTAAATTCGATCGAGAACGGTTGGCGATCCATGCCATCGAGGCTGGTGACCATTTCAGGCAGATTTTCCGTCCAAGTACCGCCGAATTCCTGCATTTCCGTATTCAGCAATACTTCGTAGTGGCCCTCATACGGCACACCCACTCGGAAATTGCGACGCTCTACAGGTGTGAAGTTGCAGACGACAATCAGGAAGTCGCGCGGTTTATCACCTGTTCTTATGAAGGAAAGGACTGACTCCGAGCTATTGTCCGCGTCCAGAATCTCTAAACCAGTATTTGCATCATCAACTTCATGCAAGGCTTTCGTTTCTTTGTATAGATGATTCAATGTTTTGATGTAATGCTGGAACTCCGGATTGAACTCGTTGTTCAAGACACCCCATTCGATTTGGTCGTAGAAGCGCCATTCCAGGAATTGACCGATTTCATTACCCATGAAATTCAATTTTTTCCCTGGGTGAGCCATCATGTAGGCTTGCAGCGTCCGTAAGCCCGCAAATTGTTTATAGCGGTCACCCGGCATTTTGGCCAAAAGGGACTGTTTCCCGTGGACCACTTCATCATGGGAAATCGGCAATATAAAGTTCTCATTGAAAGCATACATAAATGAGAAGGTGATCAGGTTGAAATTGTCTTTTCGGAACAATGGATCCATTTCGAAGAAACGCAACGTATCGTTCATCCACCCCATATTCCATTTATAGTTGAAGCCCAATCCGCCCATCTCGATAGGTTTCGTGACGTTGGCCCAGGCAGTGCTTTCCTCTGCAATCATGTAGGTATCAGGCTGGCGTTCGAAAACTTTTGTGTTCATCTTCTTCAGGAATTCGATCCCTTGACGGTTATGATTGCTGCCGTCTTCATTCGGTGTCCATGGACCTTCATCATAGTCAAGATAAAGCATATTCGAAACGGCATCGACGCGGATTCCGTCAAAATGGAACTCCTGGAGCCAGAAGATCGCGTTCGAAATCAGGAAGCTGTGCACTTGCGCTTTACCCAAGTCAAAATTCAACGTCCCCCAACGATTGTTGATGGCGCGGTTCGGATCAGCATACTCGAAAGTCGGTGTGCCATCGAAATTGGATAAAGCATAATCATTTTTGCAGAAGTGTCCGGGAACCCAGTCCATGATGACCCCGACCCCTTCTTTATGCGCTTCTTCCACGAAATCGCGTAATTCGAGCAAATTGCCGTAACGTGCAGCCACCGCGAAGTAACCGGTGATTTGATAGCCCCAAGAAGCTTCCAGCGGATGTTCCATCAAAGGCATGAATTCGATGTGCGTGTAGCCCATTTCCTTCACATATGGAATCAACGTTTCAGCAAGGTCCTTAAAGGAATACCAACTGCCATCATCATGCTTTTTCCAGGAACTGAAATGCACTTCATAAATGTTAAGCGGCTTTTGGTAGATGGACTTTCTTTTTTTGTTTGCGGCCCATCTGCCGTCTTTCCATTTTTTTTCTGGCATGTCGAACACGACTGAGGCGTCTTTTGGCGGGACTTCATAAGCGAAAGAATAGGGATCGATTTTATATTTCTTTTTGCCGTTTTTGTCCTCGATATAATACTTGTAACAGTCCCCTTGTGCCGCATCCACTGTAAAGAGCGACCAGCCTCCGGTTTTGCCGATTTTTTGCATTTCTACGGGTTTCCACTCAGTAAAATCCCCGACCAAAGAAACGGTTTTTGCATCGGGCGCCCAAACTGTGAACCGCCATCCTTCAATCCCATTTTCTGTCCGTTGTTTACTTCCTAAAAAGCGGTAGCTTTCAAGATGTTCCCCGATGTTGAACAAATACATCTCTTTTTCCAACTCTTTAAGTATGTTCATTTTTGCACTCATCCAGACACTTCCCTTACAATTATATTGCAGTAACAAAACGACCTAATTATGATTTACTTAATCATACCCGATCCTCTCATTAATATATATTCATGATACCATTTTATAAATGATTTTGCCATAATCCATGATAAATATATTGAAACCCGTTTCCCTTACTGATAGTAATAATCTATCAGCCTTAATAGTTTTTTTACATAAAAACAACATTGTAAACGCTGTCCGAAACAAAGACACGAATATCACTATACAGCATCCCAGTAACTTGTAAAAATGAATTTTTTATTAGAAATCAATGAAAACACATTCTGCAAAGCTTACTGTTACAACATTTTGTTGGGATTCACTTACAAATAAGAACATGGAAATACACAAATAGATTTAGTTAATATTTTCACATGTTCAATTCTCCCTTACTACATGGATGTTTGCGCTTACATTTATATAGTAAGAAAATCCTGATTTGCAAAGATTGTGGCATAATTTTTACAATTCAGGATTATATTTACTATGTATTTACAATCGCCGGAGCAACAGCTCCACCGTAGGCACATCTGCCGGCGCCCACCCCAACTCGGGCAATTCTGAAATGTTCACCCAACGCATTTCCGTGTGCTCCGACAATTGCGGTTCGCCCTCGTTCAATTCACAGAGAAGCGTCGTCAACTCCACGGTCCCAAAATCATACGGATGCTTGATTGTGAGAAGCTTTTCCTTAACCAGGATTCGGCAGGAAAACTCCTCCTCCATCTCACGGAAAAGGGCCTCTTCAGCCGTTTCATCGTTTTCCAGCTTTCCTCCTGGAAATTCCCACAAGCCGGCCAATGCTTTCCCCGGGCCTCTTTTGGCACAGAAAATTCTGCCCTCTTTTTCTATTACTGCTCCCACTACTTTGATCATGCGACGATTAAATCCTCCTGATTATAGAAATATTTTATTGATGATCCTTCCATCCGTGGCTTCCGGAAATTTCAGCCCGATTGCGTGCAGGATAGTCGGCCCTTCATCTATCAGATTGCCCTTTTCCACAACGGCATTCTTGTCGATTCCGGGTCCTGAAACCATCAGCGTCGTAGCATATTTTTTCTTTTTCGGACTGAAGCCGTGCGTTGCGCTGTGCAGTCTTCGGTCGGGAAGGTTTTTGGCGGTGCTTTCCATGAAAGGATAGAGCACGTCGCTTTCGAAATAATAACCCGGTTTTGCTTCCAGAATGAAGAGGCAGTTCTCATCCGCTCCCATTTTCCTGGCTTCTGCGGCCGAGTGGATGGTTTCAACCCTGCCTTCGATCCCTTTCAATGCATCCAAGATCATTTTATTGGTGATGCTGACGTCTTTCCGATAAATATAGCAAGCCCCATCCGCGGCTTTTGCCAATACTTTCCAGTCCTTGATGTTCCTTTTGCGATCAATCGTCTGCCAGCCTTTATCCAAAAACAGGTGGTTTGGGCGGATGACCGTATGCGTATCGATTTGATAATGATCGCCCAGCACTGCCAACACAGTATCCTCATAGATGCCGATTTCTTTCATCGCATCGATGATTTGACCGAGATGGCGATCCATCCGGACGATGGCTTCTTTCGCTTGGTCGCTCAAGACGCCATAATGGTGACGCATGCTGTCCAGATCGACCAGATGTACGGCCATCAGATCCGGTTGTTTCGTCTTGATCGTGTCGACCGCAATCGCCGTCACAAAATCATCCAGTTCCGGTTGGGCAATGCCGTTTCGCAATGAGCTGTATTTTTTGTTCATCTCCAGCGCATATTTTGTGCTGGAGGCAAAAGCGGAAACCATCACCAGAGTTTGCCATGGCCTGTTCGGAAAAATTTCCGCGAGGTTATAGTCGATGGAAGGACTTCTTCCCGTCACCGGCCAAAGCAACGTGCAGGTTGTGTACCCAGCCTTCTTTGCGACATCAAATATGGTCGCCTTCTTTATTTCTTTGGCATACCAATACCAGTCTGGAGACTGCCTTTCCGGTTGCCGATGTGTATTGTGGATGATTCCATGACGATTCGGATTCATCCCTGTTGCAATCGAAGTGTGGGCTACGTATGTCAAAGAAGGATAAACCGACTCCACTTCTTTGACGAGTGCACTTCTGTTCAATATTTCCTGGAAATGGGGCAGCGTCTTGGCAAATTCTAAGTCACTGGCACCAAATGCATCTAATGAAATGATATACAGTTTTCTCTTTACCATAATATACCCTCCTATTCTGTTATTTTACCATATATTAGAAGCTGCATGGATACGGTAAAGCATTATATTTCAACATTCTTGTGACTGTTACAGTGCTCGTTTCGACACCGACTTCCAAAAACGGAAACAATAGCCTTCCGCCCGCTATGTTTCTTTCAAAAAAGCTATTCTATTTTTGGTCAGGTAGGAGTAAAATGAATGATGTGCAATATCTAACAATATAATAGCGGAATCATCAAACGTGCTGCCCTCTGCCTAACCTGGAATCCGGCTGTATTTTGCACCGGGTCCGAAATTTAAGAGAACGGTTTCATCAACTTGAGCACGCTATTCAAGAAAGAGTGGAAATGCAAACTATGACAATTACATTTTCGGATTTTATCGACAGCATCCAGACGAACCCTATTCTTTTGATCATAGTGGTATTGACTTTGGGTGTGATTTTGGTGAACGGTTGGACCGATGCTCCGAACGCAATCGCAACTTGTGTGTCCACCAGATCCATCGCTCCAAAAAAAGCCATTCTTATGGCAGCCGTTTTCAACTTTCTCGGCGTCTTCGTGATGACGTCAATCAACGCGACGGTAGCTCAAACAATCGCGAACATGGTCGATTTCGGAAACGACCCGAAGCTTTCGATTATCGCCCTCTGCGCCGCTCTTTTCGCAATCGTGCTTTGGGCGACCGCAGCTTGGTACTTTGGAATTCCGACCAGCGAGAGTCACGCTCTGATTGCGGGAATTTCAGGTGCTGCGATTGCGCTGCAGGGTGGATTCGGCGCCATCAACGGATCGGAGTGGATCAAAGTAATCTATGGTCTGGTCCTCTCAACCATACTGGGCTTCGGCTTCGGTTTTGGGGTATCTAAGATCACTACCGCCATCTGCAAAGATAAGGAGCGGCAAAAAACAGGACCGTTTTTCCAAAAAGGCCAAGTCCTTGGCGGAGCGGCGATGGCATTTATGCATGGGGCCCAAGATGGTCAAAAATTCATGGGAATCTTCATGCTCGGAATTTTTCTTGGCCAAGGGAACAGCGATACGACGCAATTCATCATCCCTCTTTGGCTCATGATCCTCTGTTCATTAGTGATGGCCTTAGGCACGTCCATTGGTGGCTACAAGATCATCAAAACGGTGGGCATGAACATGGTCAAGCTGGAAGGTTACCAAGGCTTCAGCGCGGACGTCGGCGCGGCTGCCTGTCTTTTGCTCTCATCCATCTGGGGATTGCCGGTCAGCACCACCCATACAAAAACGACTGCCATCATGGGTGTTGGTGCTGCTAAACGGCTATCATCCGTAAACTGGGTCACCGTCAAAGAAATGGTGTGGGCTTGGGTGCTTACGTTTCCGGGCTGCGGTCTGGTCGGTTACCTGATGGCGCTTATATTCATGAATATATTCTGAGGAGATTGCAACTATGCTTAAGAGAAAAAAAACAAAAGAATACAGTTACTATCAAGAATTCATCGAAGTTTCCGCAATGGCCGTTTCCGCAGCCAAGTTGATGACCAGCATTTTAAATGATTACAATCTGGAGACTCTGGAAGCCCGGCTCAAGGAACTGCATGAAATCGAACATGCAGCGGATCAAAAGAAGCATAAGATGATGAGTTACCTATACAGCGATTTTCTGCCTCCGCTCGAACGCGAGGACATCATCGACTTGGCTGGTGAATTGGATACGACCATCGACACCATCGAAGACACGCTCATCCACATCGATATTTATCAGATCCATGAAATCACGCCAGAAATGTTGAAGTTCATGGAGATCATCGAAAAAAGCGCGTTGAGTCTTGACGAAGCCATCAACGATCTGAAGAATTTCAAGAAATCAAAAGTCATCAAAGATGCCATCATCGCTATTAACCGTCTTGAAAAACGGGGAGATTCCCTGTATACCCGTTCGGTCAAAAAATTGTTTGTCGAACAGAAAGACGCACTGACGACAATGGCTACGACGAACATCTACGATCGGTTTGAGCGAGCCACCGATTCCTTTGAGGCTGCGGCCAACGTCATCGAAAGAATCGTCCTGAAAAATTCGTAGGATTTTTCATGTCATGTGTTCAGTATCCAGAATATTAAAGAAGCAGCCGCCGAATCCGCTAAGATTCGGTGGCTGCTTCTTATTTGTTTCAATAGTATTTGTTAAGCTTATGGTTCCAAAGGATCTTCGCTGTTTCCAGCTTCAGAGGTTGTTTCCTTTGACGCATCATTTTTAGCTGTCGGCGTTTCCGGAACAGATGGCGCAGTATCTGTTGGTGATATCGGTGGTGTTACGGTAGGTTTGGATGCAACGGTTGTTCCTCCCGGTTTTCTTGGGTGGGTCCTTTCAAACCGTTCTTTCCGGCGCTCTTCAATCTGTTTTCTTTCCAAGAGTTGCTTTTCAGCTCTTTGCTTGCCCCAAATCGTTTTGCCGAACAGTTTTTTGATCGCCCACAACAGCAGTAATAGCATCAGGACAGCTACGAAGAACGGCAGCGCATAGATGAACCAGATAGCGGCATCCTGCAGCCAATAGTAGAAGGAATAAAGCGAATCGGTGAAAGCATCCTTGACGCGACCCCAGAAAGGCGCCGATCCGCCTTGGTTGTTCGAAATGCGCGAACGCTCGGAAACAGTCAGATACAAAGCCGTATAGTCGATCAGATCGTCGATGTTGTCCAATTCGGACTGCAGCATTTCCCTTTCGGCTATGGCCGCACTGAGACTGTCTTCGATAGTAAGGATCTCTTCTACCGTTTCTGCCTGCTCAAGCAGTGTCAGCAGGCGCTCTTCTTTCCTTTGCAGCACGCTGATGCGCGTGGCTGTGTCTTCATAATATTGCGTGACATCTTCGTTGCCTTGCTGCTCGCTGGTTTTCGTTCCCAGTCCGCCCTCCAGATCGTCCAGGAAGGCTGTCACGGAATCTTTCGGAATCCGGATCGTGTAGCTGCCCTGACGATAGTTTTGGGTCAATGAAGAGGTCGTGTAGAACATGTCGCCGCCGCTGGATTCATAGGAGTACTCCACATAGGCTCCGTATTTACCGACGATTTCCTTCAGATAGGCGATGGAATCATCATATTTCAACGTTTCATAGGAAAGGTGGACGGTGGTCACTACCTTTTCGCCGATGAGCAAACCCGATCCGACTTCCCCATCCATTTTGGATATTTCGGTCGTCACGTTGTCTACTCCGGCAGCGTCCTGTTGCGAAACACTCGTTTCTTCCGTCGTTAAGAATGAACAACCCACCAGCGAGAATGACAGCAGCGATAGTATCAATAATTTCAGTTTTTTCAATTGAGGCGCCTCCAATCTTTCCTAAGTTTCCTACTTAGATTATACCGCATGGCGGCCGCTGCTCCTAATAAAGCCCTTACATATTTATGGTCCTGCTGTGGCGGAGGTGGCTTGGCCGGAGATCAGCTGGAGAAGACGGAGAAACCGGGCGCTTCTCCGGTGAAGCGTCCCTCATCGGAGGTGGCATGGCTTTAGCGCACTCTCCTCCGGCGAAGCGATCCTTGGACTGTCAACACTTTTTCGGACAAAAATAATAAGGTGTCAAAAATGATTTGAGGGTATACACGGCTGCCATTGACACGGAGCCTCTGGCGGTAGGATAAACTGGCCTGTCTCCAAATTTTCAAGAATCGAAATATGGGCCAGCCCCAAAGCCTATCCTGCCGCCCCTCCATGTCAATGGTACGCAAGCCAGCCTCGTCTTGTTTTATTCGCAGTTTGCTTCCGCCAATTGGCGGCGGTACTCCACAGGGGCCATGTAGTCCAATGTGCTGTGCAGACGGATATGATTGTACCAATGCACATAGTCAAACCACTTAATCTGAAGTTCTGCTATTGTTTCGAATGTTTCTTGGTATACGAATTCTGTCTTGATTGATTTGAAGGTCGCTTCGGCAACAGCGTTGTCGTAAGGGCAACCTTTGGCGCTGAGGGAGCGGACGATGTCGAAAGTATCCAATAGTTTAGAAATCAGTTGATTATCGAACTCGCTGCCCCTGTCCGTATGAAAGAGCTGAATGGACGACAAAGGGGCCTTGACTGTATGGAAAGCTTGCAGGACCAACTCTGCCGTTTTGTACTCACCACACGAATAACCGATGATTTCTCGGTTGTACAGATCGAGCAGGACACACAAGTAGTTCCACTTCTTCCCAACTCTGACGTAAGTCAGGTCACTAACGATTGCGCCATGTGGATTGGCTGTTTTGAATTCACGGTTCAGCGTATTCCCCAGATCCGATTCATTGCTCTTCGGTTGATGGACCCTATAGTGGGCTACCGTGTAACAGGATTGTAGTCCCAACTTCTTCATGATGCGGCTGATTTTCCTGCGAGAAACGACTTTACCTTTTTTGGACAGCTCTTTCTTGATCCGCCGCGTGCCATAGGTACGCCGATTGGCTCGGAAGATTTCCTGGATTTCTTCTGTTAGCGATTCATCATCGGATGGGCTACTCTTGGCTTCGTAGTAATAGGTACTTCTGGCGATATCTAGGCATTCGCACATCGCTGATACTGGGTATTTACCGGCATTTGCCTGGATAACTTTTATTTTTGTCCGAGTATCAGCGCCGCTTGCTTTAAAATATCATTTTCCATCCTTAGGCGCTCATTTTCTTTACGTAGGCGTATCATTTCTTCCTGTTCGGGAGTACGGTTGTCTTTTTCCTTAAATGAGCCCGACGATTGGGATTGGCGTACCCATTTGTCGAAAGCTGATGCGGTCAACTCATACTCGGCCAATATGTCTTTTCGCGGCTTGCCGTTTTGGTAGAGGAGTACCATCTGGTTTTTGAAGTCATCGGTATAGGTTCTTCTTGGACGTGGTGTCATGGGGATTATATTCTCCTTTTGATTATATTAAGTTCTATTATATAGACCTCAATGAATTTGTCCAGTTAAGTGTAACCTATCCACCTAGCATGAGGAGAGGTGTCTTTGGCGGCCGTCAACTCCTGCGAACCGGCCCTCACCGGAGCTGACGGCCTTTTCCACGCCAACACAAAAAGAAAGGGCCGGAAAGGTAAACACCTAAGTGTTCAACTTTCCGACCCTTTCTTCTGATACGGCATGGGTAAACCCATGGATGGGACTGTTCACAGCAGTCACCATCAAACATCCACATCCTGTGGTTGTGCAAGCACGTATGTCCCGTTTGATTTGCAATCACTTCGCCGCTTGAGCGGAATGGGCGAACCCACCTGATTGCTCGTCGCCTCATCGCATGTAAAACATTTTATCATGCAGAAACCGAAAAAGCAAGACTTTTTTTAGGGTTACAGACAGCCTGCTCAATAATACTTATTCTTTCCCGCCCTCGTAAAATTGCTTCAGCCAAGCATCGGCGATGAGACGGTGCCCTTTTTTGGTCGGATGGACTCCATCATTCGATAATGTTTCATATCCCTCGACAGCACCGATTTCATTCAGATAGGCATCCAGCCCGATCCAGTCGGCATCGAATTCTTCGGCCAGGCGTTTGACGATTTCCTGTTTCGGATCCAAATCGATCCGCCAAGTTTTGCGGTCTTCCGGATACGGAAAGACGAACGGCTCCATCAGAATGAGCCTTGCATCCGATTTTTTCCTCAAGGAGGCCAACAGATGACGGTAATGCATTTCGAACTGTTCAGTGCCCTCTTTGGTCGCGAACACACTCTCGTCGCCGACATTGTGCCACGTATCATTGATGCCGATCAACATAGTGACGACGTCGGGTTCGAGCGAAACGCAATCGCTGTGCCATCTTTCCGCTATATCATGGATTCGGTTGCCGCTGATGCCGCGGTTGATGAGCTGATAGTGTTCGGAATCGCCTCTGTCCGCAAGAGCCTTCGCGATCATTGCCACATAGCCTTTCCCCAACGAATCCGAATTGTTGCGGTTGCGGCCGACATCGGTGATGCTGTCGCCGATAAAAAGCAATTTATACTTGGTCATTTTCTCCATAGGTCAGCCCTATTTGTTCTGGATGACTTCAACCTTATAGCCATCCGGATCGGTGATGAAGTAGTATCTTACGGATGAATCAGGCAAGCCTTTGTAGTCGGTCACGTTGAATCCGGCAGCCACCTGTTTGTCATGGAGGGCTTCAAATTCATCCACCCCGATGGCGATGTGGCCGTAACCGTCACCGATATTGTACGGTTCGTGATCGTAATTGTAAGTCAACTCCAACTCGTAGTCATCGTCTTCCAAACCTAAGTAGACGATCGAAAACTTGTGCTCAGGGTAATCCAGTTTCTTTTTCTCGCGGAAATCAAAAGCCTCTTTGTAGAATGCGATCGATTTATCGAGGTGCTGCACGCGGATGCATGTGTGTAACATTTTCATTAAGTCATCATTCCTCTCATTAATACTATCATTATCATACCGAATTATCCGTTCCATTACAAAATATTTGTCGCAAAAATAACCTTGCTATATCCTACAAACTGAATTATTCTAGAAGTTAGTTACCAGTGAGAAGGAGAAAACCGATGAAGATATGTACCTATTGCCATAATCGCATACCGAAAGAGGCTTTGATCTGTCCGATGTGCGGGTCGGATGTTTCCGGTTCGGACGCAATCCATCAAGATGATTTTTATCAATCCACTTTATTCGAAGATAACACGGAAAATTTTGTCGACCTGACGGCTGATGAGGATGATGAAACGGCTGAAGCGGCTTCGCGCGCTGAAAAGCAGGCTTTCTCTTTCAATGAAGCATTGAATAAATTCATCCGCTATGTGCGTTTTTTGTGGAAAAAAATGAAAGACCCAGCGGAGACCCGAAAATCGCGCAGAGAAAGCCACAATCTATACGGCTACTTCACCTTTGTCCTATCGGCGTTGCTCTCAGCTGGATTAGTGACCCGGATTGCGGTCGCATTGGCTAATCAATATGATCTGCTTTCGCAGATTTCACTGCTTCCGACAGTCACATTCCAGGTCGAACCGGTTGTTTGGTTCATGAAGAATTTCCTGCTGTTCTTGGCGTTCTATTATCTTTACCCATTCTTGGCGTACCTCATCAAGACATTCTTTTTGCATAGACGCCACGCCTTCCACAACTGGATGACGCAATATGCAGGAATGAACGCTTTTGCTTTGTTGCTGTTGGGCACTGCGTTTGTGATCAGCCTCATCGCCCCAATCCTGATGGCGGTTCCGGTGCTGTTGTTGTTCTTGGTCCATCTGTCCAGCTATCTGGTGACGTTCATCGCCAGCCTGTACCAGACGATCAACGAAACGAAACGGGATACCCTTTACCTTTGCCTCGGCGGAATCAGCGCACATTTGCTGCTGATGATGACGATCGCCTATGTATTATTCCTGAAAATGTAAATTCCAGAGGAACGCAATCGCTCCAAAACCAATAAAAACAACTGCGGTTCACCAGTAATAGGTGGGCCGCAGTTGTTTTTTTACATATCCAAATCGGTAAAGGCGTAAGGAACCAACTCTTTGATTGTCAGCTCCTTGATTTTCCCGTGCTTGTCTGAAAGGTAGACTGGTGTTTCGTACCCGCACAATTCCACCATCACCTGGCGGCAGATGCTGCACGGCGGAAGGAACGTATCCGTGTCGCCGGCGATGGCGATGGCTGCGACGTCGTCTTTGCGGTAGCCTCTCGTCACTCCGGTGAACAAGGCGGTCCGCTCAGCGCAGTTTGTCGCGCCGAAGGAAACATTTTCCACGTTCACGCCTTCGATCACTTCGCCGTCCTTATAGAGGACTGCCGCTCCTACCGGAAAATGCGAATAGGGACTGTATGCATGCTGCATGACCGTTCTTGCTCTTGAAACTAATTCTTCACTGTTCATCGATGATCCCTCGCTTATCAAGAATGGTTATTTTTCTGACCGGTAAATGTTCGTGTTTACAGTATACCGATTATTCCAGATTTTGCCAAACCGGAAAGGTCATCAGTATGTGTCAATCTTTTCTATGCAAAGTTCAGAAACCTTACTTGTAGTGCCAATTTGAAATTGTTTTAATATTGTCCCTGAAGCTTTGGCGCGCGTCGCTTGCCCTTCCCTCCGGGAATACAGTGAATCAAAAAGCGTAATTCACTGTATTCCCGGAGGATTTGAAGAAAATTCTGATTAACTCGCAAATATTTTCTTCATCATTCCCATGCTGCAGGTCGCGTTCATCGCTGGTATACCAGCCTGTCTAGCGGGTGTCCTCTCTCTGCCAGAATGTTTCTTTAACGCATTTCTGACTGCGAATTTCAGTTTTACCGCTAAACTTTCCGGAACGGTACGTACTGGCTCCGTTAACGCTTTTTCTAGGGTTCCCATCTTCTTACCTTCAATGATGGAGACCATCGCCCGAGCGCCATCATGGCTCCAGTATTTCCCATTACCTTTCATTCGGTAGCTGTAAGGTCGATGATTACTTTCACAGCTTCCAATTCCCCGGATTCCTTTGCAGGATTCGATTTCTCTTAACGGACGAAGATACGCCCAGTTTCTTTCTAGGTAGGCTGCCAAAAGTCGTAACTCCTCTTTTTGATCTTTCTCCTGTTCTAGCGAGATTTTACTTTCAATCGTATCCAACACAATCGCAATCGAATCCCAATCATAGGACCATAGGGCCTTTTTCAGCGGCAGTTCCATCTCTGGACACCAAGAAAGACGGCTCTTAATCTTTTTGTGAACGTGATAGCGATCCACCTGATGGATATGTTCCTTACACACACCAATTGCCATGGCACAGTCCTCTGCCCGATAACCTGAGCCACCATCGGTGTTCGAAATGACTACCGTATTTTTGAGATCGTAATGACTCCCTAAATAAATCGCTGCTTTCTCCCATGCATCTTTCGCTGATTTCAACGATGACACAAATATCGGATTTTTCAGTTTCTTTCTTTTCCCGCTTGTTGTGACGCCTTCTGCTATTTGGACTCGGTGGATCTCTTCTTTTCTTTTCCCCTTGCCTTTAATGACGATCCCATCGCCTTCTACCAAGAGAAAAGGTACTTCTTTCTGTTCTTCGGGTAAGGCCACTTCGTATTCTTCTAAGTTTTGTTTCTCCCACTGCGCTTGCTTTTCTCCTACCGATTTCACAATATTGCCCACTGTTCCATGGCTCATGCTGAACGAAGTCAGTTTAGTGACGGCTTCGGCCACACCGCGGTAGACGCTGCCAGTCACAAGTTCGGCCACTTGCTTTTGTAAAAGGGTAGAGTAGCGCTCGCTTTTATTGAAGCCACAGATGTTATCCAGTGGGAAAAAGCTCTTTTCACCTTTCTTCTTTAAACGTCTACGCATAAACTCGACTGTACCGAATGTGAAAGTAATCGTGCGTGAATCCCTGTTGGCGATACGCCATCCTTCCGCTTTAAACGGAACGTACAACTCGCTATCCAAGGCCTCTAAGGCCTCCTTCATGAGTTGACTTACAAGATCTGAGAAATAAGCCTGAAGCGTAGTTTCTGCATCAAGCACATGATTTGAATCCTTTATTATGTGGTGAATTTCTGCTATAATTTTTTCCATGAAGACCTTCCTCTACACTAAATTGGCTACCAACCTTTAGTTGTATTGTAAGGTCTTCTTTTTGACTATTTCAACAAAAGAATAGTTTTGCATAGAAAAATTATACACTTAGAGGTCATCAATCCGCATTGCCCAGTTCCTGCTCAACTGCCAGGCTCTTGGATCAGAGTTCAGGCAAATTCGCCATATAATCCTCGAGCGCCAGGATCGCTTCCGCCATCAGCTCGGCAGTGACATCATATGGCAGGCCGTGCGCCGGTGCTTCAGGTTTGGTGGACAGACGGGCGATTTCCATAATTCCTTCAGCGTCCAGTTTATCCAAGTGCAGATCGTAGAGGCTCTTCGGAATGTCCAAATGTTCATAAAACGGAATCAGATTATCGATCTCCGCCCATTTCTTTTCGTAAGCCAATTGGACCATGATGCCATAGGCTACCTTATGCCCATGCAGGAAATGATGCGACTCCGGGAAAATGGTTATGGCATCATGGATTTCATGGGCGATGGTCGTCCGCGCAAAGGCGTCGCCCATCCCGCCGACCATGCCGCTGATGGAAATGATGACCTCTGTCAGCTTCACAAAAGCTTCCGTCACTTCCCCCGCTTCCAAGCTGGCGATCGCCAACTCGGCGTGATCGAGGATGCTCTGTCTGCAGATGTATGCCGCTTGGCGCGCCATCATCAGCATCGGTTGTTGGGCATTCTCAGGCAGCGAAAGGATTTCATCCGATTCGTACCATTTTGCCAGCGTATCCGCCAATCCGGCCACAAAGAAATCCTTCGGCGAATCGATAATCAATTTTGGTTCCAGCAACAAAAGCGAAGCTTGCTGCTGCAGGAAATCATAGCGGATGAAGACGCCATCCTCGGTGTACATGACGCTCAAGGACGTCCAAGGCGCGCAATTGCTCGCCAACGTCGGGATCATCACATTCAGTATGCAGCCCGCTTTCGCGGCAGCATACTTCACCGCATCCATGATTTTCCCGCCGCCGATACCGATGATTGCATCGCTTTTGTGCTGTGCGGCCAGCCCGACGATGCGGTCGACCTCTTCATAGCTGCATTCGCCCGAAAAAGCCATTTCGGTGATCGAAAAACCGGCCTGATACAGGTCTTCGAGGTAGGGACGGGCTTTTTCCCAGGATACGGTTCCGTGCACAATCAAAATATTTTTTACGAAACGCTCTTCCAAGCGTTTCGGCAAAGTCGACAGGACGCCTGCTCTGCATTCATATTCTTGCGGTCCTGTCCTTACGATCAATTCTTTCGTCATAACGTCAACCCTCCCTAAATTTCTAGACTGTACGCGTGAATGGATCGCGGCTGATGCCGGCCGCCAACACTTGCTTCGCGTATTCTTGTGCGCCGAACAAGGAATGATCGCGGTAATTTCCGCATTCCTTTGCCGTCGTTGCGGGAACTACTGTCGTTTCCAATACAATCTGCAGCACTTTTTCCAAAGCAGTAGCGATTTCTTCCGGAGTATGTTCACCCCAACAGATCATGTAAAAACCGGTGCGGCAACCCATCGGCGAAAGGTCGATGACGCCGTCCACGTAATCGCGGATATTGATCGCCAAAAGGTGTTCCAGCGTGTGCATAGCCCCTGTCGGCAATGCATCCTGGTTGGGCTGCACAAAACGCAGATCGAATTTTGTGACGACAGCTCCTGTATCGTGCACTTCGTAGCCCGCTTGGCGGACATAAGGAGCCTTCACCAAATTGTGGTCCAATTCAAAACTTTCTACTTTAGCCATCTATATTTCTCCATTCTTCAGCCTAAGACGCTGTTGCTTGTTTTATGATGCATACCAATTCATTATACTAGACATTTATGAGAAAATCCTTAAAATTATATCACGTGGTGTGTTATCATGTTAGGAACAGAAAAAACTGAAATCAAGTTTCCACACATGAAAGGAGTGCCGCGCCACTTTGATAAGCATCGTTTTCCAACAGCTGTTGACCATGTTCACTATCATGTTCTTTGGTTTTATTCTGATCCGGTCGAAAGTCATCACCAGCGAGGGTACGCGTCAGATATCGACTATCCTCTCCTTGTTCGTGATGCCCGCGACCATGATCACATCTTTCAATGCCGATTTTGACGCACACCGCTTGAAGCTGTTGCTATGGGCAACGCTAGCGGCTTTTCTGACGATTTCCATCCGCGCATTCATCGCCCATGTGCTGCTGAAAAAAGAGGACCGCATCGATAAATATGCCACAATTTTCCCGAATGCCGGTTTTGTCGGCATCCCCTTGGTGCTTGCGACCGTGGGCTATGATGGCGTCTTTTTCATGTCCGGTTACATCATGGCAAACAACGTCACCCAGTGGACTTACGGCCAATATCTGATTTCGGGCGACAAAAAAGCGATGACCTTGCGGCAAACCCTTCTCAATCCCGGCATGATCGGGGCTGCCATCGGTTTGTCCATCTACATCAGCCGCTTGCCGGTCCCTACTTTTCTCTGGAAGTCCGTCGACAGCTTGGCCGCGTTGAATACACCGCTGGCCATGATCATCCTCGGCAGCTACATCGCCAACAGTAATTTTTCGGAATTGTTGGCTTTCCCGAAAGCGTATTGGACCACTTTCCTGCGTTTGATCGTCACCGCCCTTATTTCGATCGGCATCATCTATTTGCTGCCGATCGATGACTATATGGTGGAAATCGTCCTGACCATCGCTTCCTGTGCTCCGGCTGCAACGAACACCGCCATCCTTGGCCGTTTGTTCGGCGGCGACTACGAATACGGCGCACGTCTTGTGGTCCTGACGACTTTACTGTCTTTATTTACAATCCCGATCATCGTGCAATTTGCACAACTGTTGTTCGGATAACCATTTCAGAAAGAAGGTATGAGCATGGAAAAGTTATTAGAAGGTATCGTCAATTTCAGAAGAGGGGATTTTGAATCTCATCGTGAGCTTTTCAAAGGTTTGAAAGCTTCCCAGAAGCCTCATACGCTCTTTATTTCCTGTTCTGATTCACGTATCGATCCAAATATGATCACCGGAACGTTACCAGGCGAATTGTTCATCGTCCGTAACATCGCCAATATCGTGCCGCCTTATCGGATGACTACTGAATACGTGGCAACGACATCCGCCATAGAGTATGCCGTGCTCGCGCTCGGCGTAGAGAACATCATCATCTGTGGCCATTCCAACTGCGGCGGCTGTGCTGCTTGCCTGCATCCCGAAGGCAAACTGGAGGAGTTGCCGCACACCCGCAAATGGCTGGAACTGATCCATCCGGTCCGCGACCGCGTCCTTAAGGAAATCCCGGAATCCGAACCCGAAGCACGGGCTTGGATGATGGAGCAAGGTAATGTCGTGGAGCAGCTGAAGCATTTGATAACTTTCCCGTACATTGCCGAAAAAATGAGGGAAGGCAAACTGAAAATCAGCGGGTGGCACTACATCATCGAGACCGGTGAAGTCTTCATCTATGACCGGAAAAAAGGCGAATTTTTGTTGGGCAACGGTTGATAAAAAACGAAGCATGAATGTTCGGCATACAACAAAAGGACGCATCCCAAATCGCGGGATGCGTCCTTTTCATTTGTTCAGTTTTCCAATCTACACAGAGCGTACTGGTGCGGCTTTTTTGCCTACCGCTTTCCAGACGATTTGGGCCAACCAATAGTCGACCATACTGTGGATGACGGTTCCGATGCCGACAAGCAGCATGACGGAAGAGATCAAGCCTTTATCGTAATAGGCTTCCGTGAGGTTGCCTGCAAAGTAGAACAGGCTCACGACGATGACTTCGCAGCCAGCATGCAATACACCGAGGACCAGGCTGAAAAGCAATGATTTTTTGAAATCATGCGCCATATCCGGATGCTTTTGGATGTATTTCGCGCCGACATAAGAAAAGATCATGTGCGTAGCCGCACGCAAGACTACGACCAACGGAAAGCCGCCCAGCATGAAGCCGACAGCCGTCCCAAAGGCAACCGCAACCGCGATGCCTGGTGAAAGGAACATGGCAATCATCGTCGCCACATGGCTAGCCAATGTAAAGGACGCCGGTTCAAGAATTATTTTCAAAGGGGAGATCATCGGTATCAGGATCCCTATCGCAATCAGTAGAGCAGCTATCGTTATATGTTTCGTTTGTGTACGTGTGTTCATTTCGCCAACCCCTCCAAAGATGTTTACAACTGTCTTGACAGTTGTAATATATTATATAATCTTTTCAGGAGTTGTCAAGCATATTTTCATGCGTTTTCAACCGGAATAGAGGATGCCTGCTTCCTGCAGTTCTTTTTTGATGCGCAGGAATGTATCTTCATCCTTGCAGGCAAGTGTATGCAGATGCACGCCACCTGTCAGCGAAGACAGCATCGCTGCTTCATTTGAAGCGATTTTTGACATGAAGTCGATGACATCATGGCGCGAACGGATATGCAGCTCCCCGGTCAAGGTGCCATAGACGGGATGCTCGACTTGGACATCCACGACCTCGCCGCCATTGTCCACGATGATGTTCAGTTCCGTCACTGTCTCGGCTCGCGTATGTTGGCAGGCAATTTTGCCTGTGAACAGACTCCCTTCGCCCTTGAATGCACTCGCGGAAAGATAGCCCCTTGGCGTTGCCAGAATTTCAATCCCTTTAGCGCGGATCAAGGCGATATCGCCCACGATGACCTGACGGCTGACCGACAACAATTCGGCCAGTTGGGTGGCGTTCACCGGCTGATCCGTGGCCTCCAATAATTTGATGATTTCATTTCGTCTCTCTGCTGCTTTCATAAAACTCACCCTTCCGTTACGCGTTCTCTTCCTAATAGTACCCATTTTTGCCCCGGACTGCAAGAATCGAAAGAACAAAAAGCCAGCAAAGTACCGCAGGAAGCGGTCATTGCTGGCTTTTCTTATTTGTTTTCGGTAGCGGCCTTATAGCAGCCCAGAAGTCTGAAGTAGACGCTGCTCCGGTGGATGAAGCGCAGGGCTTCATGGACGTTTTCGTCGGCGATGTTGCCTTCGAAATCCAGGTACAGCAGATATTCCCATTTCTCCCCTTCGACAGGGCGGGATTCGATTTTGATCAGGTTGATATGGTACCTCGCGAAATGACGCAGCAGCTTGAACAGCGTGCCGGCTTGATTGTCCAAAGAGAATACCACGCTGACTTTGTTGCAGCGCGGATTCGACTCGAGGTCTTTGCCGACGATGATGAAGCGGGTCGTATTTTCGCTCTGATTCTGGATGCTTTCCGCCAAAATCGAGAGGCCATGGATCTGGGCGGCCCTTCTGCTGGCGATGGCGCCTTTGTGGGCATCACCAGAGTCCTTCACCATTTTTGCGCTGTCGGATGTGCTGTGGAACGGAATCTGACGCCACTGCTCATGATTTTTGAAATAATCGGTGGATTGCTGGAAACCTTGCGGGTGCGAATAGACTTCCTCGATCTGATCCAGACCGGTCCCCTTCAGGCCGATCAGATGCTGCTCGATTTTGATGTATTGCTCGCCCACGATGGAAAGGCCGTATTTGTACAACAGATCAAGCACTTGAGAAATCGCACCAGTGGAAGAGTTTTCCACTGGCAGAACGCCGTAATCGATTTCCCCATTCTGGATACCAACGAACAACGATTCGAAGGTATGGTAGTTTTTCGGATCGCGGGGCGCTTCCTTGAAATAGGCCAACATCGCTTCTTCGCAGAACGAACCCGTTTCCCCAAAATAACCAATCTGAGCGGGCGGCTTCGGTTCGTGGATCGCAAAAATCTGCTCATAATCGTTCGAGGCTGCCCGGACATCCTTTTGGACTTCCTTCGAAAGATCCATAATCGTATCCAAGAAGTGATGGGTCTGCACCGCAAACTCTTCACTCTTCAGATTGGTAAGATTCTTTTCCACTACACGCTGCTCACGGCCTTCGTCAAAGATGGGCAAATCATGCACCAGCTTATAATTGCCGATGGCTTGGGAAATGTGCATCCGTTTTTCGAACAGAGCCACAAGCTCCTGATCAATGACATCCAACTCTTTGCGATAGTCTTCTAAATCCGTCATACTCGCCTTCCACTCCGTTCTCAGTCGTATTTATAGAATTTCGAATCCAACAGCAGATCCAGGATCGCGATTGCCGTCACGGCTTCCAATACAGGAATGGCGCGCGGTACGATGATCGGATCGTGTCTGCCCTCAACCGATAATTCCGCATCCGTCTTGTCTTCGATGTTGATGGTCTGCTGCAGCTTCGTGATGGAAGCTGGCGGCTTGATCGCCACTTTGTAGATGATCGGCATGCCGTCCGTGATGCCGCCCAAAATACCGCCGTTATGGTTCGTGCGGGTCTTGATCTGGTCGCCGTCATAATAATAGGAATCATTCGCTTCCGATCCAAGCATTTCTGCGATGCCGAAGCCGCTCCCGAACTCCAAACCTTTGATGGCAGGCACGGAGAAAAGAATATGCGCCAGAACGGACTCAACGGAATCAAAGAACGGATTGCCGACTCCTGCCGGGATGCCCAATACACATATTTCCGCAGTTCCACCGACGGAATCGCCGCTGGCTTTCGCTTCGCGGATCAGATTGCGCATTTCCTCTTCAAGCGACTCGTTCAACAACGGCAGTTCTTTACTGGCAAAGCTTTTCAGCATTTCCGGTGTGACTTCCGTGTTCAGGAAGCTGTCATCCTGGATTTTGGCTACGCTCTTGACGTGGCCGCCGATGGTGATGCCCTGCTTTTCAAGCAATTGCTTCGCGATTGCGCCCGCAAACACTAAAGGTGCCGTGATCCGGCCGGAGAAATGGCCGCTGCCGCGGTAATCATTGAAGCCGTCGTAACGGACATAGCCTGGGTAATCAGCCTGGCCTGGGCGCATCAATTTCTTCATCTGACCGTAGTCTTTGGAACGCGTATCGCTGTTGCGGATGATCGCCGCAAGCGGGCTGCCTGTCGTCATGTCGTTGAAGTAACCGCTCAAGATCTCAGGTTGATCTTTTTCTTTCCTCGGCGTCGTCAAAGCCCCTTGACCTGGCGCTCTCCGCTTCATTTCCTCAAGAACTTGATCCATATCGATCTTATGGCCTGGCGGCAGACCGTCGATGGTGACGCCGATTGCGGAACCATGTGATTCTCCGAAGATGGATACCTTTAATTTATTCCCAAATACACCGCTCATTGTATCTTGCCCCCTATTGCTTTATAGTCTTCCCAAAAATTCGGATACGATTTCGAAACGCACTCAGCATCCGTGACCGTGATCGGCTGTTCGCAGACTGTCGCAGCGATCGCCAGCATCATGGCGATGCGGTGGTCCTTGTAGCTCCAGACCGTCTCTCCGCCCTTTAGCGATTTGACGCCGTGGATCAGCAGGCCTTCAGGCAATTCTTCGATGTCAGCGCCCAGTTTCTTCAATTCGCTGGCCGTCGCTTGCAGACGATCGCATTCTTTGATGCGCAGTCTGCCGGCGTTGATGATTTCTGTTCTGCCTTCGCTCAGGCAAGCCGTCAAAGCGACAACCGGAATGATGTCCGGGCATTGCGCCGCGTCGATCAGTGTGCCGTGCAGCCCGGCTGTTGCCGTGCCGATCAAGCCGTTGCCCTGCTGTTCAAAAGTGACGCCCATGGCTTCCAGAATGGAGACGACAGCGCGGTCACCCTGCAGCGAATCCATCGAGAGGTCGTCCACCAACAAGTCATTCCCCAATGCGTCTGCGCAAAGGAAGAAAGCCGATTGGGAATAATCCCCTTCGACGCGGTAATCCGTCGCTTTGTAGGACTGTCCGCCCTTGATCCGGAAGAGTTGATGGCCTTCATTTTCGATGGTGACACAGAAAGCGCTCATGACATCCAGCGTCAAATCGATATAGCCGATCGATTCAAGCGGCGTTATGATCGTGATGACCGAATCTCCGTCCAACAACGGCAAAGTGAACAAAAGGCCCGTGATGAATTGCGAGCTGACATTTCCAGGAAATGAGAAATGACCCGGTTTCAGGTTCCCATCCACTACCAAATCAAGTTCGCCTTCAGTCGGTTTGTAGGAGATGCCTTGTTCCTCGAAAATATCGTAGAAGATGGTCAAAGGACGTTTGCCCAGATTCCCTCTGCCGATGAAGCGGCTCGCGCCTTGGAAAAGCGTCGAAATCGGAACGACAAAACGCAAAGTTGAACCGGATTCATTGCAGTCGATCAGGTGCTCAGCGGTCGTTGCGTTTTCATCAGCCTTTGCTGCTGTAACGTATTGGCCCGCGCCAGTGATCGTCAAAGTGCTGCCATCCTGCTCGATGACTGCTCCGAATGCCTTCATGGCCTCCGTAGTTGCGATGATGTCATCCGAAAGCGCGATATTGTCGATTTTGCAGATGCCGTCGGAAAGCGCCGCACAGATGACTGCACGGTGCGCCAAACTCTTTGAAGGCGGGACAGTCACTGTTCCCGATAGCTTATGTGGCTGTATCGTCAAATCCATTTTTATCCTCCTGTTTGTTGCTTCGATTTTGTTTCTTCTGTTTCTTCTATAGTATAGCTCTACATGTTCTCCAGATCGTCAAAGAAGGCGATGGTTTCATCCTGAACGTAGCTGTTGCCTATTTCCTTCAACAGGATGACTTTCAGATGGTCGTCCAAATTCTTTTTGTCCAACGTCATGATCGCCAACAAGCTGTCCAAATCAATTTCTTCCATATGCAGTTCCGTAGGCAAGCCGACTTGTTTCGCCAATGCTTCGATCGCCGCGGCCGTCCCGGGTTGCGTGAAACCTTTTTTCTCGGAAAGGCGCGTGATGGCGACCATCCCGATGGCCACCGCTTCACCGTGCGAATATTTCGCATAATTGGTATAGGTCTCCAAAGCGTGCGCGATCGTGTGGCCAAAGTTCAGCAGCATTCTTTCGCCGGTGTCCTTTTCGTCCTCTTCCACGACTCTGCGCTTGATGTCGCAGCACGTGTAGAGGATTTTTTCGATGTGCGCCATCATCTCTTCGCGGGTATGCAGCGTCTGCAGGAAACTGAAGAATTCGGCGTCCTTGATGCAGCCGTATTTGATGACTTCCCCGAGACCGTCGCGGAAAAAGTGGTCCGACAACGTGTTCAGCATTTCCGGATCGATGAACACTTTCTTCGGTTGATTGAAAGCCCCGACCAGATTCTTCCCCCTTGCCAGATCCACGCCGACCTTGCCGCCGATGCTGCTGTCCACTTGAGCCAACAAGGAAGTCGGGATTTGGATGAATGGCACTCCGCGCAGGAAACTGGCAGCCGCAAAGCCTGCGAGATCCCCGATGACGCCTCCACCCAAGGCAATGATCAATTCACTGCGGTTCAGTTGGAAATCCAACAATTGTTCATAGATCAGCGGCAGCATCTGGAAATCTTTCGTCTGCTCGCCTGGCGGCAAGGCTACGACAAGCGTCTCATATCCCGCTGCCTGCAGGCCAACATCCAACTGGGAACCGTAGTGCGCGTTGACGTTATGGTCCGTGATAATGGCAATCTTCTTGCCGCTGTAGATTTTTTTGATTTCTTCCGGAAGACGGTGGCGCAAACCATTTTCAATCAGGATCGTGTAGCTGTCTTTGCCGAGTCCTACATGTAATTCAGCCATTATTTCACTCCTTATTCAGATCTCATTCAGATTTCGTTTTTTATCAAGGAAAGTTCTTCCTTTATTTTACCGCATCCAAATGCTTTCCTTCAATGGCAATCAATTGTTTTACGACAGCCATCAACTCGTCGAACTCATTCGGGTTCAGGCACTGTTGGCCATCGCTCCATGCGTTCTCAGGATCGTGGTGGATTTCGACCATCAGACCGTTCGCGCCTGACATGACTGCGGATTTGGACATGGATGGCACCAGGTAAGCAGAACCGCCGGCATGACTTGGATCGATGATGATCGGCAAGTGGGATAATTTTTGGATGACCGGAACCGCTTGGATATCCAAAGTATTGCGTGTTTCCGTTTCGAATGTGCGGATTCCACGTTCGCAAAGGATGACGTTTTCGTTCCCTTCGGACATGATGTATTCAGCAGACATCAACCATTCTTCGTAAGTTGCGGACAGACCGCGCTTCAACAGGACTGGTGTCTTGGTTTTGCCGACTTCCTTCAACAGATCGAAATTCTGCATGTTGCGGGCGCCGATTTGGATCATATCCACATCCGCCTCGAACTCATCAACGAATTTCGTGGACATCAATTCGGTTACGATCGGCAAGCCAGTCGCTTCCTTCGCCAATTTCAACAAACGCAAGCCTTCCAATTCCAAACCTTGGAAGCTGTATGGGGATGTGCGCGGTTTGAAAGCTCCACCGCGGAGGAAGTTAGCCCCTGCTGCTTTTGCGCGTTGTGCGATGCTGACGATCTGTTCTTCGCCTTCAACGGAACAAGGACCTGCGATCACGCCGAAGTAGCCGTTACCGATGCGTTGGCCGTCGATTTCGACAACCGTATCGTCCGGATGGAATTTGCGGTTGGCTTTTTTGTAGGGCTCCTGAACTTTCAATACGCGCTCTACGATGTGATGTTGCTGAATAGTGTCCATCGATACTTTCGAAGTATCCCCTACCAAGCCCAAAATAGTCATTGTTTCGCCGATTACCGGGCTCACGATGACCCCTTTATCCGTTAAGCGTTTTGTCAGTTCGTTGATTTCCTCTACTTTAGCCGTTTTCTTCAAAATGATGATCATGTCTTGTTCCTCCTAGTGTTTTTTTGCTTTTAAAAAAATAAAAAGCGGTGCCCATGTTATATGAGCACCGCCTTAAGCTTCGTTATCCAAAAATGCTGTTGCCTGACGATCCGTCCTGCAACCTATTTCTCGCATCCCCTGATGTTTCTCATATTCGCTCTATGCAATTTTTTCCAAACAAAATATCCAGCGCTAAAATAGAAGCCCCAGAATGTAAAGTATGTAAAGTAAAAGTTTGTTTGTAAAAGATTGATAGCATGCGTGGAACCCATCGGATGACCTCTTCTCTTGTGTATCATTTAATCAGCTGAACTCATAATGAAAACGTCTGATTTCAATTATTATAACAAACACTCTAATCATTGCAATAGTTTTTTTAATTTTTTTTTAATTTAATCTGGGTATTGAAATTTACATGGCAATAATCTACAATTTCCTAAAAGGAGTGAAACTTGATGCAATTTTTCGGCTTATTCGGCGAACATCTGAGCCACAGTTATTCAGAAAGAATCCATTCGACTTTTTTCGATCTGATCGGAATGAATGCCGGTTATAAACATATTGAGATACCCCCAGACGAGCTGGCAGCGGCGATCGAAGGGATCCGCGTGCTTCGGTTTGTCGGCGTCAACGTGACGATTCCCTATAAACAGACGGTGATGCCTTACTTGGACGAAATCACACCGGAAGCCACGCGCATCGGTGCAGTCAACACAATCAAGGTGAAAGACGGCAAGCTCTACGGTGCCAACACCGACTATTACGGATTCGGCACCATGTTGGCTTCGCACGGCATCGCAGTCGAAAACCAGACGGCAATGGTCTTGGGTTTCGGCGGATCCGCCAAGGCGGTCCTTCTATATTTACTGGATAATGGCATCAATAACATTATCATCGTTTCACGAAAAAAAGGCGCTCTTACTGATATTCCGGACGATCCGCGCATCTCCTTGATGAGTTATGATGACATAGCGGACATCTCAGGCGATCTGATCATCAACACGACGCCGCTTGGCATGTTCCCTGACAACATCGGCATCAGCGCGGTACCGGTCGAAGTGATCCGTCATTTCAGTGCGGCAGTGGATCTGATCTACAACCCGCAGGAAACGGAATTCCTCCGTTTGGCAAAAACAGCCGGTCTGAAGATCTGCAACGGATTGGAAATGTTGGTGCATCAAGGCATCAAATCCCAGGAAATCTGGCTGGAACGGCCTTTCGAGCTTACATTGAACCAAGAAATCTATGATAAAATAACATCATAACGGGAATAGGTGAAGGATTTGGGAAAAAATATCATCCTAATTGGACTGCCTGGCGCAGGCAAGACGACTTTAGGGAAATTATTGAGCAATATAATCGGTTACCGTTTCATCGATTCGGATGCCTTCATTGAGGAGAAGACCGGCAAAAGCATCACCGACCTCTTCCAAATCGGAGAGGACTATTTCCGCAACATCGAGTCGGATGCCTATAAGGAAATTGCCGAGTTCGAAGATACTATTGTCAGCACGGGCGGCGGTGTCGTCAAGCGCAACGAAAATATCGTGGTCTTGAAACAGAGCGGCACAATCTACTACATCGACCGGGCAGTCGAAGATATCACGCATGATATCGAAGTTTCCCATCGTCCGCTGCTGAAGGATGGTTTGGAAAGGATCTATGCGCTGAAGTCCGAGCGCGAGACCCTCTATCAGGACGCTGCGGATTTCGTCGTCAAGAACGATAAACCCTTGGAAGAGCTTGCCGCTGAAATCATCGCGCACCACATTGGAGCAGGAAAGGAAGGCGACGCACATGACAATCCTCAATAAGGAGCTGAACATCACGATCGTCGGACTGGGCGTGATCGGCGGGTCTTTCGCGATGGCCCTTCACGATGCCGGGTACCGCAATCTTTACGGCATCGACATCGACCAGGCGACTCTGGACAAAGCCAAAGCGCAACAGCTCATCAAGGAGGGCTATCAGGATGGAAAGGACATCCTTCCGCAATCCGATTTGGTGATCTTTTCGCTCTATCCCCGTCTGGTGCATGATTTCATCGTCACCCATAAGCAGCATTTCAAGCCGGGCTCGATTCTGACGGATGCGACGGGTGTCAAAAAGTTCTTCATCGAGGATATCCTGTCGGTTTTGCCTGCCTCGATTGATTTTGTCTTCGGTCATCCGATGGCCGGACGCGAGAAAAAAGGCATCGATTTCGCCAGCAGTTCCGTCTACAAAAATGCGAATTACATCCTCACGCCGCTCCCTTCCAACAAAGAGGAGAATCTTGCTTTCATGGAAGATTTGATCATGGAGATGGGCTTCGGGAGGATCACGCGCATTTCTGCCGATTACCATGACGAAATGATCGCTTTCACCAGCCAGTTGCCGCACGCGATCGCCGTCGCTTTGGTCAACAGTGATGTCGAAGGCCGCGAAACGGAGAAATTCACCGGTGACAGTTACCGTGAGTTGACCCGGATCGCCAAGATCAACGAGGACCTGTGGAGCGAACTTTTCCTGGAGAACAAAGAGTATTTGCTGAAGAGCATCCAGACGTTCGAGGATCAGCTCGACCTGATCAAGGCAGCCATCAAGAACGACGACAGTATTGCGTTAAAACAGCTTTTCATCAAGTCCACCAAGCGACGGGAAAAGTTCGACAGATAAGCGCCCGTATTTATTTTGGATCGCCGCAAAAAAGGATGCCATAACGGTATCCTTTTTTCGCGGCATAAAGAGGCCTGACAAGTTGCGAATCCCGCTGAAGTCGACTAAAATGAGAGTAGATGATATATGCGCTGAACAAATGAAAGAAGGCTGAAGAACCATGCGTGAAACGCTGAAAAAATTCAGTTACGCTGTTATCCTGTTCATCTTTGCGAGCTTCATCCTGATCACCGGCTATGAATTTGTGCGGTTCGTCCAAACGAGAGGCACTGAGAAGCAAGCTGAGCATTTCCTGAGGCTTGTTCAAGTTGGCTTCGGACTGGTTGCCTTGCTCTTCCCTTCGCTCCTGAAGCAACATACGCGCATCCTCTTGCCTCAAAGAATCACCTTTATCTATGCTGTGTTTCTCTATTTGGCTCTCTTGTTGGGCAGTCTTGGCGGTTTCTATGACACGGTTGCCGAATGGGATACTATCCAACATGCCTTGAGTTCTGCTCTGTTCGGAGTGCTCGGATTTTCCGTCATCGCCAATCTGCAGGAGGGAGGCGTCCAAAGATTGAACCTGACACCGGTTTTGTCTTCGCTTTTTTCTTTCTGTCTGGCAACTACAATCGGTGTGCTCTGGGAATTTTATGAGTTTTTCGCCGACAGCATCATGGGACAGAACACGCAACGGACCATGACGATCGAGGGCGTCCCACTGATCGGCCAGGCGGCTTTATTGGATACGATGGGTGACCTGATTGTGAACTGCACCGCAGCAGCGATCGTTGCTATCCTGGGCTACTTCGCCTTGAAGAGCAGCGGTAATTGGCTTGAAGCCTATCTCATCACCTTCGATACGGAGACCAAAAATAACGAAACGGACTAGGAGCAAAAAATGATCACTATACGTAACCTTTCACAAGACAATATCGAGGCCGCGCTTGCGTTGAGCGTCGATGATTGGCAACGCAAATATGTTCGAACGAATGCGGAAATGATCGCGTTGGCTTATGTCCAACCGCAAGAATTGTTCCCTGTCGCCCTTTATGCTGAAGAAGCACTGGTCGGCTTGGCGTTCGTCAAAAAAGAGCAGAAGACAGCGATCATGACGCTGGAACAGATCATGATCGGCCAACCCTTCCAATCCAAAAGTTTCGGTTCCGAAAGCGTAAGGGAAATTGCGAAATGGATCGAGACCCAATTCGACTGCACGCTGCTGCAGGCATCCATCCAGATCGGCAACCAATGGGGACGGGAAACGCTCGAAAACGCCGGCTTCATGAAGCGCAGCACCGATCTCGAAAAGCGCGAAATCGAAATGATCTACATCACAAAATAATGAAAAGTGAGGAAACAATATGAAACCTGGACAATACGAAGCATACATCAAATGGCGCGACAACATGGTCGATCTTTCGGAGGATCTCGATGAGGACGAAGCGGCGCACACGCTAATCTGGGATGCCACCGATCCGGAAGCCCGCGACGATTTCAACCTGTTGTTGGCTTTCATGACGCTCGACCAAGTGAGTCAAAATGAAATGAAACAGTTGGAGAAGCAATACGACAGCGAATTCATCTGATTATTAAATCTATATCACGGCGCAGCCGCCAAAAAAGGCAAGCATTCGGTTTTTTACCGAACGTTTGCCTTTTTGATATGCATATTTTTTATCGTTTGATCGCTCCGGACTCGGAATTCATGAAATCTTCCACTTCTTCGGCGGAAAACTGGTTACAGTCGCCATGGATTGTGTGTTTCATGCTGGATGCGGCAATCGCGAAATCGACCGTATGCTCTGCCGTATACCCGGACAGGATGCCATGCAGGATCCCGGCGGCATAAGCATCCCCGCCGCCGACCCGGTCAACGATCGGTGTGATTGTGTGCACGTTCGAGAAGGTCGTCTCCCCGTTGCGCCACATCGTCCCTTGGAGCACATTGTGGCTGGCGGAATGCACCTGACGGATTGTTGAATAGAAGACTTCGATGTTCGGATATTTTTCCGCCATCTTCTCGTAATAATAGGTCACGTCTTCCTGCTCGCTTGTATTTTCCGGAATCCCCATCAAATACAAAGCATCCAATTTACCAGCAGAAAGATAGTCGGTCAACGGCAAGACTTGCTGCAGGAAAGCCCCGCATTCGGCCTGCGTCCAAAGTTTGGCGCGGTAGTTGATATCGAAACTGACTTTGATCCCGCGTCTTTTCGCTTCCCGCACCAACTCGACCGACCATGAAGCCCACTCTTTGGTTAGTGCAGCAGTGACGCCGGAAATATGGAACAGGTTCACGTCCTCGAACAATTCATCGAAATCCCACTCCAAGGCTTCCATGCTTGAGAAACTTGAATGGGCACGGTCATAGACAACGGAAGCCGCACGTTCCCCAACACCGCTTTCCAAATAGTAGGTGCCCAGGCGTTCTCCGCCTTTTCTAAGCAAGGCTGTACAAATTCCGTAGCTCTTCAGATGTTTGCGGACCGCAACACCAAGCGGATTGGCCGGCACTTTGCTTGCGTAAGCCACTGCATGGCCAAAATTCGCCAGACTGATGCCGACATTCGCTTCCCCGCCGCCGTAATGCCCGGTGAAATTTGTGGAATAGGTCATCAATGTTCCTGGATCTGTAGATAGGCGCAACATGATTTCGCCCAATGTCAAAATTTTACTCATCTTCTCGCACGCTCCCGATTATATTAATGGATTTTTTTCTGAACGCGGTTATATTCCTCTTGCTGGTATGTCATAACCGCCCTGAAATGCATGATGTGAAACTCGATTGATTTCCAAATAGGAAATATGGTTTTCTTTTAGGAAATGCTTTGGTTTCATTATACGGTTTCCTTTTGCTTATTTCAACACCTAAGTGATCGAAATTCTCTTTTATTGACGTTTGGACAATCGTCTGTCACTTAACATTCTCAATTCCCAGAGATTTAGGGCTTCGGAACATAGGGATATGAATTACCGCACAAAAATAACCCGCCAAAATGCTTTTGGCGGGGAGAAAAAGTTCAAATCACAGAAAAAACCCGCCGAAACCACCTTGGCGGGGAAAAACGTCCATGGACAACACGAGATTCCCCGCCAAACCCATTTTGGCGGGGAGATCCGGTCAAATCAGAACGCGCAAACTCGAACCAGAATACCAAATCAACTAATAAACGTGTTCGTCCTACTCAATTCGGCCAATAAATTTTTTTTCGTTTCCAGCACCTTTTCAATCGTCTTCTCGCGTTCGAAACGGTACTTCGGCGTGCTGACGCTGAATGCGCCATAGATTTTGTTGTCGATCACGAGCGCTGCCCCAATGCAGATGACATCCAGGTCGTTCTCTTCGTCATCGGTAGCAAAACCCGACTCTTTGACTCTTTTCACTTCTTCCTTCAGAACATCACGATCCGTTATGGTGTTCGGTGTATCCGCGACCAGTTCGACCCGCTCCAGATACGCTGCCAACTCTTCGTCGCTGAAGGCGGCCAGCATCGCCTTGCCCATCGCGGAACTGTAGAGATGGTTGGTGTTGCCTATGCGGGAATTGATGTTGGCGATCGCTTTCTGGGTCTCCAATTTATTGACGTAGAGGACCTCATCCTTGTCCAGGATGCCCAAATGGACCGTTTCGTCCAGGCCCGCCTGCAGATTCCGCAGGTACGGATCGGTGATTTTGATGATGTCGAGATTCGCCAGCCGGTTGTTCGCATAGCGGATCAGCGCACTGCCCAAGGTAAACCGCTTCGTCTGCTCATCCTTCTCGACATATCCGATCAAAAGCAGCGTATCCAGGATCTTCAGTGCCGTTGGGCTGGACAGACCGGTGCTGGCTGCGATTGCGGCCAGACTCTGGGCTTCCTTGCAATTGGACAAATGATCGATGATTTTTGCGGCTTTCAGCAGGACCGTTCCGTAAGGTTTTTTCTCTTCTTCCATTTTTGACACCCCTCAACTGTTTCCTATTTAGAAATAGTTTACCCCAAAACCAGTATTCCGTACAGAACCATTTCCAAATAAGCAACGCAAAAAAGCGCCCTATCAAAGAGCGCCTTGTGGTGTTGATCAGTTGATCAGTTATTCGGTATCTCGTTCAGTTCTTCCACAAGCGTGACTTGCCAGCCTTCGCCGTCGATCCAGTTGAGCTGGACGCGTGCAATCTTCTCTTTCTGTGTATCGGAGACTGTGGCGGTCACTTGTTGATCGCCGGCGTTTCCGATCCACCATTCGATCATGTTATCGGCGCTGATGCCGGTCACGGCAGAGATGGCTTGCTTGATTTCATTGCGGTCGGCGGAGCCGTCGCTGTAATCCGTGACATGTTCCCCGGTTTGGGTCGTGCCGATCGGTTCCCAGTCACCGGTATAGGCCGTGCTCACATTGTCATCGGTTGATGGAACTTTCTCCGTCTCGGTGTCTTTGTCTTTATCTTTATCGTTCTCTTCTTCCGAATCTTCCTCGGCGCTGTCTTTCTCTACGTCCGAAGATTTTTTAGTTGAAGAAGACTTTTCGCTGGAGTCATCCGATTCGGTGATGATCATGCTTTGTGAGTTTGTTTGATTACCTGCCGCGATGGATGGTTCTTCATCATTCCCGTAAAAAATATTATAAAGGAGCACGAGCCCCAAAAATGCGGCTGCGATGATGCCCAATATAACGAGCAGGTTATTGCGTTTATGATTTCGGTGTAAATCTTGTCTGGTCGGTTTTTGATTGTTCTCGGACATGCAGGAGCCCCCTTCTGAATGATACAAGTTTAGCATATTTCCGAGACGGCTGCGTTAAATCCAGTTTACAACTTTGTGTCACGGAAAACCATGCACTCGATTGCCCGCGCCTCGCAAACACTAATTGGCGGGGCTATTCTTTTCCTTTGAAGCCTTGATTCTGGCCATGAGCCCGAAGAGACTGTCCACAATGAAGATCGCAAGTGCGATAGCGCCCGATATCTGCAGCGTCAGGACCAGATGCTGCTGCGCGACTGCATATTCTTTGTTGATGAAGGAATAGACCGATTGATAAACGCCGGCTCCAGGAACCAGGGCGATGAAGGCCGGGATGAAATAGATCGTCACCGGCGTCTTCAGATGACGCGCGAACAGGTGCGCGATCCAAGCGATGAACAGGCTGGCCAGAAAAGTGGCCCCAACGATGTCCAAAAAAGACAACCCGCCAAGGTAAACACCCCAGCCCAAAGCCCCTCCCAACGCGCCATACCGCAATGTCCGTTTCGGCGCTTCCAAAGTGATGGCAATGAAGTAGACAGCAACAAAAGCGACGACCATTTCCACAACGATGCTAAGCAAATTCATCGGATCACCTCCCCTCCGACGACCAAGCCGGCACCGATGCCGATCGCAATGAATATCGCGATCACAAAGGCCTCCAATATTTTTGCAGCTCCCGACATGTAATCCCCGCGGAAAGTGTCACGGATGCCGTTCGTCAATACCGTCCCCGGCAACAGCGGCATGATGGCACTGATGATGATGGTATCCGGTTGGATTGCAAAGGATAATGACTCGAACAAAATCGCTGTCAATACTGCAATCACAAAACTGGACACCATATTTTGGATAAACGGGCGGATTTTCCATTTGGCAGCGATGTGCAGAACAAATGAAACTGCGGCGCTTACCGGGAGCATCGCGAAGAAGTCATAAAATGTACCGCCCATCAAAAAGATGAACAATTGGATAAAGCCGATCAGAGCAAAGCTTTTCTGACGCCTGCTGTATTGGATTTCGTCGATGTTCTGCAGCGCATCGTAAGCCTCTTGGATCGTCAATCTGTCTTCGACGAAATTCCGCGAAACGGCATTGACACGGGACACCCTGTTCAGGTTCGTCGTGCGTTCGGTAATCCGTTTGACGACCGTAATCGCATGCATATTCGGACTGTCGAGCGTAGCCACCAGCCCGGTGGTCAAAGCCAACGCTTCGGTCATCTGCAGCCCTGTCTTCTTCAAGATGCGTGTCACCGTATCCTCGACACGGTACGTTTCCGCGTTGCTTTCAAGCATGATTTGTCCGGCCAGGACCGCTGTATCCATGTATAATTCAAAATCCATTTCCGGATTAGGTGTATCCGTCATCCAAATCCCCCTTCCTTCTCAAAACATTATTGGCTTGTGCGCAGCCTGCGAGCAGCCCACGCCGATTCATTATAGCAAGATCTATATTTCCAGCAGCTGCATCAATTCTTCCTTCGACAAGGAGGTGACCGATTGGCCGCCAGCCTGGATGACGGAATCGATCATTTCGCGTTTTTTCGCCTGCAATTCATTGATCCGTTCCTCAATTGTACCGGTCGCGATCAGGCGAACGACCTGCACGACCTTTTTCTGGCCGAAACGGTGCACGCGGTCGGTCGCCTGGCTCTCGACCGCAGGGTTCCACCAGGAATCATAAAGGATGACGGTATCCCCTCCAGTCAAGTTAAGGCCGGTCCCGCCAGCCTTCAGGGAAATCAGGAAAAGATCCTTTTCGCCTTCGTTGAAGCGGGTCGTCAAAGTCAGCCGGTCCTGATTCGGCGTCTGGCCATCGAGATAGAAATAGGCTTCGCTCGTTTCATCCAGTTTCTCGCGGATGATTGCCAGCATTTGCGTGAACTGGGAGAACAACACGACGCGTCTGCCGTTCTCTTTGGCTTCCGCCAAATATTCCATCAGCCTGTCCAATTTCCCGGAACCGCCTGTGTAGTCGGCCATGACCAAAGCCGGATCGCAACAGATTTGGCGCAGGCGTGTCAGGCCCGCCAAGATTTTGATCCGGTTCTCGTTCAGCGTATCCGCATCCAGCATCTCTTTCGTTTCCTGGCGCATCAACTGCAGCTGCGACAAGTAGACGGTCTTTTGTTTTTCGGTCATTTCGATGTAGGAAATCGATTCGATTTTCGGCGGCAGATCCTTCAGCACATCAGCTTTCAGTCTGCGCAGGATGAACGGTTTGACTTTCTTGGCAATCTGCGCCGGATCCATCTGTTTGAAGTCCTTTTTCGTCCCGAACAGTCCGGGCTGCGCGATGCTGAAAATGGTGTAGAGTTCGGACAACGCGTTTTCGACAGGCGTCCCACTCAAAGCGATTTTGTTGTTGGCGTTCAGCGCGGAAGCCGCTTTTGTCGTCTTCGCTGTGGCGTTTTTGACGCTCTGGGCTTCATCGAGGATGACGGTACGGAAAGCCAGCCCCTCATAAAGATCCTCATCGCGCTGAAGCAAGGGATAGGAGGTGATCCATACCGGAATATTTTCTGCGATTGCAGTTGCGATCGTGTCCCTTCTTTCGCTCTTCATGCCGGTGATGAGCCGGGTTTTGATGCCTGGCGCGAACTGTTGGAATTCCTTTTGCCAATTGTAGAGCACACTGGAAGGGCAGATGACCAAATAAGGTTTGGTGTCGCCTTTCCCGAGCGAGCCGGCGATGAAGCTGATGACTTGCAGCGTTTTGCCGAGCCCCATGTCGTCCGCAAGGATGCCGCCGAAGCCGTAGTGATCGAGCCCCTTTAGCCATTTGTATCCTGTTTCCTGATACGGGCGCAAAGTCGCTGTCAAATCCTCAGACAGTTCGAAGTCGATTTTTTCGGGCCTCTCCATCCGATTGATGAGCGTCATGAAATCCTCATCCTGGTGGACGACCCCCGCATTGGTATCCACACCGAACGCCTTATAGAGCGGCAGTGACATCTCTTTTTTCAGATCCTTCAAAGGTACGTCCAGCTGCACGACCGCATCGGTCAGCTCCTTGATTTCCTTTTGGCGCAAATTAACGATTTTCCCGTTTGATAGGCGGTGATAGTTTTTGTTCTGGGCGATCTGCCTGACCATCTGTTTCAGGTCCTCCACATTGATTTCATCGGTGCTGAACGTCACATCCAAAAGACGTGACTGGCTGTTGACTTCGATGGCGACTTTCGGCGGCCTGCTGGGTTGGTAAAGCAGGTTCTCAACGGCTGCTGTCGTGAATATTCCGCAGTGCGGAGCTAGTTTTTCCAGGCCTTCGTAAAGGAACGACATGATGTCGTCCAGGGCATCCAGATAGAGCAATCCATCAAACTTTAACGCATTATTTGCACAATCGCTGAACGTTTGGATCATGATGCTTTCGGCAATCCGATCCCTGATGACCGTATCCGGAGTCAAATCTTTATGGGCCAAGCCTTCTTTTGCGGCATCAATCTTTATTTCCCCGTAATTGAGAAACAATTCCATGATCAGCTTTTCCTGTTTCCAGTCCAGATAAAGTTCCGCCTTCAATGGGAAGCGTTGGTAGGTCGATTGCACGGATTCCGCTAGCGAGATGGTCACAAGCTTCTGCAAAGCCGGCACAGCTATCGCCAAGAAATCACCCGCGGAGTCCGGTGCGATATGCAAGCCTTCATGCCCGGATTGTGAAATGGCTGTATAGATACTGTTTAAACGGTCCTTCATGCTTTCGGTCAAAAAGTAGAAATTTCCGTCAATCAGGAAGATGTCCGCCTGGTTGAAAAAAATATTCTCGGATGAAACTTCCGTTGTTTCTTCAAAGAGAAGCCCTCCCTTCGGCAATTCACTCAGCGCGAAACTGATCGGAAGCTGATCAAAATCCTGCACCAGTTGTTCCGGCAACAACGCTCTCCCTTGGGTCTGGTAGGGATTTGTTTTGATGAAAACAAGCGGACAATTCGCCAGCTTTTCCAATAATTTCTTCACCATGCTCGCCGGAATTGTGATTTCTTTGCGATCCTCGCTCGATCGATAGTCGCGAGCGGATGTGGCCGAAGCATCGATGATTTGCTTCAAAAGAAGAAAAATTGCACGGTCTTCCGCTGATAATTCATGTTTGTCCGGCGAAAAAGTGAATTTTTTCCCGAACGGAAGCTCTTTCCCAACCAACATACATTTGATCACATAGTCGCAATCCTTCACCAGATAAAACTGCCCGGCGCCTACCCGCATCTTCAGGCTGTAGTGTTGGCCATAGCGCAGGTCGGACATGACCATCGTATATTCCACTTGGATCGGCACCCTGTCGAACAGGTTGTTCTCCTCAAGCAATTCGAATTGAAGCACGTCCAGCAAACGTTTCGTCTGTTCGACATCGTAGCTGCTGGACTTATTGGCTATAGCTGTTGGTTTACTCGCGGTTTTTCGTTCCTTCCTGTAGTCCGAAGAAGAATTGAGGATCGCCAAAAGGAAGGCCACAACATGTTTGCAAGGCCCCGGATAGCTTTCGAAGGCCGGGCAGGAACAATAGTAATCATCGATTTCTGCATATTCATCCAGATAAACCTCTACTTCGTATTTTTTTGTCCCTTTGATATCTGCGTAAAAGGCATTTTCAGCACTGTTGGCTGTGTATTGCCGCAGTGCCCCGCTTTCAAACAATTGCATCCCTTTCTGGAAGGTCGTGTTGCTGTATGTCATATCCTTTATTTCTTGCATATTGTATCCCACTGAAACCATTCTCGGTCCACATCCTCGCTCGCTTAGTCTTTATAAGTTTACCATAGACCGGTGTTGATCAAGCTACAAAAATAGCTCCTGATACTTTTCTGCGAAAAAAGATGTCACTCTGTGTTGACAATGTGTTAAATGTGACATACTATATATCCATTAGCACATCACATTAAGAATTGAGGTGTAAAAATGGAACTCACTGACAGGCAAAAACAGATCATCGAAATCGTCAAGAAACAACAGCCGATTTCCGGTGAAAAGATTGCCTCCATACTAGGATTTGCACGGGCGACGCTACGGCCCGACTTTTCGCTGCTGACAATGAGCGGCATCCTACAGGCCAAACCGAAAGTCGGTTATCTGATCAACGAGGAGCACACCAACTCCGTGCTGGTCGAACAGATCGCTAAACAAAAAGTCGAAAAAGTGATGGCAATTTCGGTCAACCTCACCAAAGAAACGAGCATCCAGGACGCCATCATCCAGCTTTTCCTTGAGGATTGCGGTTCCCTTTATGTCACCGACAACCGTGAAATACTGGGGATCGTTTCCCGCAAGGATCTGCTCAAAAGCGCTCTGGGCGACTCCAATCTGAATGCCATCCCGGTCGGAATGGTGATGACGAAGATGCCGAATCTTTATACCGTCTTCAGCGACACGCTCGTTGTCGATGCCACGAAACTGCTCGTCACCCATCGCGTCGACAGTTTACCAGTGCTTTCCCGTTCCGTGTATGAAGAAACCGGAAAAAAAGAGGTCATCGGAAAATTTTCGAAATCGACCGCCAGCAGATTGTTGCTTGATATATTCAACAAAGACCTTTAGGAGGAAAGTGTGCAAATGGAGCTTAATGCGATTTACTTAGTATCCGATTCCATCGGTGAGACAGCCGATGTGGTGATCCGTTCCGCCCTCTACCAATTCGAGACGGAAAATTACCAACTGAAGAAATATTCCTATGTGCAGACGACCGAGGAGATCGACGAAATCTGCGCAAAAGCGGCCGAAGATGAGAAGGCGATGATCTTCTACACCTTCGTTAAAAAGGAAATGGCTGATTACATGAAAGAGCGGATCGAACAAGCCAGCCTGATCGGTGTCGACATCTACAGTCCGATCCTTACCGGTTTGGGGCAACTGTTCCAGCTTCCGGCCAAAGAAAAACCGGGCATGAACCGCCAGCTTAACGAGGACTATTTCAACCGCGTCGAAGCCATCGAATTTTCCGTCAAATATGACGATGGACGCGATCCGCGCGGCATCGAAAAAGCGGATATCGTGCTGATTGGTGTATCCCGCACCTCCAAGACGCCGCTATCGATCTATCTGGCTAACAAGAACGTGAAAGTCGCGAACATCCCGCTCTTCCCGGAATCGAAACCACCAAAAGAAATCTTCACGATTGCGCCGGAGCGGATCATCGGTCTCGTGAATTCACCGAAAAAGCTCAATGAAGTCCGCAAAGAGCGCCTGAAAACGTTGGGACTGCCGCCCTCCGCCAGCTACGCCGGCATGGAACGCATCCTGGAGGAACTCGAATACGCAGACCAGATCATGAAACAGATCGGCTGCGAAGTCATCGATGTTTCGAGCAAAGCGATCGAAGAAACTGCCGACCACATCCTGCACTACATGGATGTCATGAATATCAGCCGCAAGCAACTATAGACCACTCACAAGGAGGAAAAGTATATGACGAAGCAATGGGTTTACCGTTTTTCAGAAGGAAAGAAAGAACAGAAGATGTTGTTGGGAGGCAAAGGCGCCAACCTCGCCGAGATGACTAATCTCGGCCTGCCCATCCCTCCAGGATTCACGATCACGACGGAATCCTGCATCCATTATTTCGACGAAGGACGGACACTTTGGACTGCGATCCAACAGCAGATCGACTCCGCCCTCATCGATCTGGAAAACGCGGTCGGGAAATCTTTCCATGACCCTGCCAACCCGTTGCTTGTGTCGGTCCGTTCCGGTGCCGCCTTCTCGATGCCCGGCATGATGGACACAATCCTGAATTTGGGGTTGAACGATGCTTCAGTCGCAGGTCTGGCTGAACAGACGCAGAACCCGACTTTCGCTTTCGACAGCTACCGTCGTTTCATCCAGATGTTCGCCGATGTCGTGAAATCCGTTCCGCGCATCCATTTCGAATCAATCCTGGATACAATCAAAAATGAGAACGGTTACCAGTTCGACAACCAATTGACTCTGGAAGACCTAACCCAGTTGATCGCGCAATACAAGGTCGTCTACCAACGCGAAACCGGCGAAACTTTCCCGCAGGAACCGTTGGATCAATTGCACCAAGCCGTCCAAGCCGTCTTCTCTTCATGGAACAATGAGAGGGCTATCCTTTACCGCGAAATCCACAACATTTCGCATAACCTCGGCACAGCCGTCACTATCCAAAGCATGGTATTCGGAAACCGCGGCAACGATTCCGGCACCGGCGTGGCCTTCACGCGCAACCCGGCGACCGGCGAGAAAAAACTGTTCGGCGAATTCCTGATGAATGCGCAAGGCGAAGATGTCGTGGCCGGTATCCGCACCCCTTTGAACATCGACACACTGGAGGAAGTGATGCCAGCCGTCTATAACGAATTCAAGGCCATCGCCGAAAAACTGGAGGACCACTACGCCGATATGCAGGACATCGAGTTCACGATCGAAAAAGGCAAACTGTACCTGTTGCAGACACGCAACGGGAAACGGACAGCAGCTGCAGCCGTCGCAGTGGCCGTCGATTTGGCCGATGAAGGCCTGATCACGAAAGAAGAAGCCGTGATGCGCATCGAAACCGGCCAGTTGGACAAATTGCTCCACCCTACTTTCGACACGAAAGCACTTGAGGAAGCTGCAATATTGGCGACCGGACTCGGCGCTTCGCCAGGAGCGGCTTCCGGACATATCTACTTCTCCACTGCTGATGCCGAAGCGGCCCAAAAGGACGGCCTGCCAGTCATCCTCGTCCGCCGCGAAACGTCCCCTGAAGATTTGGCCGGCATGATGAGTTCGGAAGGCATCCTGACGGCGCGCGGCGGCATGACTTCTCACGCGGCAGTCGTTGCCCGCGGTTTGGGCAAATGCTGTGTCGCAGGCTGCACGGCAGCGGTAATCGACGAAGAAAACAAAACCGTCGTCATCGATGCTGTCACCCTGCACCAAGGCGACTTACTGTCGATCGACGGCGCAACCGGAAGAGTCTACGCCGGCAACATCGCCAAGCAGAACCCGACTTTGGGAGGCAAATTCAGCATCTTCATGGAATGGGTAAATGAAATGAAAGTGCTGCAGGTCAAAGCCAATGCGGACTCCCCGACCGACGTCAAACAGGCATTGTCCTTGGGTGCGGAAGGCGTCGGCCTGTGCCGGACTGAGCACATGTTCTTCCATAAGGACCGGATACCGGTTGTCCGCCAAATGATCCTTTCCCAAACGTTGGACGAACGAAAAAAATACTTGGCTGAGCTGTTGGGAATGCAGCGCCAGGATTTCCAGGAAATGTTCGCCTTGCTGCAGGATCGCCCGATGACCGTCCGCTTGTTGGACCCGCCGTTGCATGAATTCCTGCCGACAGCGCTGGCTGACAAAGTAGCGCTGGCTGAAGCCATGGGAGGCACTTTGGCTGGTTTGGAGGCGCACATCGATTCCTTGCATGAAGTCAATCCGATGCTTGGCCATCGCGGCTGCCGTTTGGCCGTCACTTACCCGGAAATCTACAGGATGCAGGCGCGCGCCATCATCGAAGGCGCCATCGCCGCTTCCGAAGAAACCGGCAGCACGATCACACCGGAAATTATGATTCCGTTGGTCTGCGATGTCGACGAACTGCGCTACGTCAAAGCGGAAATCGTTGCGGAGATTGAGGAAGTCCTCTCCGAAAAAGCTGCGACCATCCCTTATCTGATCGGGACCATGATCGAGATCCCGCGCGCGGCCGTCACTTCCGACGAAATCGCAATGGAGGCCGACTTCTTCAGCTTCGGCACGAACGACATGACGCAGATGGGCTTCGGCTTCTCGCGCGATGACGCCGGCAAGTTCCTGCAGGAGTACGAAGACAAAGGCTTGCTGAAGCCGAATCCGTTCCACTCATTGGATGTCAAAGGCATCGGCAAACTCGTCAAATTGTCCGCTAAATTAGGCCGCGAAACCAACCCCGGCTTGGTGTTAGGCGTCTGCGGCGAACACGGCGGCGATCCGGAATCCATCGCCTTCTTCTCAAGCATCGGCTTGGATTACGTTTCCTGCTCGCCTTACCGTGTGCCGATCGCCCGCTTGGCTTCCGCGCAAGTAGCGATCAAAGAAAACAGAGCCAAAATGTCAGTAGAGAAAAATGCTGTGTTGAGCAGCATCTAATCGAAAAGGCCCGGATCGAAGTCATCGACGATCTGGGCCATTTTTGAATGTCATGCTGCGACCGCGCTCTGGTTGTCCGATTCTTCCCGGTTATCGGACAATCTACTTTGCGACCATGTCCTGGTTGTCCGATTCTTTTCGGTTATCGGACAACCTCAGCCTACAACACATACGGAGCCTTCCGGAGCCGTTATCTTTCTTCTTATTGGTTATTATTCTTATATTGTCCAGATTCTATTGTCAACAAGGCGAAAATGTGGCAGTATATAAGCATCTTCCGCCTGTGAAAAAGGCCGGAAATGAAAAGTCAGAAGACAACTAATCAAAACAACGGAGGAATAAAAATCATGATGGAATTACCTAATTGCCCGAAATGCGGCTCCACTTACACTTACGAAGACGGTGCGATGCTGGTCTGCCCCGAATGCGCGCACGAATGGAGCGCGGATGCTGCTGAGGCAGCAAATGAAGATCAATTGATCGTCAAGGACGCGAACGGCAACCTGTTGCAGGACGGCGACACTGTTACGGTCATCAAGGACCTGAAAGTCAAAGGCAGCTCAAGTGCCTTGAAAGTCGGAACAAAAGTCAAAGGCATCCGCTTGGTTGAAGGCGACCACAACATCGACTGCAAAATCGACGGCTTTGGCGCTATGAAGCTGAAATCCGAGTTCGTCAAAAAAGCATAATCCCGATTCGAAAAAACTGGCGAGGCACCCGAAAGGGAACCTCGCCAGTTTTTCTATTTTCACATTTGATCGGGTGATACGTTACCATTCTATCCGGCCTCACGCCTTTCATCTGTACGATGGCTGTCACCCCTGACAGCTAGGAGATATGCGTCGGATCACCGTTCCTTTCCGTTGTGTCTTGTTTTGAGAAAGTTTGATAATGATCACCCCCGTTTTAATGCTCATGTTCAGGATGATAAGCCCCGCTGATCCCAGTCAGGACCAACAAAAAAACACATGCGGAAGCACGTGCTCTGTCGGGCAAAAGAATGAATGGGAAAATTGTTGCACAACAGATCCGCACTGACCTTGAGAAGCGCGCATTTGCATATTCAACAAGTCCATCCGACTCACCCCTTCGTTTTCGATTGAAAAGTATCTTGCCCTTGCCTATCATCTTACCCCTATTATACTAAGTTAGTTCCCCGGGCTTAATTAATTTACCCATTCCTTACAGAAATATAACATTCCCCTTTTGACTGAGTAATCACCGTTTTTGTAAGGGCTATCCTTTGACATTTTACGGCGGCTTGCATACAGTTAAAGCAAAGTCACTCACTATTGTAACTGCACAGAAACAAGGGGGTACCGATAATGACGACGATAATGATCACCGGCGCAAGCGGTAATATAGGAAGAGTTTTGGTGGATCACCTGAAGAAGAGCTACGAACTGACCTTGGTGGATGTCCATTTCCATGACGTCGAGCCGGCCCTTTTGGAGGGTACCATCGTCAAAGAATTGGACCTCACTGTCGTCGGCAACTGGGATGGCCTGCTCGAAGGGATCGATTACGTCATCCATCTGGCCGGAAACCCTTCACCCGATGCCGTTTTCGACGATGCGCTGATCGGGTTGAACTACAAGATGCCCTACTACCTGTTCAAGGAATCATCCAAGTACGAGAACTTTGTCAAGCGCATCATCTTCGCCAGCTCTATCCATGCTGTCAGCGCCTACCCGAAAAATGTGCAGGTTCCGGTCGATGCACCGGTCCGCCCCGGCGACCTTTACGGCGTTTCGAAAGTCTATCTGGAGGGTTTGGCCAGCCATTTCGCCTTTACCAAAGGCCAGGAATCGATCGGCATCCGCATCGGCAACTTCAATGAAAATATCGACGACCCGATCACCGATGAAGCAGGTTTGTCCGAATACCTGTCTCCAAGGGATTTTTGCCACTTGGTCGACTGCGCCCTGAAAGCGAAGCTTGTTGAGCCATTCTTGTTGGTGAACGGACTTTCCGACAATCGTTTCCCGCGCCTGGACATCTCACAGGCGCGCACCGCCATCGGTTATCGGCCGACAGATGATGCCTTTGTGCTGAAGGGTTTCTTTAAGGATGATAACGGCGATCCCGTTGAACTATCCGAAGAGCATTGAGCCGTCGATTTATGAACAATTTTCCGTTTTTGCACGGTTTCGCCTGCATCCGCCTCCAATAGCTATTGAAGAGCCATAAACGAACTGATATGATGTTCTTTGGAGACAAAAGATGTTTCAGATAGACGGAAGGATGTACAACAAATGGCGAAAAAGAACAAAGGCAATCAGATCCAGCGCAAAAATGTGACCCCAACAATACCGGAACTGCATAAAAATAAACAAGCAGCGGCAAAGAAAAATCTGCCGGTGGATGAAGATCCAACATTGCAAAATTCCTTTACTTACACGATGTACGGTATGCTTATAGGCGCTTCAATCGGCTACTTCGCGGGCAACCTGACGATCGGCTTCGGTATCGGCACAATAATCGGTGGCCTAATCGATTCCTACCTGAATACCCAGAAGAAAAAGAAACGCGAAGCCATCCTGAAGGCACAGGCAGAAAAAGAACTGAAATAGGTAGTTTTGCACAAAAGATTGTTCAGGCCGCCGTTTTTTCGGACGTGCCTTTGTGCAGCGTGAATCTTGCATAACGAAATAAACTGTAGTAAAGTTAGCTGTAACTAAATAAACCGTTTCACAAAGGGGTGCCTTCATGGCTGAGATTGAACTTAGATTCTGACCCTTCGAACCTGTTCGTTAGCACGAGCGTAGGGATTGTGATTGAGAATTGAAATTCATTCTCCTCCTTTGTTGATGGTGTATTATGCCCAAAAAGGAGGAGTTTTTTATGTCAAAAAATCTGAACATCTGGATTGAAGGGACCATCATCGCGGCTTTAGCGACAGTGTTGTCTTTGATCCCTTTCAATATCGGCCCTAGTTTTTCCGTAACGGTAGGAGCGCCGGTCATGATTCTTTATTGCCTGCGCCGCGGTCTGGTTCCCGGTTTCTTCGCCAGTTTCCTGTGGGGTGTGCTGCACATCCTGATCGGGACTGCATACATCCTGACACCGCTGCAAGGATTCATCGAATACTTCATCGCCTTCGGTTTCACCGGTTTGGCCGGCCTGTTCACGCCTAAAGTCCAACAAGCAATCGCTGATCAAAACCAAAAGTCATTGGTGTGGCAAGTCATTTTGGGCACCATCGTCGGCACGGTCGGCCGCTACTTCTGGCACACAATCGCCGGCTACTATTTCTGGGGATCCTACGCCCCTGAAGGCTGGAGCGCATGGTTCTACTCGATTACGCTGAACGGCGCCAGCGCATTGGCGACCGGCGCATTCACGATTATGGTACTGGCCGTCATCGCGAGGACCAACCCGCAATTGTTCGTACCGAAAAAATCGGCGCGCGGGTACTGAGCGGCTGCCGACCAATTAGTTATTAACGGGGTGCGTCGGCTGTTTAGCTTAAATCACTAAAGGAACTGTCGACGAACCAATTTTAGTCGTGTAATAAAAATCAACAAAGCAGAGGCAGCCTCCATTTTCGAGGCTGCCCCTGCTTTATTTTATTATTCTACAAGCCCGGATTGGCGTTCCAGTGTGAAACCCTTCCCGGCAACCTCATGCACCTGACCGATGATCACGAAAGCAAAAGGATCAATATCGTTGACCAAGGCGTTGATGGCGGACAGTTTACGCTGCTCGATGACGCACAGCACCGCTTGCTGCTGCGCCCCCTCGAAAGCCGTTTCGATATTCACCAGCGTCAGACCGACGTCCTGCACATACAGCAACGCTTCTTTGATTTCCTCAAACTTTTTGGAAATGATGAAAAGCTGCATCTTATTTGTCCCGGTTACCATAACTTTATTGATGACGATGGACGTCAGGAACACCATGATGAGCCCGTAAAGGATCTGTTCCATGCTGGAAAAGAACGCCTGGATCAGTAAAAAAATGACGTCGAACGTGTACATCCCGACCGCAACCGGAATGCGGAAATGCTTGTTCAGAAGCAACGGCGGAATATCCATCCCACCTGTTGAAGCACCGACCTTAAAAACAAGCCCGACACCCAACCCGCAGAGGATCCCTGCATAGATTGCCGAAAGCAAAATATCATCGGTCATGTCCTGCAAAGTGGGTATTGTCCGGAAAAAAGTCAAAAAAGTCGGAAAAATGATTGTACTCAGAATCGTCGTCAAGGCGAACTTCTTGCCCAACAAGGCGGCCCCAACGAAAAACATGAAGCCGTTGAATATCAGCACGACCGAGGAAATGTTCAATCCGAAGAAATGATTCAAAATAATGGCAAGCCCCGTCGATCCCCCAGCAATCAGATTTTTCGGCAAAATGAACGCCGCAATCGCAAATGCGACAATAACGTTTCCAGCAATGACTGCAACTATCGGTTTTAATGTATGTAAAAGCTTCAAACAAGCCCCTCCTTTATTTAGGATAACCTTCAGTAAAAAGATATCCACGACATTATAACAGATATATGCTGGATGGAAAGCGTAGTAGCACATTTTATAAACCAAAAATGAAGTGCCCGGTCTGTAATGAAAGGATATAAACCGCTCAGCAGGAAGTGGTCTGCCGATTAATACTAATATTGGAGGAATATGATTATGGCTAAGAGGTTCAAAGGTGAAGACGGTAAAGTGTATATTGAAAAGAAACCATTTTACAAAAAATAGTGGGTCTGGTTAGTGGTAGTGCTGATTCTAGGAATTGGATCACTGCGGGGAGAAGACACTACAATCCCGAGCGAATATAAATCCGCTTCAAATAAAGCAGATTCTTATGCCCATACGATGCATATGTCCAAGGCCGAAACATATGATCAATTAATTTCAGAATTTGGGGAACAATTTACTCCCGAAGAAGCTGATTATGCAATTTCAAATGTGAACTAATAAAACCAACAAAAAAGGATTTCCGACATCGATGTGATGAAGGAAACCCTTTTTTTGTATTATTATGCGGCCAAGAAGACTCGAACTTCCACGGGAGATACTCCCACCAGCCCCTCAAGCTGGCGCGTCTGCCATTCCGCCATGACCGCAAAACCAACTATTTCATTATACTTTTGAAGTGGTTTTCTGTCAACGAAAGTTGCAAAATATTTTGTTTGATCATTTTTCAAAAATACCCTCCGAATAGCAAAATATTGATGGATAAAAAGGACATCATCATTTTTGACTTCGTCTATCGGAACAGATACAGCCGTTCAATCTTTAAGCAAAGTGATTTTCTGCCGACGATTTCGCAAAAATATTCACAGGCTATGCAGGATAAGCTGATGGACGTCTGGTCCTCAAAAGTGACATGGCCGAACACAGACTGAGGACATATACAAAAATATTTACCAAAAAAGCGTCGTAAAGCCCCTTGCTTTAGCTATGGGGATATAAGACGTGCACTCAGTTGTGTTATGTGGGAATTCGCTGTATAATCAATGTATGGAAAATAAAAAATATAAATCAAATCATAACATCACTTATTCTTGTACCTACCATGTTGTCTGGTGTCCAAAATATCGGCGAAAGGTCCTTGTCGGACCAGTAGCGGCACGCTTAAAGGAGCTCATTGTAGAAACGTGCACCGGTCTATCCGTCGAAATTCAGGAAATGGAGATCATGCCAGACCACGTTCACCTCCTATTGGATATAGATCCACAATTCGGGGTTCACAAAGCAGTCAAACGCATCAAGGGAGTTTCTTCCCGCGTGCTGAGACAGGAGTTTAAGGAACTGACGACGAAGCTACCCACTCTTTGGTCGAATAGCTATTTCGTTTCCACAGTGGGTGGGGCACCGCTTGAAATGATCAAGCAATACATCCAAAGCCAAAAGACCTCACAACGCCAGTAAATGCAAAGGGATCCTCAGGAAAGGAGGAACACGTATGGCTAAAAGCAAAACAGCTTCATTCGTCGTAGAGCTGGGACTTGTTACACATCAAAATGAACAAGCAGTGCTGGATAAGCGTTTCAAAATTGCTGAAAAACTGTATAACAAGGTCTTGTACCATGCGCGGACGCAGCTAACAGAGTTGTATAAGAACCGTAGATACCGAGACGTGCTGGCAGAACGCCGCTTGTCCATCAAAGCAAACGACAAGAATCGTGTGATGGCGTGCAACAAGGAATTGCAAGCTATCCAAAAGACCTTCGGTATGACGGAATACGCTTTGCATGCCTACATCGGACGGATGCGCGAGGCGTACAAGAAGCACATCGACAGCTTCACAGCGCAGAAAATCGCTTCTGCGGTCTGGACAAGCGTGTCCTCCCTTCTGTATGGAAAAGGGAAAAAGGTACACTTCAAAAAGTTCGGGCAGCTGGAATCGTTGGAGGGCAAGTCGAACGCTACGGGCATGCGCTTCAAAGGCGACCGTTTGGAGTGGAACGGGCTGATTCTGCCCGTCACTATGCGTGCCAACGATTTATTCGTTCAGGAATCCCTCTCCTTGCACCGGGTGAAATACTGCCGCATCGTACGCAAGGCGTTCAAGGGCGGCAATCAATACTTCCTGCAACTGGTGCTGGAAGGCATCCCGCCGGTGAAACGCAACCATAATACAGGCATGTCCCGCCGAAAACCCGCTCCGAATGCGGAAGTGGGCATCGACATCGGCACCTCTACGGTGGCGGTGGTAGGTGATGACGGCGTCATCTTGAAGGAATTATTTCCAGAAGGAGCGTCCTATGACCGCGCGATTCATCTGTTGCAACGAAAACTGGACCGGAGTCGCCGCGCAACCAACCCCGCCAACTTTAATGTCGACGGTACCGTCAAGCAGGGTGTCAAGTTGATCTGGGTACGGAGCAAGAACTACATGAAAATAATGTTTCGCTTGAAGGACCTCTACCGTCGTCGGGCGGTGGCATTAAAAGAAGCCCACAACAAAACCGCCAATGCCATCCTGGCACTGGGTAATCAGGTTTATGTGGAGGCCATGGATTTCCGCGCATTGATGAAGCGGGCCAAAGAGACCACTGTCAATAAGGACGGGCGATTCAATCGCAAGGGGCGCTATGGCAAGTCCATCGGTTATCATGCGCCGGCTATGTTGGTCGGCATCATGAAGCAAAAAGCACCCCAAGAAGGGGGCGCGCTATACGAGGTGGATACCTTTAAATTCCGTGCCAGCCAGTATAACCACGTAAACGATACGTATATCAAAAAGACACGTGATGAACGTACGACCTTTGTTGCCGGGCAGCTTGTCCAACGGGATCTGTACAGTGCATTCCTCCTGAAAAACAGCCAAACGACACGCAACGAGACTGACCGCACAAAATGTAGCGCGACGTTTGCTACCTTCCTGGCGCACCACGACACCTGCATCCAGACGCTCTGCCAATCAACCGGACGCCGGTCCTGCAATTTCGGACTGCGAGATTTTCAATTAGCTTAACAAATGGATATAGCAACCAAAAGGTTCAGCTGTGAGTCTTCAACGCGAATGGTGCCATCGGGCGCCTTGTTGAGAAAGTCTAAGGGCTTTTGGGAATAGAACGGAAATAGAAAAACGACATCTCCACTTTTTTGGAAATATCGCCAGTACGGTCCGTGACGTCCCAACAGCCCTTGGAACCCCCTGGATTTATCCATGGGGAGCAGTCAGTTATGGATTGGTGGGTACAATTTCCGGATGGATGTCCGAGGATTTTTCTGCTTCTCCCGAAACAGTGACACAGGATTTCGTCGATTTCTACAATCTGAAAATCGAAACCATGAAAAAGTAATCATTATCTAATTATTCAGCTTTATGTTGAGAAAAGCTGAACGGGTTCGTTCAGCCCTGAAAGAAATTTAGGAAATCTGGCCTCACAACGTTCCCTGCGGTCACCTTATACTGGGAGTCTAAGGGATGAATCCCTAAGACTCCCATGCAAATGAGCATCGTAAAGCGCAATTGCTGAGAGACTTTCTGCGTCAGCAGATTAGTCGAACAGTATGTCTTGGCTCGCAGAGACAAGAGGTTCCTTATTCTTTTTTCCGAAGGGCTTACCCGTGAAGCTGGCCATCAAATTTGATTGCATGAAACATGTTGCAAATCTGTGAAACACCTATGGTGACGCACTTTTCAATTCGAAAAAATTTATACTTTTATATGAAAACAGTCCCTAAGTGTATAATTTTTCTATGCAAAACTATTCTTTTGTTGAAATAGTCAAAAAGAAGACCTTACAATACAACTAAAGGTTGGTAGCCAATTTAGTGTAGAGGAAGGTCTTCATGGAAAAAATTATAGCAGAAATTCACCACATAATAAAGGATTCAAATCATGTGCTTGATGCAGAAACTACGCTTCAGGCTTATTTCTCAGATCTTGTAAGTCAACTCATGAAGGAGGCCTTAGAGGCCTTGGATAGCGAGTTGTACGTTCCGTTTAAAGCGGAAGGATGGCGTATCGCCAACAGGGATTCACGCACGATTACTTTCACATTCGGTACAGTCGAGTTTATGCGTAGACGTTTAAAGAAGAAAGGTGAAAAGAGCTTTTTCCCACTGGATAACATCTGTGGCTTCAATAAAAGCGAGCGCTACTCTACCCTTTTACAAAAGCAAGTGGCCGAACTTGTGACTGGCAGCGTCTACCGCGGTGTGGCCGAAGCCGTCACTAAACTGACTTCGTTCAGCATGAGCCATGGAACAGTGGGCAATATTGTGAAATCGGTAGGAGAAAAGCAAGCGCAGTGGGAGAAACAAAACTTAGAAGAATACGAAGTGGCCTTACCCGAAGAACAGAAAGAAGTACCTTTTCTCTTGGTAGAAGGCGATGGGATCGTCATTAAAGGCAAGGGGAAAAGAAAAGAAGAGATCCACCGAGTCCAAATAGCAGAAGGCGTCACAACAAGCGGGAAAAGAAAGAAACTGAAAAATCCGATATTTGTGTCATCGTTGAAATCAGCGAAAGATGCATGGGAGAAAGCAGCGATTTATTTAGGGAGTCATTACGATCTCAAAAATACGGTAGTCATTTCGAACACCGATGGTGGCTCAGGTTATCGGGCAGAGGACTGTGCCATGGCAATTGGTGTGTGTAAGGAACATATCCATCAGGTGGATCGCTATCACGTTCACAAAAAGATTAAGAGCCGTCTTTCTTGGTGTCCAGAGATGGAACTGCCGCTGAAAAAGGCCCTATGGTCCTATGATTGGGATTCGATTGCGATTGTGTTGGATACGATTGAAAGTAAAATCTCGCTAGAACAGGAGAAAGATCAAAAAGAGGAGTTACGACTTTTGGCAGCCTACCTAGAAAGAAACTGGGCGTATCTTCGTCCGTTAAGAGAAATCGAATCCTGCAAAGGAATCCGGGGAATTGGAAGCTGTGAAAGTAATCATCGACCTTACAGCTACCGAATGAAAGGTAATGGGAAATACTGGAGCCATGATGGCGCTCGGGCGATGGTCTCCATCATTGAAGGTAAGAAGATGGGAACCCTAGAAAAAGCGTTAACGGAGCCAGTACGTACCGTTCCGGAAAGTTTAGCGGTAAAACTGAAATTCGCAGTCAGAAATGCGTTAAAGAAACATTCTGGCAGAGAGAGGACACCCGCTAGACAGGCTGGTATACCAGCGATGAACGCGACCTGCAGCATGGGAATGATGAAGAAAATATTTGCGAGTTAATCAGAATTTTCTTCAAATCCTCCGGGAATACAGTGAATTACGCTTTTTGATTCACTGTATTCCCGGAGGGAAGGGCAAGCGACGCGCGCCAAAGCTTCAGGGACAATATTAAAACAATTTCAAATTGGCACTACAAGTAAGGTTTCTGAACTTTGCATAGAAAAGATTGACACATACAAACAGTCCCTAAAAAAAGACAAAAAAACACTCTCATGGTATAATTTTTTGAAAATAGTATGAAAGCTTGGATCTATGCCATTCCCGTGGTTATAGATCCTTTTTCTTTGTTTATAATTAACTCGTCATATCTTTGTCCCGTCTTTAGAAGAACATAGACAATCCTTAATAATTTATGCGCTGTTGCAACAGCGGCCTTTGCCTTCGGCATACGTTGAGATAGCTTCACGAAGAACGAATGAAAGGTTCCGGATTTTGAACGTCCGGCGCTGATTCCCGCTCGACACAGCGCTACTTTCAAATATTTATTTCCTTTCGTGGCATTCGATCGCTTCTTTATGCCTGCGCTTTCGTAATTACCTGGACATAAGCCTGCCCAAGAAGCTAGATTCTCTGCTGTTTGAAAAGCATTCACTGTACAACCTATTTCAGCGAGTATAACTTCTGCTGTTAGTTTACTAATTCCAGGGATTTCTATGAGCCGGAGATATACATCTGAAAATTTTTCAGTGTATTCATCAATTAGTTGGTTTAGCTCTGAAATCTCTTCCTCTAAGCGAAGGATTGTCTGAAGATGCAAGTTTAAAAAAGCCCGATCACATTTGCTTAAACAACCATCCATCGCTCTAACGAGCTCTGCTATACTCGCTTTGACTTTTCCGTGGATTTCTCTTGCAACTACTTCTTCAGTAATTTTTTCACCATTGATAAACAAAGTCAAAAGAGCCTTACCTGTTTTTCCAAAGATATTGGACAAATAGCTGGTCAACTTTATATTGGCTCTCTGCAAAATATTATGGATTTCATTAACGCGCTTCGTTTTTTCTTGCTTTACTGAAGACCGCTGCCTTGTTAAATAACGCAATTCCTGTGTTTCTTTATCAGGAACGTAGCTGGCATTAACCAAGCCACAGCGACCTAATAGCGCTATCCACTCCGCATCTTTCATATCTGTTTTTCTTCCAGGTACATTTTTTATGTGTTGTGGGTTGGCTAAAATCAGGTGAAAATCTTCGGGTTCCAATATGTTCCAGACTGGTTTCCAATACTGTCCTGTACTTTCCATCAGCACATGCGACACTTCCAGCTCTTTCAGCCATTCGGAAAGAGACCGTAGGTCAAAAGTGGTTGTGCCAAATGTTTTTTGGGTCTTTTTGGGACGACTTGAAGTAAGTTTTCCAACGAGCACACAGGCTGTGATAGATTTTTGATGAACATCCAATCCACAGCAATGAATCACCATTACTTCCATTAGAATCCTCTCCTAATTGAAATATTAGAAAGCAGCGGATTTATCCTTTTGGAATTACAAAGTAATTTTATATTCATGCTCAAGGCATAGTCGGTTTATCTCGAAAGGATAAATCATTCAGTTTCCTAGACGGGTTCGGGAACACCACTTAGTATATCGAATTTGTACCGCTTTCCATTTTCATTATACTAGAAGAAATATTGTTTTCAGAAGTGGTTTGGATTGCGGAACGCAATCTTATTGTTTCCTAGTTATGGAACAAAAAAGATGGGACCCCAATCAATTATTGATCGCGGTCCCATCTTTTTATGTGCCATTGAATCCTGCTTGCCGCAAAGTTAACCCGTTATCTTCAGCTTCCCCTTGCACTTACCGCAGACATACTTCTTCAGATCGATCCTTCTTTTCCTCGGATACATCTGTCCGCAGGCACTGCAACTGTAAAGCCATTTCGGCGGCGCAACAATTCCAGCCTGGCGCAGGTCCTTTACGAACCGGCTCCCCCCGCTCGCCTTCAGCAAGTTCAGGAAATCGGCATCCCGATGCTGGTAGCCCCGGCCTTCCAGATGCAAGTGGTAGTGGCAGAGTTCGTGTTTGACAACCTTCTCCAGTTCTTCCATTCCGTGCAACTCCAGCACCAACGGATTGAAATCCAAATCGTGGCTTCCCAGGTGGTAGCGCCCGCCTGTCGTCTTGAGGCGGCGGTTAAAACTGGCGCGGTGGCGGAACGGTTTCCGGAAAATGGTAATCGAAATGTGTTCCACCAACCGTTGCAGTTCTTGTTCGTTCATCTATTTGTTCCTCATTATTTTTGTGGCAGCATCGTCAGGGCAACGCGGCCTTTGTTCGTGTCGACATGATCGACCCAAACGGTCACGATATCGCCGACCGCGACCACATCGGAAGGGTGCTTGACGAAGCGGTTGCTGAGTTTGGAGATGTGGACCATGCCGTCCTGTTTGACGCCGATATCGACGAAGGCGCCGAAGTCGACGACGTTGCGGACGGTCCCTTGCAGTTCCATGCCCGGCTTCAGGTCTTCCATCGAGAGAACATCCTGGCGCAGCAATGGTTGGGCGATGTCATCGCGCGGATCGCGGCCCGGTTTCGTCAAACCGGCGATGATGTCCTGCAGCGTTTCCTTACCGAGTCCGGTTGCTTCGCGGGCTTTGGTGCGATCCAACGCTCCCAGCGCTTCGCGGGCTTGTTCGGTTCCGATGTCCTTCAGGCTAAGCCCAGCCAGTGCCAGCACTTCTTTGGCGGCCGGATAGGATTCGGGATGAATATCGGTGTTGTCAAGGATGTTCTTGCCCCCGGCGATGCGCATGAAGCCGACCGATTGTTCGAAAGCTTTCGGGCCGAGACGCGGCACTTTCTTCAATTGTTGGCGGCTGTCGAAGGCGCCATTCTCTTCACGTAAAGTGACAATGTTGTTGGCGATGGTTTTGTTCAGGCCGGCAACGTGCTGCAGCAATGGCGCACTGGCCGTGTTCAGGTTGACGCCGACTTGGTTCACGGCGGTTTCGACGACGAAGTCCAAGCGTTCGCCCAACTGTTTTTGGGAAACGTCATGCTGGTATTGGCCGACGCCGACCGATTTCGGATCGATCTTCACCAATTCGGCCAACGGATCCTGCAGGCGGCGCGCGATGCTGACGGCACTTCGTTCTTCGACCTGGAAATCAGGAAATTCTTCGCGGGCGATATCGCTGGCGGAATAAACCGAAGCGCCCGCTTCATTGACGATAGCGTAGTAGACCGTATTCGGCACTTGCTTGATCTGCTCGGATACGAACAGTTCGGATTCGCGGCTAGCGGTTCCGTTCCCGATGGCGACCATTTCGACTTTGTAGTCCTGAAGCATTTTGCGGAAAGCCGGACCGGCAGCAGCGCGTTTTTCCTGGTTGGCTGGTTTGTGCGGATAAATAACGCTCTTCGCCAATACTTTACCGGTCGCATCGACGATCGCCAACTTGCAGCCGGTACGGTAAGCCGGATCCAAACCAAGCACCACTTTGCCTTTCAAAGGCGGCTGCAGCAACAGGTTGCGCAGGTTGTCGCCGAATACATCGATCGCTTGCGCGTCGGCGGCTTCAGTCAATTCATTGCGCAGTTCGCGTTCGATAGCCGGTCCGATGAAACGGCGGTAGCTGTCTTCATAGGCGGCTTTCACGTATGATGCGGCAATGCTGTTCGGGTTCTTCACTACCTTTTTCGCCAAGTAAGCGAAGATTTTCTCCTCATCGACCGCGATTGAAACCTTCAGGATGCCGGTTTTTTCGCCGCGGTTCATGGCCAGGATGCGGTGCGGTACGGCCGTGGCCACACCCTGGGAAAAATCATAGTACATCTCGAAGACACCCTTCTCATCGCTTTCGGCATCCTTCACCGTGCTGACGACCTGGCCGTTTTTGCGCGTGAACTCGCGGATGTGTTCGCGGTACGCTGGCTCGTCGCTGACGATTTCGGCGATGATTTCATGGGCTCCTGCCAAAACGTCTTCTATAGTAGAAAGTTCCATTTCTTCATTAAGGAATTCCTTGGCTTTCGTCTCTACGGATCCGTTCATTGGACCGCTTAATAGCCACTCGGCAAACGGAGCCAGTCCTTTTTCGCGGGCGATTGCGGCTTTCGTGCGGCGCTTCTGTTTATAGGGACGGTACAGGTCTTCGACGCGTTGCATCTTTTCGGCGCGTTCGATATCCGCTTTGAGCTTCGGCGTCAGCTTGCCTTGTTCCTCGATGATGCGGATGACTTCTTCCTTGCGCTTGTGCAGGTTCGTAGCGTACTGGTGGCGCTCTTCGATTTGGCGGATTTCTACCTCATCAAGCGAGCCCGTAACTTCCTTCCGGTAGCGTGCGATGAACGGGACGGTATTGCCCTCTTCCAATAGTTGCAGTACTTTTTCGATCTGTGCGGGTCTGAATTGGTTAAGTTCGGCTTTCACCAAGTCCAAAACGATTTGTTGTGCTGTTTCTGTCATGTTATTCAATACTCCTGCCTTTCAAAATAAAACTGCCCTTTCGGCAACTTCATCATTTCTTTATAATATGGTCCTCTTTCAGACCGTTTTTGTCAAACACAACGCCATGCAGCGAACCGCCGTAGACGGCTCCGCCATCGATGCCGATTTTGTCGTCCGAAATCCAAAGATCCGAACGGTCATTGTCACCATGCAGGTAAAAGGTCGGGGTATGCCCGAATACGATTGTTTTCCCGGTGCGGTTCTTCTTTTTGTGGAATGGTTCGCGGATCCAGAGAAAGTCCTCCTCGGTGCTGTCGTGCCAATCTTTTTTGCTCAGATCAACACCGGCATGGACAAAAACGTACTGTTCCCATTCGTAGTACAAAGGAAGCTCGGTCAAAAAAGCGAGCAGATCCTTGTAATAGTGTTTCATCATCAGCGCGATTTCGGTAGGCGAATACTCCTCGTTGATGTGCTCATGCAGGAAACTTTCCAAGGAACCCAACCCGCCGTTCAGGAAATAATTGCCTGCGAATTCCTCCGGCTTTGCGATGAAATTCAGCAGGATGCCCTCATGATTGCCCTTCAGATAGATCGCACCTTGTTTTTCCACAAGCTCCTTCGCCAGCAGAAAACAAGCTTTCGAATTTTCGCCGCGGTCCCCCAAATCACCGATAAAAATCAACTGTTGCTTCTCCCGGTCCCACTTTTCCAATAATTTCTTCAGTAAGGTGATCTCCCCATGGACATCGCCCACCACAAACACTTCGTCTTTCACAATCATCACCTTCTAACTTTCAGACTGTTTCGCTCCTTATCATTTTAGCATATCACCCACTTTCCTGCTCAGGCAGATTCACCAAAAAAAGCACCTAATTTCCTGAAATGCTAACGTTAAGTTGTAGGGACGGCATTTTTGATGCGCTTTCATTATCGATTCAAGCAAATCACGAACATTAAAGTGATAAATTGATTAAATCATTCACTTATTTATTGCAAGCTTTTGTGTGATTGGTTATAATAGTCGAGTGGTAAGCAAGGAAAGCATATGAAATCATTTATTGTTACTGTTTCCTGTCGCTGCCGAAAAAAATTCAGATGGGAGATCTTTTCAAAATGGAAAATTTCTTTAAACTCAAAGAACACGGAACAACAGTTTCCACAGAAGTTGTTGCGGGGATCACAACTTTCTTCGCAATGTCGTATATCATTTTCGTCAATCCGGCAATCCTTTCTTTATCTGGGATGCCTAGCCAAGCAGTCTTCTTGGCAACAATCATTTCCGCTGCAGTCAGCACTTTGGTGATGGGCCTTTTCGCAAACGTACCTTATGCTTTGGCACCGGGTATGGGCTTGAACGCCTTCTTCACTTTCACTGTCGTCTTCTCACTTGGTTTCACTTGGCAACAAGCTTTGGCCATGGTATTCATCTGTGGGATGGTCAACGTTCTGATCACAGTAACAAAAATCAGAAAAATGATCATCAAATCGATCCCTGAAAGCCTGCAGCACGCAATCAGCGGCGGTATCGGCATCTTCATCGCTTATATCGGGATCAAAAACGCCGGCTTCTTGGAATTCACTTCCGACGCTGGCTCCATCACTGCAATCAACGGCGCTCCTTATGACGCAACAGCTGAGACTTTCACTGGCGGAGTAGGATCAGTCATAACTGGCGGCGGCATCGTCCCTGCCTTGGTTAATTTCACGCAAATGCCTGCATTATTGGCTTTGATTGGTTTGGTCATTACAGCTGTACTGATGGTCAAAAATGTCCGCGGCGCCATCCTTATCGGTATCGTTGCCACTACTCTTTTGGGTATCCCGATGGGTGTTGTTGATATTTCAACAGCAAGCCTGCAAGCAAACTCGCTTGCAACAGCTATTTCCGAATTAGGGGTAACATTCGGTGCTGCATTCGGTTCAGAAGGTCTTTTGTCCTTGTTCTCCGATGTTTCCCAACTGCCATTAGTATTGATGACCATCTTCGCATTCAGCCTTTCCGATACTTTCGACACAATCGGTACATTCATCGGAACTGGCCGTCGTACTGGTATCTTCTCTGCAGAAGATGAAAAAGCGCTTGAAGAAGGATCCGGATTCAGTTCGAAAATGGATAAAGCTTTGTTCGCCGATTCAGTCGGTACGGTAATCGGTTCGATCTTCGGTACATCCAATACTACTACTTACGTTGAGAGTGCTGCCGGTATCGGTGCTGGCGGACGTACTGGTTTGACTGCGGTTGTTGTTGCCGGCATGTTCATCATCAGCGCATTCTTCGCACCGCTGATCGGTGTTGTTCCCGCTGCTGCAACAGCTCCTGCTTTGATCCTCGTCGGTATTTTGATGATGGGATCATTCACAGAAATCAACTGGCATGATCTGGAAGATGCGATCCCTGCTTTCTTCGCATCCATCTTCATGGGTCTTTCTTACAGCATTTCCTACGGTATCGCAGCCGGCTTCTTCTTCTACTGCATCGTGAAAGTCGTAAAAGGAAAGTCGTACGAAATCCACCCGATCGTGTGGTTCTCTTCGGCTTTATTCTTGGCCAACTTCATCATTTTGGCATTGCTTTAATATGACTGGGCGCATTTCCGATTGATCGGAAATGTGTCCATTTTTTTAATTGTTTTCGTTTTCGGTAATAAATTGTTGCGATTACATGATTTTGTCGATATAATAAATTCGAGTGTTAAACTGAATATCTCCATAGGGGAGTAACTAGCAGTACAAGGCTGTGGTAATGTCAACAATAAGTAGAGTAATCCTATCTGCTGGTGTTACCTTAAATAGTGAGACTTATGCATACAGTGTTGTCTGAAAGACAATTTTATGCATAGGTCTCTTTTCATTTTAACACTACTACATTCAGGTCAAGAGAGGGGAAATACTGTGTCAAAAGAACAACTGAATAAAGCGTTCTTCGCGCAAACGGAAGAGGAAGTCTTAGCAGAACTTAATTCGACCAGAGGTGGACTTACTAACGAGGAAGCCGCGAAGAGATTGGCTGAGTATGGCGAGAACGTACTAGAAGCAGGTGAAAAACGCACCACTTTACAAAAATTCTTGGATCAATTCAAGGACTTCATGATTCTCGTTCTATTGGCTGCAGCTATCATATCTGGTACTATCGGTCATGAAATCGCTGATGCTATCATCATCTTAGCTGTTGTTATCATCAACGCATTCCTAGGTGTCTTCCAAGAAAACAAGGCAGAAGAAGCGATCGAAGCTTTGAAGAAAATGGCTTCACCACTCGCTAACGTAAAACGTGGCGGAGAAGTCATCCAAGTCAAGTCCGAATTACTTGTGCCTGGTGACATCATCGTTTTGGAAGCCGGAGATGTTGTTCCTGCAGATATCCGCCTTTACGATGTAAATTCGCTTAAAGTTGAAGAAGCTGCCTTGACTGGTGAGTCTGTACCGGTCGAAAAAGACTTGCGCGACGTTGAAACCGATGCTGCTTTGGGTGACCGCAAGAACATGGCGTTCTCAAGTACAAACGTAACTTATGGCCGCGCTGAAGGTGTCGTCGTCCTTACAGGGATGAACACAGAAGTCGGACATATCGCGAACATGCTGCAAAACGCTGAAGAGAAGAAAACCCCATTACAGATCAACCAAGATCAAATGGGTAAATCTTTGACTATTCTGATTTTGGTCATCGCTGTATTGATGTTCATCATCGGCTTCGGTTTCAATGGCCGTCCTTGGTTGGATATGTTGATGGTTTCCATCTCCGTAGCCGTTGCCGCTATTCCTGAAGGTTTGCCCGCCATCACGACAATCATCTTGGCATTGGGTACGCAAAAAATGGCAAGCAGAAATGCGCTTGTCCGCAAATTACCTGCTGTTGAAACATTGGGTGGTACTGAAGTCATCTGTTCCGACAAAACCGGTACATTGACTCAAAACAAAATGACGATCGAAAAAGTTTACTACGATGGCCAAGTCCACGATGCCGATGAAAACATCGACTTGGAATTGCCTGTCATGAAGATCATGAACTTGGCGAATGACACAAAAATTGCTCATGACAAATCATTGATCGGTGACCCTACTGAAACAGCAATGGTTCAATATGGTTTGGAAAAAGGTTTTGACCTTTCCGCTAAATTGGTTGACATGCCGCGTGTTGCTGAGGTTCCTTTTGAATCCGATCGTAAATTGATGTCAACGATCCACCCTGAAGGCAACCAATTCATGATCGCTACAAAAGGTGCTCCTGATGAATTGTTGAAACGTTGCACGCACATCATCAAAGCTGGCGTCATTTCACCAATCACAGAAGCTGACAGAAACGCAATCCTGGACACAAACCACAGCTTGGCTATCCAAGCATTGCGCGTATTGGCGATGGCATTCAAAAACGTCGCTGCTGTACCTGCAAAAATGACGACTGAAGCAGTCGAAACGGACTTAGTCTTTGCCGGTCTGATCGGTATGATCGACCCAGAGCGTCCGGAAGCAAAAGAAGCAATCGCTCAAGCCCAAAAAGCGGGTATCCGTACAGTCATGATCACTGGTGACCACAGAGACACTGCATCTGCTATCGCAACGCGTTTAGGTATTTTGAATGAGAACTCTTCTGCTAAAGCAGTCATCACGGGTGCTGAATTGAATGATATCTCTGATGATGATTTCTTGCGCACGGTTCAAAACTACTCTGTATACGCTCGTGTTTCTCCTGAGCACAAAGTACGTATCGTTAAAGCTTGGCAAGATCAAGGTAAAGTTGTTGCCATGACTGGTGACGGTGTAAACGATGCTCCTTCATTGAAACAAGCTGACATCGGTATCGGTATGGGTATCACAGGTACGGAAGTATCTAAAGGCGCTTCCGATATGGTATTGGCTGATGATAACTTCGCAACAATCGTTCACGCGGTTGAAGAAGGACGTAAAGTTTTCGCAAACATCCAAAAAGCGGTTCAATACTTGCTTTCCGCTAACTTGGGTGAAGTATTAACATTGTTCATCGCAACTGTTTTGGGATGGCAGATCCTTGAGCCAATCCACTTATTGTGGATCAACTTGGTTACTGACGTATTCCCTGCTATCGCTTTAGGTTTGGAAGAAGCTGAGAAAGATGTTATGGAACAAGCGCCTCGTGGCCGTTCTTCCAACTTCTTCTCGAACGGCGTATTCGCCAGCATGATCTACCAAGGTATCTATGAAGGTGGGATCACCTTGTTCGTATTCTGGTTGGCAACTGGTTACTATGGCTTTGAACTGCACATCGGTGAAGCTATGGCCTTCTTGACATTAGGATTCATCCAATTGTCGCATGCCTTCAACTGTAAATCAGTATTCAAATCATTGTTCTCGGTCAACCCGTTCGGCAATAAAATGTTCAACTATGCAATCTTGCTGTCGTTAGCATTGATGCTGATGGTGGCATTCACACCTGGATTGAACAGAATCTTCGGCATCTACGACATGACTGGCCAACAATGGATGATCGTTGTAGCAGCTGCATTGTCAGTTATCCCATTCGTAGAGATTATGAAAGCAATCTTACGTGCTGTCGGATATGACAAAAAAGTGAACCAAATCAAAGAATAATAAATATAAGTGGAAAACCCCGTCGCGACTTATGGTCGTGGCGGGGTTTTCTTTTTGACGAGGGACGAGGTTATTGGTTCATTCGGAAACAACAAACGGAAATCCGAAATGCTGGTTTTAATTGCAGTTTTACATTACTCTTGTTCCGTAGTGCCCGCAGTATTGAACTTTTCAATCAATTCATCAAATCGCTTTTTCCCTTCGTATTCGTTTTTTAGCTCGAGAAAATAATCGTAATCTTCGCTTGTCAAATCCATCCGTGAAGACAATACTTCATAAGTTTTCAAAAGCTTCGGTTTCGTCCGCTCTTTGTACGCCATAATGATCACCTCCATATTTGTGTTCAAAGATAATATACGCGCAGGATCCGTGATTGCTTTTCGCATTCTTGAACTTTGAGCAATCCGGATTTATTTTTTTGCCTGAATATCCAAATTGCCGGCAAAACCAAGAACTGAGAGTAGACGCCTCAGTCTGGTATCAGTTAAATGGATACACACGTCACACCTCCGGAAAGGATTGAAAGAATGTACGCAACAATCAAAAAAAACAAAATGAGTCAATAATCGCCGAATTCAACAGAATAATCCCCCACCCGATCGAATCCGTCTGGCGGATGCTTACGGTCAATGAGCAGCTGCAAAAATGGTTCCCACAACTGGAAATCGAACAGTTGAAGCCCGACGGAAAAATCAGATTCGACTTCGGAAACGGGTCCTACGAAGAGATGACGTTACTTAAAGTTTCCGAACCATCAAGCCTCGCCTTTACATGGGACACAAACATTATGCGTTTTGAATTGTCCGGGACTGCTTAGGGCAAACTGCTCAGAAGCTCAGCGAAGACATCGTCGAGGTTACCCCGCATACACCCCAGGATATCGCCGGCTGGCACGCTTGCCTGGAAAACATCATTGCTATTCTGGATGGATATGCCGTTAATCCCGGTCCTTCGGAAAATTGGGACGAATTTTATCAGTACTACAAAAATGAATTCGAGACATTGGCTGAAGAGTAGAAAAAGAAACCATTTGAGCGGCACCGTTGAAGAGGCGCTCAAATAGTTTCTTTTCTTTGTCTATCTCACATGCGAATAATCATGCTCTATCAAACGCGTTCTGAATCCCAGAAATCTCCTTCTAAGCTGACTAGGTCAAGCGACCAAAAAGTGGCCGCTTTGTGCTAGTCCTCTTAATGCTCGATTTCTACCCGGGATTCATCTCGCTCTCTATCTCATAGTCACGAATTCTTCCGCGCCAGTCGGATGGATGGCTACGGTGTTGTCGAAGTCGGCTTTGGTGGCGCCCATTTTGATGGCAACCGCAAAGCCTTGGATCATTTCATCGACGCCATAGCCGATTCCGTGGAGTCCGACTACTTTCTCGTTTTCTCCTACACAGACCAGTTTCATCTTCACAAGCTGACGATGGGCTGTAACGGCCGTGTACATCGATGCAAAAGTGGACTTGTATACTTTCACCTGATCGGCGCCAAACTTCTCTATGGCGTCTTTTTCGCTCAATCCGATGCTGCCGATTGGAGGGTGGCTGAAGATCACGGTTGGGATGTTGTCGTAGTCCAACTTTTCATTCGGCTTGTTGTTGAATAGGCGTTCCGACAGTCTGCGTCCGGCTGCAATCGCAACAGGCGTCAGCATGTTTTTGCCGGTTACGTCCCCTACCGCGTAGATGCCGTCAACTGAGCTATTCTCGTACTCGTCGACGATGATGAATTTTTTGTCGCTGACTTTCACATCCGTCGCTTCGATGTTTAAACCGTCTATGTTGGCGGTCCGGCCGATCGCCCAGATGATTTTATCGAAAATTTCCGATCTGCCGTCCTCAAGATGCAGCGTCAAAGTACCGTCTGCATTCTTTTCGACTGCTTTTGAGACAGCATGTGTGTGCAGCGTCGGACCGTCTTTTTCAATTTCCTGCATCAAGCCTTCGATGATGCTGTCATCGTATTTGCGCAATGGCGTGTCGTAACGGACATACAGATGTGTATCCACGCCCAAATTATGCAGCACGCCGGCCAATTCGATGGCAATGTAACCCGCACCGACGACAGCGACTTTTTCCGGTAATTCTGTCCATTCGAAGAACGTATCTGATACGTCGCCGAGCTTTGCTCCAGGAATCCGTGGACGGATCGGTTTTGCGCCGGTCGCAATCAGGATGTGCTTGGAGCGGATCAGCTCCCCGTTCACTTCAACGGTATGGTTGTCGACGAATTTGGCGAAGCCTTCGATCACATCGACATTGCGGCGTTCGAATCCGGCTTGATAGGAGTTGCGGGAGCGTTCGACGTAGGCATCCCGGTTCTTCAATAAGGTCGGGAAGTCGATTTTGTGCGCGCCTATATCGAACCCATAATCCGGTCCGTATTTGTGGATCGCCTCGGATATTTGGGACGCATACCACATGATTTTTTTCGGTACGCAACCGATGTTTACGCAGGTTCCCCCCAATAATTTCCCTTCAATAACAGCGGTTTTGGCACCATATTCTGATGCACGGTTCATCGTTGCGATGCCGCCGCTGCCGCCTCCGATGGCGATAAAATCATATTCCCTCATTTTGTTCCTCCGTTACTATCTATAGTATTCTCAATTATTTTTTCTTTCTTCCAACCAAACACACCCGATCGTCTGCGATGCCGGCAAAATGGCCTGGTAGCGGCCATGGTTATCGTAAGCTTTATAGAAAAGCTTGCCGTCTTCGTTGTAGCCGTAAGCATAGACGACCACCCAATGGTTCTTGTACTTGCTGTTGAATAGACGCGTCGTTCCCACTATGACGGGAACCGGAACCGGGCGATCCAACAACGCCGGAACGATTTTTTCCGTGATGAGGCCCGATTTCACGGTCCAATCCGGAATGTCCGCCAGCAAGACTTTCAGGCCGTGCTGCACATCCCAGAAGAAGGTGCCTTTGTAGGGCAGAAATTCGTCAACGACCGTCAGCAAACCTGCCAGCAACGTATCTTTATCAAGGGAATGCTTGTATTTCTGCAGAACCGCATCATGTACCAGCACGGCGCTGCAATACGTTCCGCAGATCCCTGGGCTGCCGCTGTTGATCCAACTGCGGTACTTTGCGAAACGTGATGGCTTCAGGCCGTGCCACTTCTTAGGCAGATTCTTTTTAGACTGAAGCTCTTTACCTGTATGGTTTGACGTCATGACAAGTTCCTTTCTTGACGAAGTGAATGTGCTATTTTTTCATTATACACCCTGTCAGCTGAATAAATGGAAGAGGATGCTCACGGCTCCCGATACGAGTATCAGCCAGATCGAATCGATTTTAGTGGTCCGGAGCGCGTACAGTGCCGCAAGGAAGATTGCCACCGCCAGGAAATTGATGGTGATCCCACCGATGGCTGTCCCGCCGGATTGGAATAAGGCTGCCACAAAGAGCACCAGTCCAGCCGCAGCAATCAAAGCCACGACTGCCGGACGGAGCCCGCCGAGGATTCCCTGCATGATTTTGATGTCGCGGTACTTGTAGTAGGCCCATGCCAGAATCAGCGAAAGGATGATCGAAGGCGTGACCGTACCGAGTGTCGCGACAATTGCGCCGGCGAAACCACCCACTTTTGTCCCGACGAAAGTCGCCGAATTGATGGCGATCGGACCCGGGGTGATCTGCGATATCGTGATGATGTCCGTGTATTCCTGCATCGTGAGCCAGCCCTGATTCGTGACGATTTCATCCCGAATCAGCGGCAAGGAAGCATAGCCCCCGCCGATCGTGAATAAGCCGATCTGGAAAAAAGACCAGAATAATTGAAGATAGATCATTTGCCCACCCCCATCTTCGCGCGGTAGCTCAAGTTGATGAAACCGATCAGCCCGGCCAGGAAAATGATCAGGACTACGTGGACATCAAAAAAGTAAGAAGCTATGAATGCTGAAATCAACAACAAGGTGTTGATGATGTCCCGTTGTTTGACGACGCCACTGACCATGCCGATGACGACATTGACGATGACCGCAGCCACACCGGCCTGCATCCCGATCATCAAAGCATCCACAATCGGATTTTCACGGAAATTCATGTAAAAATAGGAAATGAGCGTGATGATGATAAGCGGCGGCGTAACTGTCCCGAAAACCGTCACCAATGCCCCAAAAAATCCCGCCATCCGGTAGCCGATCAGAATGGACGTATTGACGGCGATCGCACCCGGAGCGGACTGCCCCAAAGCGACCAGATCCAGCATCTCGTCCGCCTCGATCCACTTGAGTTCTTCCACGAATTTCTTTTGCATCAACGGCACGATCACGTAGCCGCCGCCGAATGTGAATGCGCTCAGCACAAACGTTGATTTGAACAGCGTCCAAAACAATCGGCCTGATTTTTCTTTATTTGCCAAAGTTTCTCCCCACCTCTTCTTCAATTTCAACTCATATACTTTTGATTCTACCAAAGTTGCCTATCGATGTAAAAAGAACGATTCGAAGGACACACGTTGGAACAGGTTGTGGGCATGATTCTGACTTCAATTTCTGATAGGATTTTCTTAAGAATGTTCAAAATAAATTGAAAATGCCGGTGCTTCGTGTATAGTTAGATTAGAACATTGGAATAATATAGAACTATTTTTAGAGGAGTGAATCACTATCGAAGCTTGGATTCAAAGCATTATGGAGCAATTTGGCTACTTCGGTGTAGCATTTTTGATTATGATCGAAAATCTTTTTCCGCCGATCCCTTCTGAAGTCATTTTGACTTTTGGCGGTTTTATGACAACCACTACGGAGCTCAATATCCCCTTGATGATCGTCGCTGCCACAATCGGTGCAGTCGTCGGGGCCGCGATTCTTTATGGTCTCGGTACCTTATTGGATGTCGAAAGACTGGACAAAATCGTCGACAAGTACGGCAACATCCTGCGCATCACGCATGCTGATATCCACAAAGCAGATTCTTGGTTCGATCGCTATGGCTTCTGGACGGTTTTCTTCTGCCGCTTCGTGCCTTTGATCAGGAGCTTGATCTCTTTACCAGCCGGAATGGCGAACATGAACTTCGGTCTTTTCCTTCTGTTCACGACTATCGGAACCGTCATCTGGAACACAGTCCTGATCTATCTGGGCGCGGCTGTCGGCTCGCAGTGGGAAACGATTGTCCATTATATGGATATTTATTCCAACATCGCCTACGTGATCATCGCTATTATCGGGATTGCCGTCATCATTTGGTATATCCGCAAACGAAAACAGCCTGTTAAAACAGACTGACAAGCCTGGCCATCCTCCATCCGGAAGATGGCTTTTCTTGTTTTTTGGGCCATATGTCGTATACTTATAGTAAGAATACACAACCGGATAGGCAGTTTCCCCGAACGGTCACTTGCGGTTAACATACAGAAAGAAAGGGATTATATTATGAAATTCACTTTTACCGATTCCGCCATCGCGGAAATCCAAAAACGTTACGACCTTAAGGACATCAGCCTGTTCTATGCAGTCGGTGAAGATTGCGGCTGCCCGAGCACCGGTATTTTCATGCTGAAGGTCAATGATGCCGGAATGGCGGAATACGATGCCGTAATCGAAACGAACATCGGACCTGTTCCTGCTCAAAAATGGGCACTGGTTTTCCTCGACAGCGACAATGTCGTTGACTTCAACGCCACTAAGCACGCTTTCCAACTGAAAAGCGAGCGCGGCTTCCTGAACATGAACCTGTTGCTGGAACAGACTGTCGCACAATAAGCAGCACAAATACAGCAAACAGCCCCCGATTATCCATTAATCAATGGATAATCGGGGGCTGTTCTCTTTATGAAAATAAATCAGTATTTCACCTTGATCACCCTAGCGGCGCGCACTTCATCCAGTCGTCTGACCGATGTATGATGCGGCGCTTGGGTGACGGTTTCAGGCGTTTCGGCAGCTTCGCGGGCGATTGCGATCAGCGCGCCCGCGAAGTCATCGAGCGTTTCCTTGCTCTCGGTTTCCGTCGGTTCGATCATCAAGGCTTCTTCGACGATCAGCGGGAAATAGACGGTCGGAGCGTAATAACCGTAATCCAGCAAGCGTTTGGCTATATCCAAAGTCCTTACGCCGCCTTTCTTCTGGCGGTTGCCGGAGAGGACGAATTCATGTTTGCAGATGACCGGGTACGGCGTGTCAAAATCATTTTCGAGAAGCTTGCGCAGATAATTGGCATGCAGCACAGCGCTCTCGGAAACTTTGCGCAAGCCGACCGGACCCATCGTGCGGATGTAGGTGTAGGCCCGCACCAGGACGCCGAAGTTGCCGTAATAGCCTTTGACCGGGCCGATTGAAGCGGGATGATTGCTGTTAAGCACATAGCCATCTTCCGTCTTTTCCACTCTCGGGATCGGCAGGAACTCCTTGATATGTGCTTTTACGCCTACCGGACCGGCTCCCGGTCCGCCGCCGCCATGCGGCGTGCTGAAGGTCTTGTGCAGATTCAGATGGACGATATCGAAGCCCATCGTGCCCGGCGTCGTTTTGCTGAGGATGGCGTTCAGGTTCGCTCCGTCGTAATAAAGCAATCCGCCGGCTCCATGGATGATTTCCGCGATCTGAATGATGTCGCGTTCGAACAGGCCAAGCGTATTCGGATTCGTCAGCATCAAGGCGGCAGTCTGGTCATCAACTGCATTGCGCAAGGCTTCGAGATCGACCAAACCTTCAGCGGTCGATGGGATGCTTACCACATCGAACCCCGCGATATGGGCACTGGATGGGTTGGTTCCATGGGCACTATCCGGCACGAAAACCTTCGTGCGCTGGAGATCGCCATTCTTTTCATGGTAAGCCCGCACCATCATCAATCCGGTCCATTCGCCGTGCGCACCGGCTGCCGGTTGCAGGGAAACACCGTCCATGCCGGTGATGACGGCCAGATCTTCCTGCAGCTCATGCATCAACTGTAACGCGCCTTGGACGGTCTCCACAGGTTGATAAGGATGGATATTGGCGAAGCCGTCCAAGCGGGCGGTCACCTCATTGATTTTCGGATTGTATTTCATTGTGCAGGAACCCAGCGGATAAAAGCCGTTTTCCACACCGAAGTTGTCCTGGGAAAGGTTGGTGTAATGGCGCATCAGCTGCAGTTCACTGATTTCAGGCAGTTCTGCAGGTTGTTTGCGGACGAGATGCTCCGGTAATTTGGCTTTGAAGTCCGTTTTCGGGACATCACTCTTCGGCAAGCTGTAGCCGATGCGACCCGGACGGCTTAATTCAAAGATCATATTTTTCGTTTTACGCATGGTTCATACCCTCCAATACCGCAATGAATCGGTCGATTTCTTCCTTCGTGCGTTTTTCGGTGGCACAAACCAACAATTGATTTGGTTTTTTATAGGTTTCCGCCAAGCTGTAGCCGCCGATGATGCCCGCCTCCAGCAGAGCGCGGTTGGCTTCTTCGGCCGGGAAAGGCAGATCGATGACGAACTCATTGAAGAACGGCGACTGGTTCAGGATAGCGAAGCCTTTATCCTGCAAAGCTTGGGCAAGATAAGCCGCTTTGTCGACGTTCAGTTGCGCCATTTCCTGGACACCCTGTTTCCCGAGGGCTGCCATGCAGACGGCGGAGGCCAAGGCATTCAAGGCTTGGTTCGAACTCATGTAGGAAGTCGCTTTTTCGCGGCGGATATGCTGCTCCCTGCTCTGGAGCGTCAGGACAAACGCGCGCTCTCCATCGGCATCAAGCGTTTCCCCTACGATTCTGCCGGGAACTTTGCGGATATGCTTCTGGTTCACGGAGAAGTAACCGCAGTGAGGGCCGCCGAATGACATCGGCAAACCGAACGGCTGCGTGTCGCCGACGACGATATCCGCACCTAAGTTTCCAGGTGCTTCGAGGATTCCCAGCGCCAATGGATTGGCCATCACGATCAACAGCGCGCCTTTGTCTTCGGCGATTTTTTTGACGACAGCCAAATCTTCGACCGATCCGAAGAAATTCGGATACTGGACAACGATTGCCGCTGTATCAGGTGTCGTCAGGCATCGCGTCACATTGAAATTGGTGACGTCCTTCTCCATCAACACTTCGATGACATCCAGTCCGCGGCCTTTTGCAGAAGCGTGGACGACAGCACGAGCGTTCGGGTGGACTGACTGCGAGAGGACGATTTCGTTCCTTTTCGTGACTGCCGCTGCCAAACCGACTGCTTCGCTCAAGGAAGCGAAACCATCATATAAGGAAGAGTTTGTCGCTTCCATTCCGGTCAATTCGCTGATCATCGATTGGAATTCGAAAATCGCCTGCAGTTCCCCTTGGCTGGCTTCCGCCTGATAAGGGGTATAGGCCGTATAGAATTCGGAGCGCGAAATCACGGCATCGACCACGCTCGGAATGTAATGATCATAAGTACCGGCGCCCATGAAGATCGGCATCTGCCCGGCGCTGACGTTTTTTTCGGCCAAATCTTTCATTTGTTTCAATAGTTCCGATTCGGAAACGGCAGCCGGAATCGCCAGTTCTTCCTTCAGGAGGATCTGTTCAGGGATATCCGTGAACAGATCCTCCATGCTCTCGACCCCGATTACGGCCAGCATTTCCTTTTCATCTTCGGCTGTATCCGGTAGATAACGGAATTGCTCCTCAGTCATTTTACGCTTCCTCCTCGGCCACGAATGCTTCATACTCGTCGTAGCTCAATAATTCATCCAATTCGCTGGCATCGCTCAAGGTCATTTCGTACATCCAGCCGCCTGCAAAAGCTTCCGCATTGACGGTTTCCGGCGCATCAGCCAAAGCTTCATTTTGCTTGATCACCGTTCCGGACACAGGCGCGTAGACTTCCGAGACTGATTTTACGGATTCGACAGTGACCGCTTCGTCCCCTTTGGCCAATTCCGCATCCAGATCGGCCACGAAATCCACGAACACGATGTCGCCCAATTGTTCAGCCGCATGTTCCGTGATGCCGATGCGTACCGTATCTTCCGTGATTTTTTCTACCCATTCATGCTCTTTTGTGTAATAAAAATTTTTGTGGTCTGCCATTTTGATCATCCTTCCGCGCGGTGCGCTGGTTTATTATTTTTTTCATTAGTATGAGTGCTTATTAGTTTTTTTATTTCGCTCTTTTGTAGAAAGGTTTTGGAATGATTGTCGCTTGGATGCGTTTGTTGCGTATTTCAATCTGGATTTCTGTGCCGATGGCGGCCGCTTCCGACTTGACCAAGGCCATCCCGATACTTTTCTTCAAAGTCGGCGATTGCGTTCCGGAAGTGACGATCCCGATTTCTTCCCCGGCCGCTGAAAAGATTTTGTAGCCTTCGCGCGGGATCCCTCTTTCAGTTGCTTCGAAACCGATGATCTTTTCGGTTGGTCCGTTTTCGCGGATTGCCGTCAAGGCAGCTTTGCCGATAAAATCGCTCGTTTTTTTCGTCTTGACCGCAAATCCCAGCCCGGCCGCCAACGGATTGATTTCCTCGGACAATTCATGCCCATAGAGCGGCATCCCAGCTTCCAGGCGCAGCGTGTCCCGCGAACCGAGTCCGCAAGGCAATACCCCGTAGGCTTCTCCGGCGGCCAACAGTTTTTCCCATAAGGAAGCGGTCTGCTCGCTCCCCAGATACAATTCAAAGCCATCTTCGCCGGTATAGCCCGTCCTCGAAATCAGGACATGCGGAATGCCCGCAACTTCCTGGTCCGCGATGAAATGGTAATTTCCGATGGCATCCAGATCGGCTTCCGTCAGTTCCTTCAGGATCTTGATGGCTGCCGGTCCCTGCAGGGCGAGCAGGCCGATGCTGTCGGAAATATTGTTGAGGATCGCTTCCAATCCGTTGTTTTGCTGCATCCACGCATAGACTTTATCCGTGTTGGAAGCATTGCAGACCAACAGGTAACTTTCTTTTTCCATTTTGAAAAGGATGACATCATCCACTGCCCCGCCATCCGGATAACACATGATATTGTATTGGGCTTGTCCGATGCTCATCACGCTGACATCATTCGTCAGCAGCCCGTTCAGGTAGCTTTCCGCTTCCCCACCGGATATTTCAATTTCCCCCATATGCGAACAATCGAACAGTCCGGCCCGTTCACGGACTGCTTCATGTTCGGCAAGAATTCCGGAAAATTGGATCGGCATCTCCCATCCCCCGAAATCAATCAGCTTCACGCCGTTCGCTTTATAATAATCAAATAATGGCGTGCGTTTACCTATAATTGGTTCACTCACGTACAAATCCCCCTTTTCTTTCCTGGATTCCGCATTTTTTACGACTGTTTTTCGGCTTTCCGTCACATTAACGTGTAAACGCTTCACGTCCCTTTGTTATCTATTTTAGCACAGAAAACAGGCAATATACTCTCATAATAGATTGTTCGCATTAAACGCAAATCCATTCTCACAATAGCATGGTTCATTTCAAATTACGAAATATATGCTTACGTTATTAAGATTTATTATTTAAATCGTTCGTATTTTGTCCAAAAATGACATTTTACTCAATTATTAACAGATTCTTAAAAAGGTAGTTGTAAACAAGCAGAATAATGTGTAAAATGAATAATTAAAAAGATATAATTGATTTCTCTCGCCAAATTTTCATCTTTGGCGGAAATCACGAATCATTTTTAATCATTGTATAAGAAATGTTTCTGAATTTAATAAAACTGGCGAGGTGGAAATATTGAAAAAAGTTTTGGTTGCAAATCGCGGCGAAATCGCGATACGTGTATTTCGTGCACTGACTGAACTGAAAATCCCTACTGTTGGCGTTTACGCGCAAGAGGATGAAGGTTCTGTGCACCGTTTTAAAGCAGATGAAGCCTATTTGGTCGGAAAAGGCAAAAAGCCTATCGACGCCTATCTGGACATCGAAGACCTGATCCGCATCGCTAAAGAATCCGGTGCAGACGGCATTCATCCTGGATATGGTTTCTTATCTGAAAATATCGACTTCGCTAGACGTTGCCAAGAAGAAGGCATCAAATTCATCGGCCCTTCTTTGGAACATCTGGACATTTTTGGCGATAAAATCAAAGCAAAAGTTGCAGCTGTGGAAGCCGGCATCCAGTCAATCCCTGGTTCGGACGGTCCAGTCGCAAACATCGACGAAGTCATCGAGTTTGCGGAAACCTACAACTACCCGATCATGATCAAAGCGGCTTTAGGTGGCGGCGGACGCGGCATGCGTATGGCCTTCAACGAACAAGAAGCCCGCGAAGGTTTCGAAAGAGCCCGCAGTGAAGCTTTGGCAGCATTCGGCAGCGATGAAATTTATGTCGAAAAATACATTCAAGATCCAAAGCACATCGAAATTCAGATTTTAGGTGATGAGCATGGCAACATCGTTCACCTTTACGAGCGCGACTGCTCCGTGCAACGCCGCCATCAAAAAGTTGTCGAAGTGGCACCATGCGTTTCCATGTCGGATCAAGTCCGCCATGAAATCTGTAACTCTGCACTTCAATTGATGAAACACGTCGGCTATGTGAATGCTGGAACTGTTGAATTCCTTTTGGAAGGCGACCAATTCTACTTCATCGAAGTGAATCCGCGTGTCCAAGTGGAGCACACAATCACAGAATTGATCACAGGAGTCGATATCGTGCAATCACAGATCCTGATCGCCCAAGGACAAGATCTGCATAAAGAAATCGGTATCCCGCAACAGGCAAATATCCCGTTGATCGGCGCTGCTATCCAATGCCGGATCACGACGGAAGATCCGTTGAACAATTTCTTCCCTGACACCGGAAAAATCAACACTTACCGTTCTCCAGGCGGCTTCGGTATCCGATTGGATGCTGGTAACGGATTCCAAGGTACGGTCGTAACACCGTTCTTCGACTCCTTATTGGTTAAATTATGCGTACACGCTTCGACATTTGATCAAGCCGTCAGCAAAATGGAACGTTCGCTGATCGAATTTCGTATCCGTGGCGTGAAAACGAACATCCCGTTCATGTTCAACGTCATCACGCACCCGATCTTTGTATCAGGCGATGCGAAAACGACATTCATCGATACGACGCCGGAATTGTTCGAATTCCCTAAAACGCGCGACCGTGGTAACAAAACGATGCAGTACATCGGAAACATTACCGTTAATGGCTTCCCGGGCATCCAAAAAGGCCACAAGAAATTCTATGACAAGCCTAGAATCCCGACTGACATTGTCGTGCCGGAACAAAAAATCATTACCGCCAAAAATATTTTGGATGAAAAAGGCCCTGCAGCCGTCAGCCAATGGATCAAGGACCAAAACCATGTGCTCTTGACGGACACGACTTTCCGTGACGCGCACCAAAGTTTGTTGGCTACCCGTATCCGCACAAACGAAATGCAAGCCATCGCAGCTGAAACGCAAGCAGCAATTCCACAATTGTTCTCTTCGGAAATGTGGGGAGGAGCTACCTTCGACGTGGCCTACCGCTTCCTGAGCGAAGATCCTTGGAAACGATTGAAGAAACTGCGCTCGCAGATGCCGGATACTTTATTGCAGATGCTGTTCCGTGGATCGAATGCAGTCGGATACCAAAACTATCCCGACAACGGTTTGGAAGAGTTCATCAGACTTGCAGCTAAAAACGGGATCGACGTTTTCCGTATCTTCGATAGCTTGAACTGGACGAAGCAGATGGAAAGAAGCATCCAGTACGTACGCGACAACGATAAGATCGCTGAAGCAGCCATCTGTTACACAGGCGATATCAATGATCCGACACAAACGAAATATACAATCCAATACTACAAAGAGATGGCCAAAGAGCTGGAATCATTGGGCGCACACATTATCGCAATCAAGGATATGGCAGGTCTTTTGAAACCGCAAGCGGCTTACCGTCTGATCAGCGAGTTGAAGGATACTGTCGATCTGCCGATCCATCTGCATACGCATGATACAAGCGGAAACGGCATCTACACATACTCAGAAGCGATCAAAGCCGGCGTCGACATCGTAGACGTGGCAATGAGTGCCATGAGCGGTACGACTAGCCAACCGAGCATCAGCAGCTTGTACTATGCTTTGGAAGGTTCTGAACACGAGCCGGACATCAACATCCATAACGTGCACAAAATCAACCGTTATTGGGAAGATATCCGTGACTACTACGAAGAATTCGAAGGCGGCATCCAAACGACTTCAACAGAAGTCTACGACCACCAAATGCCGGGCGGACAATACACGAACCTGCAACAACAGGCGAATGCTGTCGGCTTGAACGACGAGTGGGATAAAGTCAAAGAAATGTATGCTGACGTGAACAAAATGTTCGGCGACATCGTGAAAGTGACACCATCTTCAAAAGTTGTCGGCGATATGGCCCTGTTCATGGTCCAAAATAAATTGAATGAAGAAGATGTCTACGCAAAAGGCGAAACCATCGACTTCCCTGAATCCGTCATCAGCTTCTTCAAAGGCGATTTGGGTCAACCGACAGGCGGATTCCCTGAAAGATTGCAAGAGATCATCCTGAAAGGCAAACAAGCCATCACAGTAAGACCTGGCAGCCTGCGTGAACCGATTGACTTCGTTGCTTTGAAGGCCGAGTTGGAGGAGAAAATCCAACGCACAGCCAGCGATGAGGACGTCATCAGCTACCTGATGTACCCGCAAATCTTCCTGGATTATATCGCAGTCTACGATAAGTTCGGCGATGTCACTAAGCTTGACACTCCTACTTTCTTCCACGGCATGCGTATGGGCGAGCAGATCGAAGTCCAGATTGAAAAAGGAAAAACCTTGATCATCAAACTGAACTCGATCGGGGAGCCTGATTCGGACGGGATGCGCATCCTTTACTTCGACCTGAATGGCCAAGGCCGTGAAATTGAAGTCAAAGACATGTCCATCACCAGCACGAAAGCGATCCGCAAAAAAGCGGAACCTACAAACAAAGAACACGTCGGCGCAACAATGCCGGGTTCTGTATTGGAAGTTCTCGTCAAACGCGGCGACCGCGTTTCGCAAGGCGATCCAGTCGTGATCACCGAAGCGATGAAGATGGAAACGATGATCCGTTCCACAATCAACGGTGTCGTCGATCAGATCTATGTCATCGACGGCGATCAGATCGAAGCCGGAGACCTATTGATCGAAATCGAAGCAAAATAAAAAAATAGAAAAGCGGAACGGGTTCGTTCAGCCCTGAAAGAATTTTAGGAAATCGTGCCGACTGAGCATCGTAGAGCGCAATAGGTACGATTTATCTAAATTCCGAAGGGCTTACCCGTGTAGCTAGACAACTTATTATAAGCACAAGAAGGGGAGGCTCCAAAGGAGACCTCCCTTTCGTGCCGCTTTCCCTAGCGTCATATCAGTAAATGTCCGATAACCATAAGGAATCGGACATCCAGCTACCACACGCTTCGGGCGTTGTCCGATAACCGCAAAGAATCGGACATTCAGTTACCACTCGCCTCGAGGGTTGTCCGATAACTGCAATGAATCGGACATCCAGCTACCAACCGCTTCGAGCGTTGTCCGATAACCGCAAGGAATCGGACATCTAGCGACCTATCAGCAAGAAGAGAGACAGCTCATCCTGCGATCGCTCTTTCATATCCGTAATGAACTGCCCCAAGGAGGAACCTTTTTTGAAAAATGAATTAAAGCCCTATGTCCACGTCGCCCAATACTACGAAACTGATCAGATGAAGATCATCCACCACTCCAATTACATCCGTTGGTTCGAGGAAGCCCGCATCGACTTCTTGGATCAAATCGGTGCAAATTACGCAAACTTGGAAGCGAACGGCATCGTAAGCCCGGTGCTGACAGTCGAAGCCCAATATAAGGCAATGGTCCGCTATGGCGACTCCGTCTATGTCCTGCCCGAAATCGATTCATACAACGGAATCAAATTGTGTCTGGCCTACCGCGTCATCGATGTCGCAACTGGCGAGTTGCGCACGACCGGCAAAAGCAAGCATTGCTTCCTGAACGAGACTGGCCGACCTGTTTCGTTGAAGAAAGTCCAACCACATGTACATGCTAGCTTCGAAAAGTATCGGGATCATGTTTTCAGCGTTTGATCAGGTGTTTTAGGCAGCCACCAGTAAAAATATCTGACACAAGCACCAAATAGCCTCTCAGCTTCGTAAAAGCGGCCTTTAAGAGTTAAACCTGTTTCGGATGCGCCAATATACTCATCACCAGAACATGCCAGCAAGGTGTCTTTATCTATCGCAAAAAGCATGAGCCCTCAAATGAATGGGCTCATGCTTTTTATTCTGCGTTCTGATTTTCATTTTGTTCCAATATGCTCACGAAGCGGTCGGTCAGGTTCGCGGTGAATCCCCAGAGTCGATGGGTCTCCAGATGGTAGAACGGGACGCTATGGACGCCGATCCTGAATTTGTAGTCCCTGCCGTTCGGAATCAGTTCGAACGGGAAATCATCCGGGTGCTCCAGCCGAACCGTCGAAGAGTAGTAAGTCGGCCGGTTATCCATGAAATACTGAAGCGGCACCGTGAAAATTTCCTGAACTTCCTTATTGAAGCGGATATCATCCTTGTCCACGCCGACGATTTCGCCGACATAGCAATGAATGATTGCACGCTCGTTCATGATATAGTCCATTTCCCCCAAAATATTGATATTGTCCCTTTTTATGTTCAACTCTTCCATTGTTTCGCGGATCGCCGTTTCTTCAAAGCTCTCCCCAGACTCTACTGCGCCGCCCGGGAATGAGGTATCCCCTGGTTGGGAGATATGCTCGCCCCGCACCTCATAAAGGACATGCAGCGCTCCGTCCACCCTGATCAAAGGGAGCAGGACGGAGAAATAGCGCTGTTCCCCGATCGGCTCGGGTTCGTGTTCCGCCAATATTTTTTTGATATCCTCCAGCATCGTGTCCTCACCTACCGCTTGTTTTTCTTATATTATACACGCTATTATCTCGAATTCGAAACAATATGCTTGAGCCATTTTTTTTAACCTATCCGGCGATGATCTTCACGTGGAATTTGCGGTTGCGCGGGCCATCGTAATCCCAGAAGTAGATGCTTTGCCAAGTCCCCAGCAGCATCTTTCCTTCCGTCAAGATGATCGTTTCGCCGGCACCGGTCAAGGATGACTTGATGTGGGCATCGGAATTGCCTTCGACGTGCCTGTAGCTCCCCTTGTTCGGAAACGTATCCGTATAACCCCAATTCATGTCCTTCTGCACATCCGGATCGGCATTTTCATTGATCGTGATGGCGGCTGTCGTGTGCGGACAGAAGACGCCCATGATGCCGTCCTTCACGCCGCTTTTTGCCAAAGCATCCTCGAGATAGACATCGATGTTCGTCAACGACTGTTTGCCGCTTGTTTGGATTCGGTACGTGAACAGATTTTGGCTCATTTCCCTTTCCTCCCTTCCGCTCTACAAAAATTTAGCGCACGACTTCGATGCCGGCTACATTCCCGACATCGTGATAATTTTTCCCGGTTTTCTTGTCGCTGAAGTCAACCGTGACGATGCCGGAAAGTCCTTCTTTGATCAACTTATTCATCCCCTGTTCGGTCGGTGCCAGTAAAGCCCCGCCGTGGAGCACTTCCGCACAGATGGTAAGGGAGGCGGAGGCATGGGAAACTTCGATTTCGATGCGGTCATCGGTCAATAATCCCAAAGTGAATTTGCTGCGGTTATAGGTCGCAAATCGGTATTCCTCTCCTTCCACGATAAAGTTGCAGATGAAACCCTCGAATGAGGATCCGCGAAAAGGGATTTTCGCCACCGAGAAGAAAAGGCTGGTGCCCTCGTCCCGGAAATGATTGCACTGGATCCAGACATACTCTTCCGGAAAAGACGTCCCCCAGTCCTTTTCAAGGTAGCCTTTGCCCCCTGTAAAATCGCGGGTCTTGGTTCCAATCGCCACAGTTCCGTCGATGGCGTGATTCATGCTGATGACGCCGTGGTAACATTCCATGTTCGGGATGTAGGCGAAGAAACCCATGATGGATGGCGACACCGGTGTGCGTTTGACCGCTTGGAATGGCCCTAGTTTCAGGATGCCTTCTATCCGGAAATCCTCCTCTTCCAGATGCACACTGACGAGCGTTTCCGAAAAAACGCTGTTGCCGACTTTCAGCACAAATGGCGTTTGGTTGTATTGAAACGCAGACAATGGATAACGGATGTAGCCGGTCCGCAGCTCTTTATCGAGCGCTTCTCCGACATGGACATAGGAATATTGGATGAAACAGTGCGGGTCTTCCTCGGTGATCGAAATGCCGGGAATCAGGCTGAGGACGGTTTTTTCATCTGCTGAAACACTTTTGAAATACCATCCTTCAAAATAGGGACCTTGCTTTTTCAGGTCGCCTTGAAACAAGATCGGATGGGTCACTTTGTTTGCCATGGCGCAGCGCTTCCTTTCGCATGCATTCTTATCTTTACTATGCAACAACACCCCTTGTTCCGTCAATTTTTTGCATTTGCAGGAGAGTCGTTTTTTCGTTTTATCCGGTTGTTTAGCCAATGGTTGTTTTTTGAATGTCAGCTCCGCTGAGAGTGCCCTCATCGGAGAACGGTATTGCGCCAGGGAGCTCAATTCCGACGAGCGAATGTCCGCCGGAGTTGCCTGCGTAGCGGACGGCTGCACTCCGGCGAAGCCGCCGTGGTCGGAGGTGATGATCTTTTTGGATCTTTTCCTCCGGCGAATCAACAGCACCCTCATTCGTGCGCAACAAAAAAGAGCCCACCTTCAAATGAGGCAGACCCTTCTTCCAATTGTACTTATTGTTTGATGATGGATACGACGCGTGCGCCGTCCACTTCTATCGTCACGCTGTCGCCGGCTTTGATGAACGGCAACTGCTTGTCGATGGACACTTTAGCGATATAGATGGTTTCTGCATCGCCTTCCAACGTGAAGTAGTAAGTCGTTTCGCCGTCGATGACGACTGATTCCAAAGCAGTGATGGCACCGCTGATGGTTTCGGTCTCGACGACCTCTTCTTCCTCATCCGTTGTTGTGGAAACAACGCCACCTGTATAGGCGTTCCACGCAGCAGCCAAGGAATTGCCGGTCCCGACTTTCTGATAGTTCGTCGCATTCACAAAGGCGTACATTTTGATCAAGCCGGCATCATCCTTCAAGGATAACTGATAGACTGGCTTGTTTTCCATATTGAACAAAAGCGGGAATGTGCTGATGTAGCCTTTTTCCTGCACCGATCCCTGGGCGCTCTCCATGGCACTCCATTCGGTCGCTGTGCTGATGTTGTAGCGTTTCGATTCCTTGGTCCTGGAATTGACCAGCACAAAGCCGATATTCGATTCATCTGCCGCGACGGAAGTCAAACCGGTATACAGATACAGATCATCATTCAGCACGATGTAATTGTAGCCCTGTGCATTTTGGATGACACCCTTCTTGCTGATGACGCTGTTCAGGTAACCGCCTTGGTATTGCCCGTTGTAATTGATCTGCGTCATCACCATGTTCGCCGGGAACACGCGATCGACCCAATCAGGAACATCGGCAACGCTATAACGCGTGATGTCACCGGAGGAAGCATCCACAACGAAAATACCGACGACTTCCTTAGGCCCCATGAAGCTGAATTTTTTTTCAACGATAGGCGCGATGTAATAGGGATTGCCCTCTTCGTCCAATTCAAAGACCGGATTTTCAAACATTACAGTCGGATAGTTGAAAAAGATATGCCGCGTAATATCATCCCCGAAAAAGCCGGAATGGGAGTAATGAATGTTCTTCTCCAGATTCACCAATTCAGAATCTCCCGTCACCATATCGACGGTCACATAATGCGGAATGCCATCAGCGCGGTTGTTCAACCAGCGGAAAAAGCTGACGTATTCCAATGGCGAAACGCGGACCGAACCGCCTTTATAAGCGATCTGCGTGTATTCCGTGCTAACGTCGAATTGCGAAACCAAATTGAGGACTTCGCCCAGCTTGCGGCTTCCCAGACGCTCCGCCATATCGCGGTCGATCGTTGGTATCTGCGAAGGGTCCGTGATGGTCAGGTCCTCTTCAAAATTGCCTTCTGTATGCGTAATCAAGCTGGCGTAATCTTTGGCCCTGAAAATTTGGGAACCAAAAAGCATCCCACCAATCAAGAAGACAATACTGATTCCAATTATTGCTCCAGAAACTTTGTTGACTTTATCAGCTTTCGACCGATCCAAGACATTCATCAATGCTGCACTTGCGACCAAATACAAAAACATATTCGTCCAAAACTCCGGTGACTGGATCGACACTGGGGTCAACGCCGAATACCAATATCCTAAAAGAACGACTGCTGGTAGGCTATAGGCAATCGCCACACTTTTCCAATTTTTCACAACTCTACACCCTTTCTTTTCCTGTGAATCTTCCTTGATAAATCACTTAAGGATTTGATGCTAGTATTATACCATTTTTTTGAGGTATATTTCGAATTTCAATATATGGGATTATTTAGGCTGTCGGAAAAGATTGGGACTCTGAATCAGCGCTCCGGGCGAATGCAGGAAATGCGGGTTCACCGGAGGACGGCACTCCGGGATGAGCGGCTGCTCCGGCCAGGCGGATGCCCGCCGGAGTTGGCATCCATTTCCGCCTTCCTCCTCCGGCCGCCGCGGCTTCACCGGAGTTCACCCTTTTATCCGATCCCCACCTCCGGCCAAGCGCTCTTGGCTGGAGGTGGGCACTTAATGTTGCCGCGACACAAAAAAACCGAAGCAGCGATTGCCCGCTGCTTCGGTTTTTTAAACTGAATTAGTAGATGTCAGTGTCGCCTGACAAGAAACGGTCCACTTCGCCTGCGGCTAGTTTACCTTCTTGCAAAGCCCACACGACCAAGCTTTGTCCACGGCGCATGTCGCCGCATGTAAAGACTTTTTCCACGTTTGTTTTGTAGTCGGTCTCTGTCGCTTGGATATTGCTGCGCAGATCGCGTTTCAAAGCTAATTCATCCGGAATCGTATCTTCTGGACCGGTGAAGCCCATCGCCAGCAAGACTAAGTCCGCTTTCCAGACTTTTTCGGTTCCTTCGACGGGTACTGGATTCATTCTGCCTAACGCATCACGTTTCCATTCGATCTGTACAGTATGGACAGCCGTAACTTCGCCTGCCTCATTCTTTTCGACTTTCGTCGTGTTGATCTCATAGTTGCGCGGGTCGGAGCCGGTCAAGTAGATCGCTTCTTCTTGGCCGTAGTCCGTTTTCAGCTTTTTAGGCCATTCTGGCCATGGGTTCGTATCTGCATCACGTTTGTCCGGAGCTTGCGGCATGATTTCGAATTGATGCACGCTCTTCGCGCCATGACGGATGGATGTGCCGACACAGTCGGTACCGGTATCCCCACCACCGATTACGATGACGTGTTTGTCTTTGGCAGAGATTTTGCTTTCCTGCGGTTCGCCCGCAAGGATATTTTGTGTGTTTGCAGTCAGGAAATCCATAGCCATGTGCACGCCTTTTGCGTCATTGCCTTCGACATTGATGCCGCGCGCGCGGGTTGCGCCGCCGCACAGAACGACCGCATCATACGTATCAACCAATTCCTGGGCTGTGATGTCTTTGCCGATTTCGGTGTTGCAGACAAATGCCACGCCAGCTTCTTCCAGGATGTCCAATCTTCTTTGGATGATATCCTTGTCCAATTTCATGTTCGGGATACCGTACATCAACAAACCACCCGGACGGTCGCTTCTTTCGAAGACAGTGACCGCATGCCCGACTGAAGTCAAGTAGTGCGCAGTCGCAAGGCCGGCAGGACCGGAGCCGACAACCGCAACGCGTTTGCCGGTAGCCGGAGCTTTAGCCGGTTTTACCCAACCGTTCTGGAAAGCGTGTTCGATGATTTCGTATTCGATGCTGCTGATCGTAACGGGTTCACCGATAAGTCCGACTGTACAAGACCCTTCACAAGGAGCAGGACAGACACGTCCTGTAAATTCCGGAAACGGATTGGTCAAGGATAAACGTTCGTACGCTTCTTTCCATTGACCGCGATACACCATGTCATTCCACTCGGGGATGAGATTGTGCAGAGGGCAACCGGACGCACCGTTCGGCAACATGATGCCTGCTGAACAGAACGGAATGCCACAGCTCATACAACGGGACGCTTGAGTCCGAATTTTTTCTTCTGATGTTTCTTCACGCATCTCGCCCCAATTTTTGATACGGACTTCCGGAGAAATCTTTTCATAATTGGAACGGCTATATTCCTTAAATCCAGTAATTTTTCCCATCTTATCCCTCCTCCTTAGTTTGTCACAACTGGTTTGTAGCGCTCATCAAAGGCATAACGCATTGCGTCTTGACCAGTGATGCCCATCTGGTTCGCTATTTCGATGTTTTCCAGTATGAACTTGTAGTCGTTGGAGATGACCTTAGTGAAGCGGGATTTCATTTGATCCCAGTTAGCCAAGATATTTTGCGCTTTTGGACTTCCCGTAAAGATCATATGCTCCTGCAGCATGCGCTTGATTGTGTCATGCTCTGTGTCATTCAAATCTGTCGTTGCGCTGACCATTTCCATGTTCAGGTTGTCTTCGTCGAAATCAAGGATATAAGCTACCCCGCCCGACATCCCGGCAGCGAAGTTACGACCGGTTTTTCCGATGATCAGAACCGTTCCGCCAGTCATGTATTCACAACCGTGGTCGCCGATTCCTTCAACAACAGTATCCACGCCACTGTTACGGACGCAGAAACGTTCTCCGGCGATTCCGTTGATGTATGCTTTACCACTGGTTGCGCCATAGAAAGCGACGTTACCTGTGATGATGTTTTCTTCAGGTGCGAATGTAGCCTCATTCGGTACGCGCACGATGATTTTACCACCGGACAAGCCTTTACCGATGTAGTCATTTGAATCGCCTTCCAGCGTCAATGTCATCCCTTTCGGAATGAATGCGCCGAAACTTTGTCCTGCCGAGCCCACGAATGTCAATTGGATCGTATCTTCAGGCAAGCCTTCAGCACCATATTTTTTCGATATTTCGCTGCCGATGATGGTTCCGACAACGCGGTCGATGTTCTGGATGGCTGATTTAGCTACGATGCGTTTCTTGGAGTCGATTGCCGGTTTCACGATTCTCAACAGACGACGCATATCCAATGTTTTCTCTAATTCATGGTCTTGCTCCGTCATGTTGTATCTGCCGACATTCGGTGCTGCATATGGTTGGTACAATACGCTGGACAGATCGACTGTCTTCGCTTTCCAATGCTTCACATTTTCTTTCATCTTCAGCTTGTCGCTGCGTCCGACCATTTCATTGATCGTGCGGAAGCCTAATTTCGCCATGATTTCACGCAATTCCTCGGCAACGAACATCATGAAGTTCACGACGTATTCCGGTTTTCCTTGGAAGTTTTTGCGCAATGTTTCATCTTGCGTTGCGATACCCACTGGACATGTGTTCAAGTGGCAGACACGCATCATGACGCAGCCGATAGCCACTAGCGGTGTTGTCGCAAAGCCGAATTCCTCGGCACCCAACATACAGGCGATCGCAACATCGCGGCCAGTCAATAATTTACCATCCGTTTCGACGCGGACACGGTCACGCAATTTGTTCAACACCAAGGTTTGGTGCGCTTCAGCCAAGCCCAGTTCCCACGGCAAGCCGGTATTACGGATGCTGGTTCTTGGTGCTGCACCTGTACCGCCGTCATAACCACTGATCAGGATCGTATCGGCATTTGCTTTCGCAACACCTGCTGCGATCGTACCAACGCCGGCTTCGGAAACCAATTTCACGTTGATGCGCGCATGACGGTTGGCATTCTTCAAGTCGAAGATCAATTCTTTCAAATCTTCGATGGAGTAGATATCGTGATGCGGAGGTGGTGAAATCAGGCCTACACCCGCGATGGAGCCACGTGTTTTAGCGATTTCAGGATACACTTTCGGTCCTGGCAATTGTCCGCCTTCACCCGGTTTTGCACCTTGGGCCATCTTGATTTGAATTTCCTTCGCGTTCACCAAGTAATGGCTCGTAACGCCGAAACGTCCGGAAGCGACTTGTTTGATGGCACTGTTGCGGGAATCTCCGTTTTCATCCAATTCATAACGGCTTGGATCTTCTCCACCTTCACCAGAGTTGCTCATCCCGCCGAGACGGTTCATAGCGATCGCTAAGGTTTGGTGTGCTTCGATACTGATCGATCCGTAAGACATCGCTCCAGTCTTGAAGCGTTTCACGATGCTTTCAGCCGATTCGACTTCTTCGATCGGAATCGCGTCTTGTGCGTTTGGCTTGAATTGCATCAGTTGACGCAGTGTATAAGCCTTCGTATCAGCATTGATTTCGCGAGAGAACTCTTTGTATTGCTCATAGTCCCCTTGGCGAGTCGCTTGCTGCAGTCGGTAGATCGTGCTCGGATTGTACAAGTGTTCTTCACCCATTGCCGAGTATTGGAAATGACCGCCCACTCCAAGCGTTTCGCTGTAAGGCGCTGTAGCTTTATAGGCACTGTCATGACGCATTCTGTTTTCTGTAGCAATTTCCTGCAGACCGATACCTTCGATGCGGGTAGGCGTGCCTGTGAAGTATTTAGCGACAACTTCGCTGTTGACTCCCAATGCTTCAAAAATTTGCGCCCCATGATAACTGCGCATTGTTGAAATACCCATTTTTGTCAATACTTTGGACATACCGTGGACAGCTGCGTGGATGTAGTTCGCTTCCGCTGCCTCAGCATCCAGTCCGTCCAACAAACCTTCTTCAGCAAGTTCGCGGATGGTCGCATAAGTCAAGTAAGGATTGACCGCGTTACAGCCATATCCTACTAATGTACAGTAATGATGCACTTCTCTTGGTTCACCGGATTCCAGCACAAGGCCGACGCTTGTGCGTGTTTCTTCGCGGATCAAGTGATGATGCAGACCGGAAACAGCCAATAAAGCCGGAATGGCTGCCCATTCAGCGTTCACACCACGGTCGGAAAGGACCAAAATGTTGGCGCCTGAGTCAATTGCCTTGTCCGCAGCACTGAAAAGACGTTCCAAAGCTTTTTCCATCCCTTTTGCATCTTCTTCGACGCGGTAAAGCAGGGAAAGCGTGACTGTTTTGAATTTATCGTCCTGCAACGCTTTGATTTTCGCTAATTCAGCATCCGTCAAAATCGGGCTATCCAAGTAGATGGCATGCGTGTCCGCATTATCCGGATCTAAAAGGTTACCGCAATTTCCGACAAGCATGGTATCGGAAGTAACGATTTCCTCACGGATCCCATCAATCGGAGGGTTCGTAACTTGCGCAAATAATTGTTTGAAGTACAGATACAGCATCTGTGGTTTGTCAGATAAGACTGCCAATGGAGAATCGATCCCCATCGCTCCGACTGAATCGCCACCTGTGACGGCCATCGGTTTGATCAGTAACTGGATGTCCTCGAACGTATAACCGAAAGCTTTCTGTTGGTGAAGCAATTCTTCAGGTTCAACCGTTGCGGTCAACGGAGCTGGCGCAAAGTCCTTCATCTTGGAAATGTGCTTCTCAGCCCATTCTCCGTAAGGTTGTTTAGCAGCTACAGTTTCTTTGATTTCTTCATCCGAGATGATACGTTTTTGCTTCGTATCAATCAACAGCATCTTGCCTGGCTCCAGACGGCCTTTATAGGCTACATCTTCCGGACGCACATTCACGACACCTACTTCGGATGAAAGGATTACGCGATCATCTTTCGTCACATAGTAACGGGATGGACGCAAACCGTTTCTATCCAACACGGCTCCGACGATTTCGCCATCCGTGAAGCCCATTGCTGCAGGGCCATCCCATGGTTCCATCAGGAAGTTGTTGAAGTTATAGAAATCTTTTTTGGATTTCGACATTGTTTTGTTCTTTTCCCAAGGCTCAGGAACCATCATCATGACAGCTTCCGGCAAGGAGCGGCCGTTCAGATACAAGAATTCCAGATTGTTGTCGAACTGGGAAGAGTCACTCCCTGTTTCGTCGACGATCGGATAGATCTTTTCGCTGGCATCCAACAGATCCTGGGACATGCTGCCTTGACGGGCGCGCATCCAATTGATGTTTCCGCGGATTGTGTTGATTTCGCCATTGTGGATCAAGTAACGGTTTGGATGGGCTCTTTCCCAGCTCGGGAAGGTATTCGTACTGAAACGGGAATGGACCATCGCCAAAGCGGATGTGAAGTCCAAATCAGTCAAATCAAGATAGAAGCTGCGCAATTGTTCTGCAGTCAACATCCCTTTGTAGACGATCGTTTTCGAAGAGAAACTGGCAAAATAGAACGAGCCACCTCTTTTTTCGCTCATCGGCACGATTTGTTTTTCGGATAATTTACGGATGACGAACAATTTGCGTTCGAAATCCATCTCAGTCATATCAGGGTTTCCTTTACCGACAAAGACCTGGATGAAACGCGGAATAGCTGCTTTTGCAGTCACACCGATTTCGGAGCTGTCGATCGGAACCTCACGCCAACCCAACACTTTTTGACCTTCGGAAGTGATGATCTCTTCCACCATTCTCATTTGTTCGTGACGTAGATCTTCGTATTTATGGGCAAAGAGCATCCCTACTCCATAATCACCTTTTTTAGGCAAATGGATTCCCAGGACGTCGCACTCCCTGCTGAAAAAATGATGAGGAATCTGCACCATGATACCTGCTCCGTCACCTGTTTTGGCATCAGCGCCGGAAGCACCCCTATGCTCCATGTTTTCCAATAAATCCAACGCATCAGAGACTAATTTATAAGAGCCATTACCATTGATATCAACGACAAATCCCATACCGCATGCATCATGCTCGTAGGCGGGATCATACATTCCTTGTTTTTTTGGAGGAGTGTAACTATTCATTTCGGCGTCCCTACTTTCTATTATGTTATTCTGATATTATAATCAAACTCTAATTTAAATACAATCCATTTTCATTCATTTTTTCACAATTAGTTGCATCTTTTTTTTGATAGTAACAATATTAACTTTGGAAAAAACATTTGATATAACACAATTATACAACCTGACGACCGGTTACTGACTTGTGATAGATTTCATAACATCACCATGTAAATAATTACCGTTTTCATTACTTTTTAATGCAAGATGCCTTCATCATGACATTCTGATAGAAAATAGCTGATTTTTATTAAAAAATACCCGACCTTGATTATTTTTAAGGTCGGGTAATTGATTTTGTTCTATTTAGTAAGTGTCAACAGCATTTCTCTGACGGTCTTGCAGGCCATAGCAGTCGAAGCACCTGACGGATCGTATTGCGGAGAAAGCTCCACGACGTCGGCTGAAACGATCTGGTTCAAGTCCTGCAACGCAGCGATACACGCCAATAATTCCTTGTAGGTGATTCCACCCGGCTCAGGTGTGCCTGTTCCAGGGAAAGTGCCTGGGTCCAATACATCCAGATCGATTGTCACATAAACGGGAACATCCTTCAATTGCTGCACTATCTTCGGCAACGTATCGATGGTGAATTTCTCCATATAAGTGTGCTCTTTCGCCCATTCAAATTCTTCCTTCAAACCGGAACGGATGCCGAATTGGAAAATGCGGCCGTCTCCCAGGAAGTCGAAGCAGCGGCGGATGACCGAAGCATGAGACAAGGATTCTCCCATGTAGTCTTCACGCAAATCTGTATGGGCATCGATATGGATGACATGCAGATCTGGGTATTTTTCATAGGCAGACTCGATGGTGGGCAGGCTCACGAGGTGCTCGCCGCCGACCATCAGAAATTTCTTGCCATTGTCCAATATTTCTTTTGTATAGGTTGCAATATCGCTCAATACGCGCTCTGTGTTGCCGAAAGGCAGATCCAGATCTCCGCCATCATGGATGGCTTCTTCTTCCAGATCACGATCCAAATAAGGGGAATAACTTTCCAAGCCGAATGAATCTTGGCGGATCGCCTGCATGGCAAAACGCGTGCCTGGCCGGAAACTGGTTGTTCCATCGAATGGGATCCCGAATAATACGGTAGATGCTTCTTCAAATGAAGATTCGCAGCCGATAAAGGTCTGGATGTTCATGTTATTTTTCACTTTCTGCCGTCCTCCAACTGTATGCTATTTATTGTTGATTCGATTAATTAGTCTTTCAGGACTTTGATCTGATGAGGCATTTTTTCCTCAGTCAGTACATTGCCTAAGGTTTCATTGTAGTAGTGGTAATGCTGCACGACTGCCTCAGAAATCACTTCACCAGGGATGATCAATGGAATTCCTGGCGGGTAGATCATGATCGAGTCGGCACTGATGCGGCCGATCGCGTCGTCGATGCTGACAACTTCATTGTCGGCATAAAAGGCGTCGCGCGGGCTGCAAGCCAATTCGTTGATGCTGCAAGTCATCACGTGCGCATCGAAATGTTGGCTTTCTTTTTTGTAGCGTCTGCGGACATCCATCAAGGCATCAACCAGTCTTCCGATTGATTCGCGCGTATCTGCTGTGCTGATGACTGCCATCACGACGTAGCCTTCAGCCAGCTCCAATTGGATGCCATATTCTTCCTTCATGATCGTGTAGACTTCGAAGCCGGTCAGGCCGATATCATTTACACGGATCACTAATTTAGTCCAGTCATAAGTTTGGTAGAATTTATCTTTGATGTAGTCGGATTTCAATACTTCATAGTCGCCGAATGCTTCGATCGCTTCAATCGCTTCGCTGACGATCGGGCGCAATTTCTTGTAGCGGTCTTTGCCGTACATCGCCAATTCGCTGCGTGCAGCATCGATGGAGCTCATCAACAAGTAATTCGCGCTGGTCGATTGCAGCATGTTCAGCACTTTTTGTAATTTTGTAGCGGAAATGCGATCCCCTTGCATCACCATCAAGGAACTTTGCGTCAAGGATCCGCCGGTTTTGTGCATGGAATAAGTCACCGCATCGGCTCCTGCTTTCATCGGATCCTTCATTTTTCCAGGCATGAACGGCAAATGCGCTCCGTGCGCACTGTCGACGATGACCACAACACCGCGTTCGTGCGCGATATCACAGATCGTTTCCAAATCGTTCAAAGAACCGAAATAAGTCGGATAAGTGACCAAAAGAGCTTTCGCTTTAGGATTTTCATCCAAGCCTTTGATGATGCGTTCCACGGAGATGCCATGGGAAATTCCGAAGGCCAAATCCATTTCGGGCTGGATGAAGATCGGCTTTGCGCCGCTCAGGATCAACCCGTTCATTACTGATTTATGGCAGTTGCGGGGAACCAAGATTGTATCGTTCGGTCCCACAACGCTCATGATCATCGCTTGTATGCCAACTGTCGTGCCGTTCACCAAGAAAAAGGCTTGATCGGCATTGTATGCTTTTGCAGCCAATTCTTGTGCTTCTTTTATGACGGATTGCGGATGACTCAACAAGTCCAATTCTTTCATGGAGTTGACATCCATCTGCATCGTCATATCACCGACTGCCATTTTAAATGGCGTCATCTGCGCACCCATTTTATGTCCAGGGACATCGAAAGGCGTAACGTCCTGTTTCGCATATTTAACAAGCGCTTCGAAAAGCGGCATTTTGATATGTGTAATATTTTTTGCTTTAACGTTAGAAATTTGGTAAGTAATTTTATCGGAATGACCTTCCAAATAAGTGTCTGAATTGAATAAAACCTTTTCAGCCAAATAGATTTCCCCCTTTGATATAAAAAATGGGCATAAAAAAAGCTCTCCAACCAAAGGAAAGCTTCGATATCTATCAGCTGCTTTTCCTCTTATTGCTCATAGGACTTGGATAATCCTACGCTCAGGTTGGGCACCCAATATCAATCTGTACTGAAAAAAAATTAGATTGATTGGTTTGCCACCGTATCTTCGACCCCTCGTCTCAACGGCTATTAATAAGAGATATTCAATTTATGCAAGCTAAATTCTATACAAATATACTGTATATGTCAATGATTTTGGACATAAATTTATATTTTTTTTCAAACGGTTTTTCCGAACGATACTTTAACAGTTGTTTCGCAACATTCATGAATCACTGTGAACGCCCTCGTATTCTGAAAAAGTTGTATTCGCCTTTCCTATATTCCTGCTCCGGCGAGAAGATCCTCACCGGAGTTGAAGGTCGATTTCTCCCCTGTCCTCCGGCGAACCTCACCTCGTCGGAGTTGCGGTCCGGATTTCTGTTGGCCTCCGGTGAAAACCCGATTCACCGGAGATCAGGTCTGGTTATCGGATTTTACTTGCACACCCGGCACTACGCCATAAAAAAACACAACCCGTATGGATTGTGTTTCTTTATGCGCACTATTTTTAGGCTTTCGACTGGCTTTTCACCATTTCGAACTCCTCTTCCATCGCAGCGGACGGTTTTTCCCCGATCAAGGAGAAGATCACGATTGCCACGCAGGAAAGGATGAATGCCGGCAACAGTTCGTAGATGCCGAACACGCCGCCAATCGGTTTAATCAGAAGTTTCCAGATGAAAACAGCGATTCCGCCTGTCATCATACCGGCGATAGCGCCTTGACGCGTTGTTTTTTTCCAGAATAAGGAGAACAGCATCAACGGTCCGAATGTCGCACCGAAGCCCGCCCAGGCGAAAGATACGATCGTGAAGATGACGGAGTTCTCATCCAATGCGATGATGATGCCTACGATTGCCAAAACAATCAAGATCATCCGCGTCATTGCCATGATTTGCTGATCGGATGCATCCTTGCGCAATACGCCTTTGTAGATATTTTTTGAAAAAGCACTTGCGGCAATCAGCAGATATGAATCCGCAGAACTGATAGTAGCTGCCAAAATGCCTGACATGACGATTCCGGCCAATAGCGGCGGGAACAACAGTGTCGCCATTTCGATGAAAATTGTTTCCGAAGTTGCTGCTGTCGTCAACGCCATCGGGAACATCGCGCGCCCGATCAGACCGATCAGGACGGCAGCGGTCAAGGAAAGGGTCGACCAAATGATGCCGATGCGGCGTGATTGTTTGATATCTTCAGCAGAACGGATAGCCATAAAACGCAACAACACTTGCGGCATACCAAAATAGCCGAGACCCCAAGCCATGCTGGAAGCAATTGTGATCAGCCCGTATTTGCCTGCAGGTCCAAAGGCAGCCATCGCGCCGTCAGCCTGTTGCACCCCATCGACCAATGTCGGTGTCGCGATACCGAAGAAATCCAAAAATCCGGGGATGCCTTTCAGGTTATCGATGACCGCTCCCGGACCCCCTGCATGCAATACGCCTCCGACCAAAACTACAGCCAAAGCCGCAATCATGATGATGCCCTGCATAAAGTCGGAGACACTCTCCGCCAAAAATCCGCCGATGAACGTGTAGAACACGACGAACACCGCTCCGGCAATCATCACAGGGATGTAAGGCACTTCGAACAAGGTTGCGAAGAGCTTGCCTACCGTCACAAAACAGCTGGCTGCATAGACGGAAAAGAAGACGAAAATGAACGTCGATGATACCGTCAAAATAACGCGCTTGTCCTCATGGAATCGATTGCTGAAGAATTCCGGCAACGTGATTGCTTCCGCTGATTCGGAATAATGACGCAACCGTTTTGAGACGATGATCCAGTTCAGCGCTGTTCCCAGTGCCAAGCCGATTGCTGTCCAGAATGCGTCTGACAATCCTGACCAATAAGCTACGCCCGGAAGTCCCATCAAGAGCCAACCGCTCATGTCCGAAGCTCCCGCACTGATTGCGGCGACCCAAGGGCCCAGACTGCGTCCGCCCAAGAAGAAATTATCGGAACTTTCGTTCGACCGCTTGTAGTAATAAAAACCGATACCGATGATGATCGACATATAGCCTGCCATCGCCATAAAAATTAATGCTTTATCCATAATTACCCTCCAAAATAAATAATGACATGTTTCTTCATTCTAATTTAATTAAAATTTAATGAATGCACTACGCCATCATAGCACAAGAGTAAAATTGTAAGCAACCTTATTTTCAGGATAAGCAGGAATCGGTCTCTGTCAAACAATCATCAAGTCAAATTATGGAGCTCGTCGATTTTCTTGCTGCATGCCATAGCCTGCTTCAGGAAAACCAATGCAAGCATTGTCAAAAGCAAAGACATGAATAGGAGCATCGGCTCCTTTGTTTGGATTGAATTGTACCACTGCGGGATGGAAAGCAGGAATTCCACAATGGCCAATCGGATAAATATCTTACGGATGCGTTCGAATTGTTTGATTTGGCTTTCCGGATCCGTATACAATTCAAAGTTCCCTTTTTTCCGGAAGATTGCCCATATTCCCCAAGTCTGCACAAGTTCCCCGCCGGAGTCACGTATCAGATCGTAAAGTTCATTGCGTTGCTCGACCGTCTTATCGCTGATCAGATCCACCCGGTAGGTATATTCCCCCGGCTGGCATTTTTCGAAAGTATACAATCCCAAGAAAAAACGTTTCATGGCGTAGCCTTTTGCGGACATCTCATTCAGGAATGCTTCTTCCTTATCTTTGTCGTAGTAGAGCCTAAATTTTTTCATCATTTTCCATCGCCTTTCTGCCGTTTTCGAAAAGTTCGCCCAGTCTGGCGATTTCCTCATTCAGAACTTCTTTTCCAAGTGCCGTGATCAGATATTCCTTCTTTTTGCGGGATTGGTCGTCCTGGCTGTGCAACATGATCCATTTTTTCTCCAACAGCGTATTCAATGCGCCATACAGCGTACCTGCTCCCAGAGCGACCCTGCCCTTCGTCAGCTCCTCAACCTGTTGCATGATGCCGTAACCGTGGTTCGGCTGCAGCAAAGAAAGCAGGATGTAAAACATCGATTCCGTCAGTGGTGCCCCCATCACATATCTCCCCTTCCGATATATCATGTATCGTTATATATAATATATCGCCTCCCGATGTATTTGTCAACGAATTACCTCCTAACACATATAAATAAAAAAAAACTTACCTGGTTTCTCCAATTCCGGAAAAATCAGGCAAGCTTAAAATTTTTATGCCGATCAAAGAGATTCCAAACGAGCAAAAATCCACTCGATTATGTCTTGCGCTACTTCATCTTTGTTCGTCTCGTTCAGCAGTTCATGGCGGGCACCCTCATATAGTTTGCAGCTTACATTCAGAAGGCCAGCTTGTTGATAAACCCTGCATATCTGGACAATGCCTTTTCCGGCCTTGCCTCCAACCGGATCGGCGGTGCCTGAAATGAAGTGCAGCGGCAGGTCTTTCGGTGTCGATTGGATATTCGTAGCATCATTCATGTCCAGCAATCCGCTGAAGAAATCATGGAAATAACCGGCCGAACCGATCTTTCCGCGCAACGGATCCGCCAGAAATTTATCCACTTCCACTGGGTCCCGGCTGATCCAATCCAAATCCGTCCGAGCGGGCTTGAAACCCCGGTTGAAGTTCTGGAAGACCAGTTTGTCCAGCAAACGACTTGGATGGGCGCGACCATTTCTTTTGATTTCCGAAACTGCCACGACTGTCCCAAGTTTCAGCAAGGCATTCGAAAACACACCTGAACCTGACAGAATTGCGCCAGCAAGATCTCCCCCGTACAGTTGGATGTAGCGTCTGGTCAACATCGAGCCCATGCTGTGACCAAACAAGAACAGCGGAATGTCGGGATTTTCTGTTTGGATGATTTCAGTCAGCGCGCGCATATCCGCGACGACCTTATCGAATCCAGCCTCATCCGCAAAACAGATTGCTTCGCCTAAATTCCTGTTCGTTTTGCCATGGCCACGATGATCATTTCCGTAGACGACTATCCCTGCTTCCGCCAGTTTGCTTGCAAAAGCATCATAGCGTCCGATATGTTCTGCGTAACCATGCGCAAGTTGGACGGCAGCTTTCGGTTTCTGAAGACCTTCCGGCGACCATTTCATCGCGAAAATTTCCGTTCCGTCGGTTGATGGAAAAGTGAATGATGCTGCTGTCATGTGCGGACCCCGCTTCTGGTATCAGGTTATACAATTGTTTACTGAACATGGATAACGATATCCTTTTCTCCAATTTAGCGATACCGGTTCAAATTGTCAAGCACCACAACAGCAGGATAACGAATCGCTTTTACTGACTCAATCCTTCATGAATCTTTTCTACATTCCATTTCATCATGTCATAATAACTGTCGCCGTCTTCCCCTTGCTTCGCGATGGAATCCGTGAACAGATTGCTGTAAACGGGAAGATCCACCTCATTTGATAATCGTTCCATGCTTCTGTGATCGACACTCGTCTCCACAAAGAGAACCGGAACTTCAGAATCTCGGACTTTTTCAATGATTTGCTTCATCTGATCAGGCGTGCCTTGACTTTCGGTATTGATTTCCCAAATATAGGCGGCTTGTAATCCGTAAGCTTGGGAGAAATATTTGAAAGCTCCTTCGCTTGTCACCAAAAGCTTCTTTTCCTCGGGGATATCAGCAAATTCTTTTTTTGCTTGGCTGTCCAGTTCCGTCAAATCGGCAATGTAAGCTTCCGCATTTTTTTCATAGGCTACTTTATTTTCAGGATCTTTTTCGCTCATGACACGAGAGATTTCGGTGATGTACTGAATGCCGTTTGAAATGTCCAACCAGGCATGCGGATCTTGCTGCGAGCTGTTTCCTGTCAGATAGATTGGTTCGACATTTTTACTGACAACGAAGTAGTCCTCATCTTCTGCTTTACCCGCAGTTTCCATCAATTTATCAAACCAGCCATTGCCTGTTTCCAAATTCAAGCCGTTGTAGAACACGACATCTGCCTCGCTGGCTTTTCGGATGTCTTCCGGCAGGGGTTCGTATTCGTGCGGGTCGGTCCCGACAGGCACGATACTGTGCGCATCGATCAGATCCCCTCCAATTTTTTCTACCATGTCGCCGATAATGGAATTGGTTGAGACCACTTTAAGCTTGGTTTCAGTTGTTTCTGGTGCAGCCGCACTTCCTTTACCATCATCCGGAGAATTTCCGCATCCTCCCAAAACACCTACAAACAGCACTGCAGCAAGCAACAATAATTTATTCTTCATAACGTAAATTCTCCTTTCTTAATTGACCGATAAGGCCCTTCTTCGGTGCAAAAATAAATGCCACAATGAAAAACATAGCCGCTGCCATGACGATCGTCGCCCCGGACGGCAAGTTATAACTGTAGCTGAAGTAAAGCCCTACGATAGAGCTGAGGGTTCCAAATACTGTCGACAGGACAATCATGACAAGCAATTTATCGGTCAGTTGGTAGGCAGTCGCAGCCGGGGTGATCAGCATTGCGATCACCAAAATCGTCCCGACTGTTTGCAGCGAAGTCACCGCCACAAGCGTCAGCAAAAACATTAACCCATAATTGATTGCACTGATATTCCAACCATATGATTTTGCAATCGTCGGCGCAAAAGAAGTCAGTTTTAATTGTTTATAGAATAGCGGCACTGAGATCAAGACGATAATAAGCACAGCGGCTGTCAACAACATGTCAGAATCCCGGACAGCAAGAACATTCCCGAAGAGGATATGATACAAATCCGTGGAACTTCTGGCGAAGGAAATCAAGATGATCCCTAGAGCAAAAAATGCGCTGAAGACGATGCCGATTGCCGTATCGTTTTTTAAACGACTGTGTTTCGTGACAAAACCAATGAGAGCGGCCGACGCCATCCCAAAAACCGTGGCACCGATGATATAACTGCTCCCCAGCATGTAAGATAGAGCCACTCCCGGTAATACTGCGTGCGAGATGGCATCCCCCATTAAAGACATCCCTCGCAGAATGATGAAGCAACCGATGATTCCGGCAGATATCCCAACCATAACGGAAGTGATCAAAGCGTTCTGCAGGAATTGGAAATCCAAGAGTCCTTGAATAAAATCATTTAACATTTGTTCCACCCCCTAGACTGATCATTTCGGAAATTGCTTCCCCATAAGCCCTCCCCATATTATTGGCAGTAAACACCTCAGATACAGGACCATTGGCAACCACTTCTTTATTGATCAGGACAATATTATCAAAATATGACTGTACTTTATGCAGATCATGATGCACGATCACGATTGATTTGCCTTCATCTCGGAGTTGTTTCAAGAGCTCAATGATGATTTTCTCGCTGGTAGCATCGATCCCGGCAAAAGGTTCGTCAAGCAGCAACCATTCAGCTTCCTGTGCCAACGCCCGTGCAATGAACACGCGCTGCAGCTGTCCACCGGATAATTCACTGATGTGCCGATCTTTAAAAGCTGCCATTCCGACTTTCTCTAAAGATTTTAAAGCCAAATCCTTCTCTTTTTGCTTCGGTCTTTGGAAAAAGCCTAAATTTGCATAGGTGCCAAAAAGTACGGTTCCGAAAACATCTATCGGAAATGAGAGATCGATTTCTTGTCTCTGTTCGACATAGGCTATCTTGTTTATCATTTCCTTCAGTGGTTTGCCGTAAAGACTTACTGCTCCAGTATTTAACGGCGTCAAGCCCATGATCCCTTTCAATAAGGTTGATTTCCCGGCTCCATTTGGTCCTACGATCCCTGTTAATTTGTTCGGCTCAAACGCAAGCGTTGCATTTTTGATTGCAGACTGCCCTTGATAGGCTATGTTCATATTCTGGATTATTAAATTTTCCATGATGCGTCGATCCCTTCTCGTTTTTATTTTCCTGTCTCTGAATTTGTGTTGAGCATTCCACAGGCCATAAGGTTCAATTAAACATATTATTAGGCACGCCTAACTTTTTGTTTAAGTTTAGCTTATTTAATCCAAGTAAGCAAGTGTTTCGCATTTCTAACAGACTTTCTCAGTAGCTGCTTTCTATGAACGCAAAAAAATCACCTTTTTAGGTCATATACATGAATGAAGGTCATTCATACAACAACTTAAAAAGATGATTTCTGTTTTATTGCACTATACAGCCCGTCAAATTAATATTTGCAAGGTTCTATATGTGAAAAGTTTACTCCCACTCGATGGTCGATGGTGGCTTGCTCGTAATGTCGTACACTATGCGGTTGACGTGCTTCACTTCATTTACGATGCGTCGGGAAATTTTGTCCAACACTTCGTAAGGGATGCGAGCCCAGTCGGACGTCATGCCATCGATCGATGTCACGGCGCGGATACCGATTGTGTAATCATACGTGCGGCCGTCGCCCATTACGCCTACGCTGCGGAAGCCTGGCAGGACAGTGAAATATTGCCATACATCGCGGTCCAAACCAGCATTCGCGATTTCTTCGCGCAGGATGTAGTCTGATTCGCGGACGATCTCCAATTTTTCTTCGGTGATTTCGCCGATGACGCGGATACCCAAACCAGGGCCCGGGAATGGTTGACGCCAAACGATGCTGTCAGGCATGCCAAGTTGTGTTCCCAATTCGCGGACTTCGTCTTTGAACAATGTGTTCAATGGTTCGATCAATTTGAATTGCATATCTTCAGGCAGTCCGCCTACGTTGTGGTGGGACTTGATTGTTTGGGCAGTCTCCGTTCCACTTTCGATCACGTCGGTGTAAAGCGTTCCTTGCGCCAAGAAGTCGATGCCTTGTAATTTCGTAGCTTCATCGTCGAATACGTAAACGAATTCGTTACCGATGATTTTACGTTTTTGTTCCGGATCGCTGACGCCTGCCAGTTTGTCCATGAAACGTTTTTTCGCATCAACGCGGATGATGTTCAAGCCGAATTTGCCTACAAGGCTTTCCATAACTTGATCGCCTTCGCCTTTGCGCAACAGGCCGTGGTCAACAAAGATACAAGTCAATTGCGAGCCGATCGCTTTGTGCAGCAACACGCCGACTACGCTTGAATCAACCCCGCCGGACAGTCCCAACAAGACTTTTTTGTCGCCGACAGTTTCTCTGATTTTTTTGGTTTCGATTTCGATGAAGTTGGCGATTGACCAGTTGCCTGAGCAGCCGCAGACTTCGAAGGCGAAGTTTTTCAGCATCTCATTGCCGTGTACAGAGTGCTGTACTTCCGGATGGAATTGGACGCCGTAGAAGTTTTCTGCTGTATTGGCGAAGGCTGCAACAGGACAGTTGTCGTTTGTAGCAGTCACTTTGAAGCCAGCAGGGATTTCAGTGATTTTGTCACCATGGCTCATCCAGACAGTCTCGATGTCGGAAAGGCCTTTGAACATTGGCGTATCCAAATCAGGGATTTGGATGTCGGAACGTCCGTATTCTCTTTCATCAGCAGGAATGACTTTTCCGCCGAAATGGTCGGTCATCAATTGCATGCCGTAGCAAATTCCCAATACAGGGATGCCCAAAGCGAAAATAGCCGGATCGACTTTGAAAGCGTCGTCTTCATAGACGCTGTTCGGGCCGCCAGAGAATATAACCCCTTTGACGTTCCCCATCGCTTTGATATCTTCAGCAGTTGTGCGGTGTGAAACCAACTCTGAGAATACGCCGAATTCACGGATGCGTCGTGTAATCAATTGGTTGTATTGACTACCGAAATCCAGTACGACGATTTTTTCCAACTCGGTAAATTGCTCTATCATCTAATAATCTCTCCAATTTCTTTAATATTTTTTTATGTACAATTCATCAATAAAGTGATTTGTTGTTTTGTGAATCACTAAATTTGCCCGTGTGATCGTGGGATAGATATACTCCCGAAGGTTTTTGAGGTTGACCCTTTTCCAGACGCCTCTGGCCATCTCGATGGCATCCTCACGTTTGCCGATTGCATAGTTGTAGTAATAATTGTCCGGTTGATCGATTGCCAGGTCCATCAGCATTTCGAAACGTTCGATGTACCATTTTTCGATCATCTCTTCCTCGGCATCCACATAGATGGAAAAGTCAAAGAAGTCGCTGACGTAAATCTGTTGATTGCTCGGCAACTGCAGCACATTGATCCCTTCCACGATCAGGATATCCGGATGATTCACTTCCTCATAATCGCCAGGGACGATATCATAGATCCGGTGGGAATAAACCGGAAACCGGACATTCGGCTTGCCTGTCTTCACATCCAAAAGGAATTGCACCAAATTTTCCATATCATAGCTTTCCGGGAATCCTTTGCGATCCATGATGTTGCGTTCCCTTAATACCCGGTTCGGATACAGGAAACCATCCGTCGTCACCAATTCGACTGCTTTTGTAGGATAGGCCCGTTTCAAAAGATTCTGCAGGACACGTGCTGTCGTACTTTTCCCGACTGCGACGCTACCCGTAACACCGATGATGAGCGGAGACGGTTCATAGGATCTGCCAAGAAATCTGCTTTTATCCCTCTGAAGATTCCGGTACTGTTGCAAGTAAATATCGAACATATGCACCAAAGGCACATAGACATCCTTAACATCTTCCAATGAAAGCCTATCATTCAATGATGTCAATTCCTTCAGTTCCTCTTCCGTGATTGTCGGAATGGAATCTTGATGAAAAGTTTGCCATTCTTCACGATGGATTTCGTAGTAGTTTCTATCTTCTATCATAGCTTTTCCCTTCTGGAAATAATCAAACTTTTGGTAATTGTATCACACTTTTCTGAAAATTTAACCCCCATCAAATACGAACATTTAATTTTAATTGAAACCTAATCTTTGCATTCTGCGGCAGGATAGCTTTTTAAGTTTCCGTAAAATCCCAAAGATTTGATTTACTTTGCATTTTTGCTCCGATACAATGAAAATGATGAAAGAAAATAGCGAAAAATATGTGCTGAATTTGTCAAAATTTATTTAAAAAAGAATTTAAAAGCGAATGATCCGGCGAAATCATGCCGATTTGCAAAATCCATGTACAGCAAGCATAATAGAAGACGCGTAAGAATCAGCGACAGTACGACTTTTCCGCTTGATTCATAACCAGTAAAGGACGATCCTATATGATAAAAACTCGTTGCTCAACCGGCAAATCTCACGGCAAAATCATCCTGATGGGTGAACATGCTGTCGTCCACGGGGAGCCATCCATTGCACTGCCCTTTCCGGCAGTCGAAATGACCGCGACCGTATGCGAAGCGGAAGGTCCCTTGACCATTGATTGTTCCTATTATAACGGCATCGCTGCAGAAATGCCTGAAATCTTGGAAAGCATGCGGACAGCCATCCAATCGGCATTGGCCGAACTGCAGGTATCGGACGAAAACCTAGCGATTTCGCTCGCGAGCACCATACCGGCTGAAAGAGGCATGGGTTCCAGCGCTGCCGTGTCAGTGGCCTTGACCCGCGCCCTTTTCGCCTACTTCGATAAACCGTTGGACCAAGCGACCTTGCTCCGGCTCGTCAACATATCCGAAAAGGTCGCACACGGAAACCCAAGCGGCCTGGATGCCGCCACGGCAAGCGGCGAGGCACCGCTATTTTACATCAAAGGCCAGCCTTTCGAAGCTTTCCCTTTGAACCTGAAGGCTTACATGATTGTCGGCGATACCGGCGTGACCGGCCAAACAAAGGAAGCGGTAGCCAGCATCGCCATGAAACTGAACGGAGCAAATCCGCAACCTTACCGAGACGCCATCACCCGTTTGGGCGGTCTTGCTCAAACGGCGAAGTCCGCGATCGAAGCGAATGATCCGCAACAATTGGGGCAATTGATGAACCAAGCCCATGAGGTGTTGTCTTTTCTGGAAGTATCCAGTCCTGATCTGGACAGACTCGTATCAGCCGCCCTTTCGGCAGGAGCACTGGGCGCCAAACTGACAGGCGGCGGACGCGGCGGTTGCATGATCGCATTGGCGAGTACCCGCTCCGAAGCGGAAAAAGTGGAAGAAGCTATACGCCAAGCCGGGGCAATCCGGACTTGGATCTATCAAATGGGAGGAAATGAAGATGCCTAAGAAAGCTTATGTCCGAGCGCATACCAACATCGCGCTGATCAAATATTGGGGGAAGCGGGATGAAACCGACTTTCTTCCTATGAACAGCAGCCTTTCCCTGACCTTGGACAAACTCTACACGGATACGATGGTCGTCTTCGATGAAGCCCTCCCGAAGGATTCCTTCTATCTGAACGGCGAGAAGCAAGGCGAAAAAGAGACGCAAAAAATATCCAACTTCCTTGATCTGTTCCGTGAAGAAAAAAACACAGCCATGCGTGCACGCGTTGAAAGCATCAACCATGTCCCTACCGCAGCCGGATTGGCATCCTCCGCCTCCGCCTTCGCTGCTTTGGCAGGAGCTGCCAACTTGGCCTTGGGTCTTGATTTGGATCCGCAGCGATTGTCAACCTTCGCAAGACGCGGAAGCGGCAGTGCGACGCGCAGCATCTACGGCGGTTTTGTGGAATGGGATATGGGTACTTGTTCCGATGATTCCTTCGCGGTACCGGTCGACGATGCCGGCTGGGATATCGGCATGGTCATCGTTGCGGTCAACCAGAAAGCGAAGGAAGTCTCCAGCCGCATCGGAATGAAGCGGACTGTCGAGACTTCGCCCTTCTATCCCGCTTGGGTGGAATCGGCGAAAAGAGATATCCTGGACATCAAAGCAGCCATCGCCGCGAAGGATTTCATCCGCTTGGGTGAAATCACCGAAGCGAATGGCATGAAGATGCACGGAACCATGTTGGGTGCGGAACCGCCTTTTTCCTATTGGGAACCGGACAGCATCGTCGCCATCAAGACCGCTCAGGCTTTGCGCAAGCAAGGCATTGCCTGTTATGTCACAATGGATGCCGGTCCGAATGTGAAGGTGCTGTGCCGCCTTTCGCAAGCCGAAACGATAAAAGAAGCGTTGTTGGAGCATTTCACAGAGGATAAATTGATCATCACCAAGCCCGGAAAAGGAATACGGGAATTGACTGCAGCCGAACGCGCTGTCTACAATTGGAACGATTAATCAGGAATAGAGAGGGTTGAACGTATGACTGTAACAGAAGCAAGTGCTCCGGGTAAATTGTTCATCGCCGGAGAATATGCGGTAGTGACGCCGGGCCATCCGTCGATTTTGGTCGCCTTGGATCAGTTCATTACAGTGTCTTTGGAAGAAGCCGATACGACCGGAACGATCCGGTCGGCGCAGTATGGCGGTTTGCCTATTCCTTGGACCCGCGAAGAAGATCAGTTGGTCATCGACCAGCGCGAAAATCCGTTCCTCTACATCACCGAAGCTGTCAAGGTGACGGAACGCTATATCAAAGAAACCGGGGTACCGTTATCCTATTTCCATCTTTCCGTGAAGAGCGAGTTGGACAACGCCAGCGGGAAAAAATACGGGCTGGGATCGAGCGGTGCGGTGACGGTCGCGACGATCAAAGCGTTGCTGAAATTTTATGCGATCGATCCGGATTTTGAGTTGGTCTACAAATTGGCTGCTTTGGCGCATCTATCCGTCAAAAGCAACGGCTCTTTCGGTGATATTGCCGCAAGCACCTACGGCGGCTGGATCGCTTATGCCTGCTTCGACAGGGAATGGGTAATGAAACAAGCAGCCGAGTTGACGCTCACCGAGTTGTTGGAATCACCCTGGCCGCAATTGATGATCCGGCCCTTGACACCACCAGCCAATCTGCGGTTGGTGATCGGCTGGACCGGCTCGCCGGCTTCGACCACCCATCTTGTCGACCGCGTCAACGATGTCCGTGGAGGCATCGACGATTATTACAAAACTTTCCTGGAGGCCAGCAAAAAGTGCGTTAATGCCATGATCACCGCTTTCGAAAAAGCCGATCTGCAGGCGATTCAGGCAGGCATCCGCGAGAACCGTTTGTTGTTGCAGCAATTGACTGCGCATACCGGCGTCGTCATCGAGACACCCCCATTGACGCAGTTATGCGACTTGGCCGAAAAGAATCTGGGTGCGGCAAAATCATCCGGTGCTGGCGGTGGAGACTGCGGCATCGTCATCATCGATAGGCAATCGGGCATCATCCCCTTGATTTCCGAATGGGAAAAAGTCGGGATCATGAACTTGCCGCTGCATGTCTTCAGCTACGTTAGAAGTGCAGCAGCCATCGAATGGAAAGGAGCTTCCGAATGACGCTTGATTCAAACAGAAAAGACCAGCATGTCGATCTGGCCGAAAAACAGTATCAGCCAGCCGACCTTTCCGATTTCGGGAAGATGCGCTTTGTTCATCACTCTTTGCCCAATTTGAAAGTGGCGGACATTTCCTTGCATACGGAGTTTGCCGGGATGAGCTTGGCTGCGCCTTTCTACATCAACGGCATGACCGGCGGCAGCGAACGGACCAAACAGATCAATGCCGATCTGGCGACTGTCGCGAAAATGACCGGCTTGGCGATGGCTTCCGGCTCCGTCAGTGCGGCGTTGAAGGACCCCAGCGTAAGCGACAGCTTTGCAATCATCCGCAAGGTGAACCCTAATGGTCAGGTGTTCGCGAATATCGGCGCCCACCATTCGCTTGAGAATGCCAAGCGCGCTGTGGATATTCTCGAGGCCGATGCTTTGCAGATTCACATCAATGCACCGCAGGAAATGATCATGCCGGAAGGCGACCGTGATTTCACGATGTGGCTGCGCCAGATCGAGGAGATCACAGCGCATGTCGGCGTCCCCGTCATCGTGAAGGAAGTCGGTTTCGGCATGAGTCGGGAAACAATCGCGCAGCTGATTGCTGTAGGTGTCCGGACGATCGATGTCTCCGGCAAAGGTGGCACGAACTTTGCGGCGATCGAAAACGCAAGGCGGACAGCACTAGCCTATGATGAGTTGGAAAACTGGGGCCAATCGACTTTGATTTCGCTGTTGGAAGCCGATGCTCACCGCGGAAAAGCGGAGTTCCTTGCATCAGGCGGCATCAAAACACCGCTGGACATCGTCAAGGCTTTGAGCTTGGGCGCGAAGGCTGTCGGACTTTCCGGCCAGTTCCTGCATATGGTACTGAGCAATGGACCGGAGAAGACTGCCGAAACGGTCGAAGCTTGGAAGGAACAGATCACGACGGTGATGGCGATGCTTGGCAAAACATCGGTTGCCAATCTGGCTCGGACGGATCTCATCTTCCAAAGGGACATCATCGACTGGTGCGAGATGCGCGGGATCGACTACCGTCAGTACGCCAATCGTTCAGTAAAAAGTTGAATATAATATAAACGCGCCAGCGAACGGTAGGAAGATACTGATCGTTGGCGCGTTTTTGTTTTTTTGATCCGTTCGACCGACAGATCAGTTTTTCTCCGCATCCGGTAACCTCAGCTCACGCCTACCCAGTGCCACTCCAAAAAAAGAAGCTCATCCGCAATTGGATGAGCCCCCCATATATGACTATTATTCAGCCAATTCCACAAACACCGCATCGGCTTTGACGTCTTCCGGAATCGTCAAGCCCAGTTCGTCCACTTTGGCTTGGTTGATGTAAACGGAATTCTCTTTGACCAGTTGGACCGGATAAGTCGCCGGGTCAGCGCCTTTCAGGATGTCGACCGCGATTTGGCCGATCTGGGTGCCCATGCCGTATTGGCTTGGCGCGAAAGTCGCAACACCGCCGTCTTTCACCATCGTATCAGCTGCCGGGAAAACCGGGATGCCGAACGCATCGGCCGCATCCACCAAGGTTGCCATCCCGCTCGCGATGACATTGTCATTCGGTACGTAGATTGCGTCCACTTCTTTAGCCAGACTTTCCGCCGCTTGGGCGATGTCGTTCGAAGTAGTGATCGTTCTCGTGACGACATCGAAGCCTAAATCTGCTGCCGCTTGCTCAGCGCGTTGGCCGGAGATGATCGCATTGTCTTCGGCAGTCGTGTACATGACACCGATTGTTGTGGCATCCGGCAGGAATTGCTTGATCAAAGCCATCTGCTCGTTCGAAGGTGTCCGGTTCGACAGCCCCGTTGCATTGCTGCCGGGAATTTCCAAGGATTCAACCAGTCCAGCGCCGACTGGATCCTGGACCGCGCCAAGGATCACCGGAATCTCATCTGAGGCATTCTTCAGCGCTTGCGCGGCTGGCGTCGCGACGCCGATCATGATGTCTGCGTCATGGCTGACGAAGCTTTCGGCGATCGATTTCATGTTCGCCTGGTCCCCTTGCGCATTCTGGAAATCGATGGTGGCATTCTCGCCGTCGACATAGCCGGCCGCCGCCAACTCATCCAGGATGCCTTCCGTGATCTGATCCAAGGCTGGATGCGTCGTCAACTGCAGGATGCCGATATAAACCTGTTCCTGTTCGCTTTCATTTGTAGCCGCAGAAGAATCATTTTCCGACGCTGTGTTTCCGCAAGCAGCCAACAACCCGATCGCCACTACCGAGCTCAATCGCAACATATTTTTCATCCCATTTTTCATCATCCATATTCCTCCATTTTTATATTTTCTTTTTCTGCACATCATAATCCGGATAAAAAAGCGTTTTTGGATACAAAAAAACCGCAGAGACCCTGATAGTCTTTGCGGTGATGGTTTCCTGAATAAGTAAAAGAAGGAAAAATCCGCATAGACGCTAATCCAGATTAAATCTGAGGTTGCATCTATGGACAGTCCTGTCACACGATCAACCTACACTATGCGGCTTTGCCAGCTTTTTCCGTTCATTGCTGTAACACGCGTGATCGTTTGCATTCGACTGCCTCCTCTTCTTTTATGCATTCATCATAATCAAGAAACAAAAGTATGTCAACAGAATTATGAAAATAAGATGGCAAAGCAATTAAAAAAAGGAAAGTAAAATCAAAGTACCCACACCATCAGACTGATGCCCACGATGCCGACGATGACGGAGAGAATCATATTTTTCGAATAATAAGCCACCACTGCAGTCACAAGCGACGGCAATAGTTTGGCGTTTCCCAATATATTCAAGGAAACATTGCCTTCCCAGAAAAAGATATCCGAAGCGATCAATGCCGAAAAGATGGAAACCGGCAGGAAGCTCATCCATTTCTGGAACCAGATTGGAATCCGCGCGTTCTTCAAGGCAACAATCGGGAGCCATCTGGGCAGAAAAGTCACCAAACCGCCACCCAAAATGAGCCATAATGCTTTATCATCCACGCAAAATCCCCTCCTTTTCGTCTTTCTTATTCTGAAGGTACAGCCCAAATCCGGAGGCCAGAATCGACGTCAGGACGATGGCGATGTTATGGTGCAGCAGACTCATCAACAGGACTGCTATGATGCTGGAAAATACAGCCGTCCAGAACACGATACGGTTCTCAATCTGGGAAATGAGCAGGAAGATGAACATCGCAATGAGGATGTAATTCATCACAACCGGCGACAAAGCGATGCTCTTACCGGCCATCGCCCCGATCCCGGTGCTCAAAATCCAGGTAGCGTAGGCCGTGAGATTTGCGGCAATTGCTTTCGTTGGATTCCACATGCCTTCGGTTTTGAAATACAGCGTGTTGACAGCGAACGATTCATCGGTGATCGTCTGCGCAAAGAATATGCTGAAAACCGTGCTCTTCTCGCGGATTCTGTGGGCCAGGCTTGAACTCATCAAGAGATGCCTCAGATTGATGAAAAAGATCATGATCACCATTTCCAGTAGACCTGCCCCTGCCGCAGTCATCGAAGCGATCATGAACTGCGAAGCGCCCCCGTAGATGATCAGGCTCATCAGCATGACAGCCAACCAATGATAGCCGGCTTGCTGCAGCAGCACCCCGCAGGCCAAACCCATCGGAATGTAACCGAAACAAACCGGATAGATGGCTTTCATCCCAGCCAGCCACTCTTTTTTCGACATATTGTCCCTCCTCTAATCAAAAATTCATGTTAATTCCCATTTTATCACATGAGGAAGGAAGAATCGGCGTGATTCTGCATATTTTCAGAAAATCGTCATTTCCTTTTACAGAATACTGCAGATGCTTTAAAATAGAAGAAATGCTCTATTTTGAAAGGGGGGACTGCTGTGTATTCCATCAGCACATTGGAAATAACGATGCGCTTGCTTGCGGCGGTATTTGTCGGTGGCATCATCGGCTATGAACGCGAAGAGAATCGTCAAGCAGCGGGTCTGCGTACGAACATCATCGTTTCCGTTTCAGCTTGCCTCATCACCTTGATTCAGCTCGAGATCGCTTTTTACAGTCTGAACTTGGCGATTGCGAATCCGGATATCGCATCCAGCATCACGGTCGACTTCACGCGCATCATCGCCCAGATCGTCAGCGGTATCGGGTTCCTCGGCGCCGGCACGATCCTCATCACCAAACGGGATACGGTCACCGGCCTGACATCGGCAGCAACGATTTGGACGGTCGCCGGTCTCGGGATTGCCGTCGGGATGGGTTATTATTTCCTATCTTTCATCGGCTGCCTGATTCTTTATGTCGTTCTGCATATCATCAAAAAACTCAGGACTTCCATCGGCGGGCTGCATGTGGAAATCCATTATCGCCACCAGGATTTGAAGAAAGCGATCGAATTGTTCCTTTCCGAGAACAACATCGAGACTTCGGACATGAAGTTTCTGATCGAGAATCCGGAGAGCGATTACCCGAAATATATCGTCATCTACGGAATCGATTTGCCGCATTACTACAAGAAAAAGGATCTGGTGAACGATCTGATGAACATGAGCAAGGACATCACGAACGTAACCTTCGACCAATAGGAAAAGCGGTACAAGCCCGCTCTGCCTCGAAAGAAATTTAGGAAATCTGGTCCTGAATGAGCATCGCAGAGCGCAATGGGTCAGATTTATCTAATTTCCGAGAGGCAGGCTTGTACCGCTAGACATCATTTTTGATGCATGAAATATTTTACAAACCCGTAAAACATCTACAGTGATGCACCTTTGGATTGAAAATGTTTTATACTTGTCTAATATTTAAAAAGCATCCGAACTGCACACATTTTATCGTGTGCGGCTCGGATGCTTTTGTGTTCAATCTAAGATGACACTGTGGATCAGCGTGATTTCTTTTTGTTCTTCACCGATGGAATAGGCTTCCTGGATCAGCTTTTCGGCCTGACCGAAATCTGCTTTGTTGGCGAACATTCTGACGATTGCTTCGCCTTTTTGAACTGGATCACCGACTTTTTTCAGAATCTTCAGTCCAGCCGACAGATCGATCGTGCTTTCTTTCGTGGCGCGTCCAGCCCCTAAAAGCATAGCGGCCACTCCGATATCATCCGCAACGATTTCCGTCACATACCCGGATGCTACTGCCAAAACATCCTGTTGGAGCGAGGCTTGCGGCATCAATGAATAATCATCCACGACTGCCGGGTTCCCGCCTTGGGAGGCTACAAAAACTTTGAATTTCTCCAAGGCTTTGCCGTTGCGGAGGTTTTCTGTCACAAGTGCACGGGCTTCAGCCAAATCAGCCGATTTCCCGCCCAGATAGACCATCTGGCTTCCCAATTCGATACAGAGCGCCTCCAGGTCTTTCGGCCCGTTGCCCTTCAACGTTTCGATCGCTACTTCAACTTCCAAGGCGTTCCCTACAGCCACACCCAAAGGCTGGCTCATGTCGGAAATGATCGCCATCGTTTTGCGGCCGGCCAGATTGCCGATTTTGACCATCGCATGGGCAAGTGCCCGCGCATCCTCTTCCGTCTTCATGAACGCTCCGGCTCCGATTTTCACATCGAGCACGATCGCATCCGCACCGGCTGCGATTTTTTTGCACATGATCGAACTTGCGATCAGCGGCAATGAGTTCACGGTTCCGGTCACATCCCGCAGCGCATATAATTTTTTGTCTGCAGGGCAGAGGTTGCCGGATTGCCCGATTACGGCGACCTTGTTTTCATTCACGATGGACGCAAAGGTCGCTTCGTCGATCTCCACGTGGAAGCCGGGGATCGATTCCAGTTTATCCAGCGTTCCGCCTGTATGCCCCAGTCCGCGTCCGCTCATTTTCGCTACCGGCACGCCGCAGCTGGCGACCAATGGAGCCAAAACCAACGTCGTCGTGTCGCCGACGCCACCGGTTGAATGTTTGTCGACTTTTATTCCTTCAATGGCGGAAAGATCGATCTGATCGCCGGACTCAGCCATGGCCATCGTCAATTCCATCCGCTCCTCATCGGTCATGTCCTGGAAAAATACGGCCATCGCCCATGCGCTCATCTGATAATCAGGGATCGACCCATCCGTGTAGCCATCGATGATGAAACGGATCTCTTCTTTCGTCAATGCTTTGCCTTCTTGTTTCTTGATAATTAAATCTACCATTCTCATAGGCTTTTCCTCCATCTGAATCTGACTTTTCGAATATCAAGCACAGCGCAAAACGTTTTTGTGCATCTGAGTTGAAGCTTATCTTTTCGCTTCGATCACTTTCACGCCGTCTTTTGTACCGACCAAAACGGTATCCACACAATCCAGGAACAAACCATGCTCCACGACACCGGTCAGATGGATCAGGTCCTCGGCAAGTGCCTTCGGATCCAAAATTTCACCCAGATGCAGATCGATGATGTTATTCTTCTCATCAGTCAAATAATAGTCCCCGGTTGCCGTCTTACGGAATTCCGGATTGTAGCCTTTTTCGTTGAATTTATTGAACAGTTGGATCGATCCGTAGCAGACAACTTCCACTGGCAGCGGGAATGCGCCCAGATGTTTCACCATTTTGCTTTCATCGACGATCCAGATGACTTTCTTGGAATTATCGGCAACGATCTTTTCGAACAGCAAGGCTCCGCCGCCGCCTTTGATCCCTTGGAAATCTTCGCTGATTTCATCGGCTCCGTCCACTGTGATGTCGATGCAAGTAACTTCATCCACACTCTTCAACGGAATCCCTAACGACTCAGCCAATTCCTTCGTTTGGATAGAAGTCGTCACCCCAGTGATCTTCAATCCTTCCTCGTTCACACGTCTACCGATTTCCTTCACAAAATAATAAGCAGTCGAGCCCGTCCCCAGACCTACTGTCATACCGTCTTTGATGTATTCTGCAGCTTTTAATCCAACCAGTTCTTTTAGTTCCATTTTCTCACGCGTTCCTTTCAGGATGATGAGGTCATTATATCATATGAAAAGGAAGCGTTACTATGCCGGAATGCCGATAATGAGAGAGCTTTTGCAATACCACATGAAAATTTCATTTTATGGATGAATCAGAAAGACACACACATTGTCCAGGTAATTTAATTTCTCGATTATTATTCATGTGTCATTAGAATCTGCTAAAAAGCGTGTTGGCGTCCTGTCATTCCTACAGCCTTTTCGCTATAATGAAATGCAAGCTTTCACGAATCGATAAGGAAAGGGGATCTTCATGAGCCATACATTCAGAAGCATATTCGACATCATCGGACCGGTGATGGTCGGCCCTTCCAGTTCGCATACTGCCGGCGCCCTGGCATTGGGGAAAGCGGCGGCGCAGCTGTTCGAGGTCAAGCCGAAAAAGGTCACGATCCACTACTACGAATCGTTCGCGGATACCCATCTCGGGCACGGCACCGATTTTGCGATCCTCGGCGGCATACTTGGTTTTGCGGCGGATGATCCGATGATTCCGCAATCCCTGAAGATGGCCGAATCCCAAAAGATAGCCGTGACATTCATCGAAGAGATCGGCGACTCCCCCGTCGGCCACCCGAACACAGCCAAGATGGTGTTGGAACGGGACAAGAAAAAAATATCCGTCACGGGCAGTTCCATCGGGGGCGGCTCGATCGTCCTGAACCATGTTGCCATCGACAACTTTTCGATGCGTTTGGATGCGCATCTGCCTATCTATTTCATCCATCAGAATACGCTCCAATACCATCTTTACAGCGAGGCAGAATGGCAGAATTATTTCGCATTCAAAGGCTATCCCCTGAATGATATCCGCATTTTCAGGGAGAGCGATACCGAATGGGTCATCCTCTATCTGGATACGGTCCCCACCAAAGAAATAATCTACGAAATCAACGAGCTGCCTTTCATCGAAAAGGCGATATTGATAAGTTAGGAAAGAAGGAATACGGCTTTGTACAATAAGATTGCAGAACTGGTTACGGCCGCGGAGGAAAGCGGCAAACCGATTTCCGAATTGATGCTGCTGCAGGAAATGGCCAAGAGCCACCGAACGCGCGAGGATATTTGGGAACAGATGCGCAACAATTACCACGTCATGAAAGCCGCTGTCGAAAAAGGCTTAACTGGCGATGGCGTATTTTCCCCCACTGGTTTGACAGGCGGCG